>JAFGPK010000086.1 GCA_016936235.1 Candidatus Fermentibacteraceae bacterium | reverse complement strand
GGGGTACCACATGGGACTCGTCAGCATTTGGCTCAAAACCACCGATGGGGGCATCCCCCAATATCAGGCACATAAGGCTCTACACCATGAACGGGGGTACTTGTAAATTCCCATATTGGGTGTTATGCTTCCCAATATGGGAGAGAAACAAAGGCACACTACTAGCAATGAATCTGACTACCCTTCACGGGGAATAGCCCAGAGTCTATTCTCTGAGGTACAGTTAAAAGTACTTGCGCTTCTTTTCGGACAGCCCGATAGGAAATTCCAGATGTCTGAGCTAATCATTTTGATAGACTCAGGTGTTGGTGCAGTACATCGCATAGTTAAGCGTCTGACAAACAGTAGACTGGTGAATGAGGAGAGAATAGGAAGGACGAAATTCTATCAGGCTAACTCCCAGTCTCCAGTATTCCATGAGATACACGGTCTGGTCATCAAGACTGTTGCCCTGACAATACCATTAGAGTCTGCCTTGGCTCCCTTTATGAACTCAATCTTTGGAGCATTCATCTATGGCTCGATTGCGAATGGCAAGGATAATTCGGATAGCGATATTGATATCATTGTTATAGGGGAGGGAATACAGTACTCGGACTTGCTTAGTGCTTTGCAGCCTGTGGAAAATGACATTCGCAGGACTATTAGTGTTAGGATCATGACTCTAGAGGAGTGGAAGAACAAAGTTGAGGAATCTAATCCATTCGTGCAAAGAGTTCTTGCGCAGCCGAAGATATTCCTGAAAGGTTCTGAATATGCCATCAGAGAACCTTGAGAATCTTGAAGAACTTGGGCTTCTCCTTCCTCTCGAGAGATCGGAAACCGAATTCATCAGGTTAGTTGAGAAAGGCAGGAGGTTTCATGCTGATTCAATCAAAGACAACCTATCGATTGAAAGCAGATTCCAACTTGCATACGAGGCCTCATTTTCTTTAGCTCTTGCAGCATTGCGTTGGTGCGGTTACAGGCCATCGAGAAACGGTAGGTATGTAGTATTCCAGGCCCTGACTCACACCATAAGCCTTGGCAAAGAAGTAGCTATGCTCAGCGAAGCTCACGCCATCAGAAATGGCATGGAATACGATGCCGATCCGTTTGATGATATGGCATTCCTGGAAGAGCTTATTACCATAAACGAAACCCTCCTTGATCGAGTTGCCAGTCTGGGGAGCTAGAGCAGTACTCAAATTAAGAGCATGTCTTACAATTTGCAAGTAGAGCCATTTCAGATACAACAAGGTACAGTATGAGCCATCAGCTGGTTTTCTCACCGTGATTAACTCAGGTAATGGAACAATCAAGCACTGATAGTCGTCTTTAGATTGGCGACCTGCACGATCCATTCCACTAACTGGTTCCAACCATGAATCATCAGGGGTACCAAAGAAAAATGGGGAGGTGGAAATCACCTCCCCGATTTTATTGCTCTGTGGATTCGGAACTCAGATCGAGTATCTGGCCTGACTGAAAGTCAGTTGTTGAGTTAAACCTGAGTGAACGAAGTGAGTCGAAGGGAATCCCGTCAGGGGTACCATTAACACTGCACGGATCAGTCCTGAATCAGAAATGCTATTTCCGATATTGCAGTGTTGCAGTGTATCACCCCGGGATACACCTCTACGATCTCGAGACTTAGCACATCATCAGGTTTCAGAGTGAGAGCATGAGGAAAGTAAAAGGTCTGAATCCCGCTTTCGTCCACTATCTGAGCCACCATTAGAGGTGTTTCGTTACAACTCACATAGATCTTTCTCACTCTGGCATAATCTGCATAATCTGCTGCCGGTTCAGAACAGCCGTTGACTATTGAAACTCCCCGGATATCCTGAGGCTCTCTGAGCGAAAGGGATATGGTTTCTCCGTGTCCATATCCATCCGCACCTGTAATCCAGCATGTTTCACGGTCTCCATCAACGGAGTTACCGCAGATGAAATCATTTCCCTGATCATCCTGCAGTTCTGATGAGGCATGTGCGACTATGTTCTGTGTCAGCGAAGCGGATTGGTCTGCTGTGGTACCGGTGACAAGTGGCATGCCGCAGCCCCCGCCTTCCCTCCAGAACTCGGTCACCTCGGCCCTTGAAACGATACCATTGCTGGAACTGTCCAGCATGGGTGATTCCTCACCTGCGATGTACCAGCCGCTTAGCCAGAAGAGTGATTCCACTGCGGGATCGATTATCGTGTTCCCGACTGCTGCATCGCGGACATTCTCGAGGTAGAGGAGATAAGCGATCTGCTGCTGTGGGACGGCGCAGTACATTGCCATGTTCCATCCCGATGATGGAAACCTCCGCACTATCGCCATTGGAAGAAGAAATTCCATGTCTGCAGCCTCAACGGTCTCTCTGCATTGTGTGAACAGGTCTTCCAGTGCATGGGGGACTGCCATGATTTCCCGCTCAGGGTACTCTCCCGGTTCTACGCCATACTCGTGATCCTGATCAAAGTACTTGTCGAAGTATGCCATGGAGTCCGGTTCGGATATTCCGCACAGAATACACCCCCACCTTTCCAGATAGCCGGTAACATCATCTGCGGAAAGAACATCTCGAGTACTGCTGAAGATCTCCAGAGCCAGAGGGTACAGTTCTCCCGATCTCCAGTTTGCTGCAAGAGAATCATTAAAATGATAGTAGCCGCCGGCCCATAGCATATTGAATAGAGTATTCGGTTCCCAGACAGCTATCAGCGCAATGTCCTCATCAGGTTCCCAGTCCGTGTAGTGCCATGTCAGCCTGTCGCCGTCTATCGCCGGAGAACCGTTCCAATGCAGGTACTGGTTTGTCCGATCCGTAACGCCTGCGGAGAACTGCTCCGGGACCACTATGGAAATCACCGCATCGCCGATCGTTCCCGCCCAGGTGGCACCGGACCTTGTGACATAGGTGAAGGAAGCGAATCCTTCAACATACTGGTTGAATTTCCAGTACGTATGATATGTGTTCACGAGCCTGACGGTTTCTCCGGGCTTGAAGTGCATGTCCCAGCACGCCATGACGGGCCAGTATACAAGTCTCATGTCCGGGTTCACCTGGCCCCTGTGGTAGGATACTTCGTATTCTTCAACATCATCGAAAGCTCTGAACTGAAGCCAGTCAGGCACCAGATCTTCAACCGGGACTGATCTTCCTGCCTCGCTGTCCATCATCTCGAGTGTTCTCGAATAGTAGAACTCGTCCCGTTCATCCTGTCCTGCTTCGTAGTTGTGGTACAATCCAGGGCCGGAGTAGAAGGACTCAAAGGGGAAGAAGACCGTTTCATGCAGCGGATCGTCCGTAAGATTCGTAAGGTAGAAAACGCATTCGACCTCCACTTCAACTGTATACGTGTGCGAAGATGAAGCAACCGGAGTAACAGTGACGCTCTCTGCATCCATCATGATGAATTCAGACTGAGCTGGCATAGCGCCTCTTCCATCAGTGAACACATACGCATTTCCGGTGTCGGAGATCGCAGTACCTGCTGTAAGGAGAAATACAATCATGCTCAGCCTGGTCATTTCTCAATCCTCTCCACTAACTAACGCAGGTTTCAAGATCGATCAGATCCACCGGGCCACGCAATACATCGGTTCCGTCTGCTCCGATGGCGAAATACCTACCAGAAGGGCTGATCTCATGCACACAGGCGAGGTTGCAGATAGTGAAGAAACTGAAACCGGACTGGTTTGCGAACAGGTAGACACCGTCCTGATGGTCTATCAGTTCTTCCCAGTCGCTTACAGGAGGGTTTGCGCTGTTGTAGACAAGGACAAGAATGCTATCATCAGTCCCAGGGAAAACACCGATCCCATTCACGTGTTCAACTAATCCAAGCGCCAGATCCATCTGGCCGTTCACCGCAAAACCTGTTGCCAGCCAGACCAGGAAGGGAGCTTCGGTCATATACCTGAGATCCGATACAGGCACCAGCGCACTTCCATGACACCAGGTGCTCTGTCCGATAAGGTACCATATCTCTCCGCTATCACTGACAGCTGCAGCCCATATACGCCTGATGTCACCGGGATTGAGGCAACCGCGATTTTCTGCTACCCATGAAGGTTCTGCCATCAGAACGGCCTGATCACAGGATGGAGTCACATACATCCCTGGAATCATTGTCGGAATGCAATAAGGCGCGGTCGCAGCTACCCGAAGCTCGACAGCCTCTGGTTCGACGAGGATTGAACCGGGAGTGCATGGATACTGCGCCAGTGCGGAAGAACTTATGGCCAGACATGCATGAATGACTAATGCCGCAGAGTATCTGCTCATAATCCCCTGACATTCAAGGTCGCACCTCTGATGGAAAACCACGCGAGGCAAATTAGAGACAATATAAGAATGCCCTTGCCAGGAACACTCAAAACCACCTTCAGTGAATCTATTAGTTGTAAGATATTATGAAAGTGGCTTCCAAAGGAATCTACATATGCGATCCGCCTTCGCCTTGAACCCGTTCCTGTATGGACGGTTTGTGAAACGAATAAGCCCCTTATTCCGTTACTCCTAATTCTATTCCCATCCGGCAGGAGTATGCAGGAGTGGAGGTCTGATGCTCATTGGACAGCTCGCCCTGGGTCCTTATCATGCCGGAGTTAAGCTCATGAGTGATTCAATCCGGGTAATCCACTCGATGAAAGGTTTCCAAATGGAGATCAGGCGGGGTAAGGTCCATTATTCAGAGACTCTACGGAGCTCCGATAAGCCTGTTGATCTCTTCGAGCAGATCATTGATCTCAATGGGCTTTTCCATGAATATGTTCACGGGCAGATAACTCGAATCCGTCCCGACATCCTTTTCAAAGTGGAATTTCAACATGTCAGCATCCTGGTTGACGGCGGTTATCATGATTATGGGAATTCCCTTCGTACTCTCCTTGGATCTTATCTGCTCGCTTACCCAGATGCCGTCGCCCTTTGTTTTCATCATTATGTCCAGCAGCATGAGGTCAGGTATTTTTTCCACGACTTTCTGGAGCGCTTCTTCACCGTCGTGGGCGGTACGCGTTTCGTAACCATGGCTCTTCAGAACCAATTCAGTGGTATCCACGAAATCAAAATCATCGTCCACGATAAGTACGTCTTTCGGCATTACCTGTCCTCCTTCTGGCATTCTGGAAAACGGACCTCCACCGTAGTTCCCTTATGCAATTCGCTGCTTACCTTGATACACCCTCCATGAGCATCGACTATCCTCCTGACGAGTGAAAGGCCGAGACCTATGCCTTCCCTCTCCGGATCACGTTTGGTATTCTCACCCCGGAAGAAGATATCGAAGATTTTCTGCATTTCTTCTTCCTTGATGCCTATGCCATGATCCTCGACTCTCAGAAGAAAACGGTCTTCATCGGTCTTTCCGGTAACCTCCACTGTGTTATCGTTTTCGCTGTATTTGACGGCGTTGTGGATTATATTGGTAAACACCCTCCTTATTAGCTCCGAGTTCCCGTAGATATGGGGACATTCACTGCAGAAATCCCAGTTGATCCTGATATTGCGGCTATCTGCATATACAGTCATTTCTTCAATGATAGAAGCGAATAATTCTGTAACATCGAATTCTTCCTTCTCAAGTTCGTTCGCCCTCTCTTCAAGGCGAGAGAATACCAACAGGTCATTCAGAAGCTCTATAATACTCTTTATCTTTAATTTAGCTCTATACAGGTATTCTCTTTGCTTATTTACATCTCCGTCAAGGTAGCCATCTAAAATAACGTTAATGATATTATATACAGATGCTAATGGTGCTTTTAATTCATGCGATACTTCGAATGTAAAATTGGATTTCGCCTTTGTCAGCTCGATAGTGTTCTTGTAGTGTCTGCTGCATTCCTCCGTGGCTTCAATTGAACTGCTTTTCAGTCTCTTGAGCGTTTTAATCATCAGCAGGATCTCGGATTCAAAATTACTATGCCATTTTTCTATTCTGTTCAAATGACATTCAGAATCCATTACCTTACAATCATCAGATTTCATTATGCCCTCACATAACCTAAAATAATGCAATTTTATAATATACGTAGACTATGCGGATTGCATCCATTTGTGTCAACCTGAATTAGGGCAGTTCCGACATGCATTACGAATAGATGTCTCCTGAACCTGACAATGTCAGCATTCATTAGAAAGGACCTTGACCACGGGTTGCCGGACCAGTCAGTATATGTCCGACTGTTTCAGAGCTGCCAGAGTTTTCGGAATGGCAACCGGGGTCAAATCAGCCGAATGTATCAAAAGGTCAACTGACTGAACTGGAGGGATATATGGGGTTCATCGTGGTGCACGGCTTCGAATGAAGAAGACGTTGATGTTTCCCACGATCGGTGCCATGGAAGCAGGGTCCGAATGACTGCCACTGATGCCAAAAGCCGTTCCTGTGCAGGATCCTCCCGCATTCTCATGGTTCTTTGTACCCTGCTCCCTGCTGCATACGCATCAGCCATGAACGCCGGGGCGATATCCCGGCCGGCATTAAACGAAATTGTCCCGGATCATGCTGAGATTCTTCCTGTCAATCTTGGCGGGTCGTGGTTCGTTTCACAGGACTGCACGATAGTGTTTGAACACCGTGATGACCTGTGGCTGATCGTCGACGATACGACCGCTGTGAACATCACCGGCAGAGGAGACGTGTTCAACTTCGTATGTGACCCCGTAGAGCCGGGTCTGATCTACTATTCTGTGCTGGACGGCAAGCTGGACATGGATGTCTTCGCGCTGTCACTTCCGGATACAGCCCGAAACGGTATCATCGGAAGCATTCAGAATGAAACCGGCGACATCAGCTATTTCGTAACAGAGACCTACGGCGAAAGGGCAGGGATGGAGGTTCAGGGCGGGGATCTGCTGGTGGAATGCGAATTCTCGTGGGATCGGTATTACTTCGCGGACAATGCCGTCATGGACCTCTCCTCGATAAGGGGGGACATGCCTGAACGGGAAGCACAGGATTCCTCAGAGGCGGAACATCCGGATATCGTGATCTCCGACGGGTCAGTGAACGGTATCCGAGAGCTTTTCTGCACACGCAGCGACGGCAGGACATATCAGCTTACGAGTACGGAGGGCATACACAGGTATGATGAATGGTTCCTGGAAGACCCTCCCAGCTACAGTGTCTCGCCTTCGGGGAACAAGGTGATCTTTTCCGTGGTGACCGATTTTGGTGACCTTGCGCACGGACCTCTTCTGATAGTCGATATTGACGGTACGAATCAGACCACTCTACTTCCAGACATGATGCTCTTCAATCTCCATTATGAGTGGATGGGAGACGTGCTCTTCTACACTGGCTACTCCCCAGAGGATCTCACTGAGAACCTGTACATGATCGACGATTCCCTGAATACTCCCCGCCCGGTAGCGAAGGGCGTGAGAAACTTCGGTGTGATAAGGTTCTGAGGGCTCGGGCAGTTCTAAGCGGTGAATCATGGGCAAGACCGGGCATGGCTCACCTGGAATACCGCTCCGCGGAGCAGAAATCGATAGTATGGATGAAATGGTCTGCAGATGAAATGGTGGATAGACAGGCCCAGGTTGATGGGTTCACATAATCCTGCAATGGATGAGCTGGAGATCGCAGGACTTTCCGCCGTTGTCTCGCTGCTGCATCCTGAAGAGCCGGGATCGTACGACGACCCGGGGATACCGGGAGTGACCTGGTACAGCATACCCGTCAGGGACTTCACCGCTCCATCAGTATCTGACCTGTTCCGCTTCGTCGAGATTGTGGAGCGCGCAGAGGGCACCGTTCTGGTCCACTGCCTGGGCGGATGCGGCAGAACGGGCACCTTCGGGGCGGCATGGCTCATGAGAAAGGGCGATCTGTCAGCGGAGAATGCCATTGGGATGCTACGGGAAGTGAACCCGCACGCCGTGGAGACCGACGGGCAGAAGGAAGTCCTGGAACTGTTCGAAAAGGTGAATTGGCCACGTTTGTATAGACAGCCTGAGGGAGGAATTATGGGCACTAGGATCTACTGGTTCTCCGGAAGCGGGAATTCGCTGCATGTAGCCAAGAGGCTGAAAGAAGGCATTGAAGGGGCCGAACTCGTCCCCGTCTCGCAGGCGGTGGGCAAGGTCACCGAACTGCCGGAGCGCATGGGACTGGTGTTCCCTGTCTACGCCTGGGGTCCGCCCGTTCTGGTATCCAGGTTCATAGAGAGCCTGCCGTCAGGGTCCCCTGAATACGTTTTCGCCGTTGCCACATGCGGGGGTTCCCCGGGATCCGCGATGTCCATCACCAGGCGCAGGCTGGGGAAGAGAGGCATCCGTATGGACGCTGCCATGACGGTGAGGATGGTGGAGAACTATCCCCCCATGGGAGGGGCCCCGGGGAAAGAGAAGCAGACCCCGGTCCTTGAAAAGGCTGAGGAAGAGATAAACGCCATCGTCGAAAGGATAAGGGAGGGCTACCGCGGAAGCACGGGAAAGAACAGTCTGTTCTTCTCGATTATGGGAAGGCTTGTGTATCCGCTGTTCAGCAGGAATGTCTCGAGGCAGGCGGTCAAGTTCCTGAGTGACGGCAAATGCAACTCCTGCGGCATCTGCTCGAAGGTATGCCCGGCAGGGAACATACATCCGGGTGAAGATGGAAGGCCCCTGTGGGGTGACCACTGCGAGCAGTGCTTTGCCTGCTTCCACTGGTGCCCTGAGGAAGCCGTCCAGTTCGGGAAGAAGACGGAGCGGCAGACCAGATACCACCACCCGGGGGCGGCACTGAGCGATATGCTGACCCAGGGAAGGGATGACCGGCAATGAAATACGTGGTCGCTGCCTCAGCTCTGCTGATGGCGTGCGGAGGACCGCCGGCGCAGAGTGGCGGGGAGATGGTGGAGAGCTCGGAGGCACCTTACTCCTGCGATCCGGACACAATGGCTAAATGGATCGCCTGGGCGGAGGCGTCGGACGAAGGCCTGTGGGAAGGGGATCCTGAGCACGAGGTCCGGTTCTCCTTCATCCGGAGCTACGGCGGGGAGGAGGTGATGGACCCGCCCTTCTTCTCCATCCGGGACGTCGAGGTTTCGGGGGACTCAATCTTCATAGCGGATGCGTCCGGCTGCCGGGTGGTCTGCATGGGTCTTGACGGCTCCGTGATCTGGACCGCGGGCGAGCAGGGGGAAGGCCCGGGCCACTTCAACGCGGTCTACAAGATAGCCGTGAACGGCGGATACGTGCTGGTGGCCGACGGCATGCTGGACAAGGTCGAGATAATGGACAGGTCGGGGCGGGTGCTCGATCTTGTACCCGTTGGCAATCCCACTGATGTTCTCTTTGTAGATGATTCCACCTTCGCCGTGCTCTCGGAGATGGAGCCGGGAGGCGACGTGCATGTCTTCGCCGTGTCCGGAGAGAAGCTCTTTTCCTTCGGGGAGGCGCAGTGGTTCAGACATCCGGAGAACGTGACCTTCAGGATGCAGGATTCCTTCAATGCTCTCCTGGCACCGGATTCGGTGCTGCTGGTCTCAATGTGGAACACCTACCACCTCTATCCCTGCCATCTGGGCAGCAGGACGGTAGGGCGGGACATTGCCAGGGAATATCCCACGGAGGTCCGGGAGCCGGAGTTCCACACCGACGGGGATCAGATGGGAGGGCAGTTCTACCGGAACATGGGCAGGCTATTCGTGGGACCCGAGGGCATGCTCAACGTCGAACTGGCAAACTATACGCGAAACGGGCAGATAAGGAGCGCGGAGGACACGACCCTGGCGCCGGTGAAACTCATAGACAGGTACGACTGGGACTGGAACTACCTGGACAGCTACTGCCTGCCTCTCCCCGGCGGAGTGGGAGCGTATTCGGCTGAGTGCGGCTTCCTTGTGCTCGATTACGAGACCGGAGCTCTCCTGAGATTCACGGTGCAGACAGGGAATTAGGACCGGGACCCGGGGGGATCGGCTCAGTCCTCGGGTATCTCCAGGTCTATCTTCCTGGCGGAGACGCCCCTGATCACGCTCAGCTTGCGTTCAAGCTCGGAGAGCTTCTCATCGTCCCCAACCAGGTCGAGGAAGAGGAGTCCGTTCTCCGAGCAGTTCTCCTCGACCCCCTGATGTATGCCCAGCCTGGTCTTTATCATGCATCCCCAGCCCGTGAGCACCGCCTGAACCTTTGTAGCCGCCTCGTGCCTGTGGCTGATGAGTACCACCATCACCGTCTTCTTCATGATATCCTCCGTGGATAGAGTTGACGTGCAGAAGAACCTGCCCCTGTAACAGTGTCCGGGCCAATCCTACGAACTGCCCGGCCCATTGAAAAGCAGCTCCACCATGAGGCGGATACTGCACTTGCGTTCTGGACAGAGGTGTTATCTTAAGTTCGGACGGCATGTCCTCAGGAAGGCATATCAATAGAAGGAAAGGCGGAGCTTATGAACAAGGCCAGCGAATGGAGGGTTGAGCTTGCAGGGGAGCTCTCGGAACCATATCTGAGCCATGGTTCCGTCAGGATGGTGTGTCTGGGGGGTTCCGCCGCCAGAGGCATCTCGGATGACTACTCCGATCTGGACATCATCGTTTACTGGGACGTCATGGACGGGGAGTTCATAGAGAGCTGTCCCCTGGAGAGGTCATTCGGGCTCGAGAGAACGGCTCTCCTGAGCCAGCATCCCGGAACCTTCATCGAAAGCTACCACATAAAGGGTCTAAAAGTGGATTTCGGGCACTCCACGCTGGCCCAGTGGGAGGAGTGGGTCGCCCCTCTTCTGGAAGAGCGCAGCAGCGAGCCCGAACTGCTGAGCATGGTGGGCGGTTACCTCGCCAGCATACCCTTCAAGGGGAGGGAGATCTTCAGTCACTGGAAGGAGAGGCTGGAGGAGTACCCGGACGAGCTGGCGAAGAAGGTCATCGGGAAAAACATGGGTATCTACGTGAAGGGCTACCTGCTCCATCAGTGCCTGGAGCGGGGGGATCATCTTGCCTGGCAGGACGGGATGTGTTCCATGCTGAAGAAGATCCTTAACATCACTGCCGCAATCAACGGTCTCTATTACTCTGCCGATGAGCCGAGATGGGTGGATTACCAGCTGGGCAGGATGTCCGTGAGAGCGGAAGGGCTGACGGGGGGGAACATCGCGTGGATGCTGGAGAACCCTGGAGCGGCATCCGAGGATATGCTCTACAGGGTTCTTGATGATACCCTGGGTCTCGTTGCCGGTAGATTCCCGGAGTTCACGGAAAAGGTGGCGGGCAAGAGGGAGAGACTGGCCTCCTTCGAGGTCAAAGCGTGCAGGGAGCGTCCGGAGACAGGCTGAAGCGGATTCAGCTGCCCCGCCGGGGCAGGCAGGCGGATGTGATCGGACCGCTTCTCCGCCTTTACATTCAACTGCGTGTGGCTATACTTTCAGTGAGGTTAATGGTTATACGCGAACAAGCAGAACAGTGTTCAGGGAAACCCGGATTGGATGATCATGAGGATATTCGCAGCGATCCTGCTTTCATTGTTCCTGCCCGCCGCGGATGCGGGAGAACTCACCGTTTCGATACCGCTTGATCCGTCCGCCATCGATATCGGGGACGCAGGTCTCTTCAGCACCGTCACCGGGACGGGCATGGGACTCCTGGGCCTGGCGGGCGCGCCTTCCCTTCCCGCCTACACGGAGCGTATCGCTCTCCCCACGGGCTGTTCCGCAGACGGGATAGAGGTGCTGGAGGCAAGGTACAGTCCTCTGAGGGGACGTTTCGACGTGATGCCCTATCAGACACCGGTGCCCATATCCCTGATGGGAGCCGGGATCGAGTTCACGGAACCCGACCCTGAGATATACGGCTCCGGGGAGTACTACCCTGCGGCGCCGATGGAATTCAGGGGCTCAAGCGTGATAATGGGGATCCCCGTGGCTTATGTGAGCGTCTATCCGGCAAGGTGGAATCCTGCTTCCGGCGCCATCGAGCTTCTGACTTCCCTCACGCTGAAGGTTACCTTCGAAAGCGCTCCAGAGGCGATGACGGTGCAGAGGAGGAGTGCCCGTAGCGAGGCCAGGGCCAGGGAAACGGTCATGAACTGCGTGGCCAATCCCGAGGGTGTCTCTGGTTCCGGGGCTGCCATTGTCGACTCAAGAAACCTCGCTTACGGCGAGTACGTGATCATAGCCACAGTTGACTACGAGAGCTTCGCACAGGAACTCGCCGACTGGAAGACGTCAAAGGGCGTCCCGGCTTCGGTGGTCACCACCGGCTGGATAGATACGAACTACAGCCTCTACGATCTCGAGCAGGAGATAAGGGCTTTCCTGACGGATTGCAGGGACGAGGGTGTAGAGTACGTCCTTATCTACGGCGACGACAACATCATTCCCGGAAGGGACGCCAAGATATCCGACGGTTTCACCACGGTGGAGTTCCCTCCCGTCGACCTCTACTGGTCGGACATCAACGACATGGTCCCCGGAGCAGACCTGTGGGACAGCAATAACAACCACATCTGGGGCCAGTACGGGATCGACCAGGTGGACTACCACCCCGACCTCTGGGTGGGCAGGGCCAGCGTGAACAGCACGGGAGAGTGCGGGATCTTCAATGAGAAGGTGTTCATATATGAACGGATAATGACCGTCGACTACTTCGAGGGCTCGCCAGGGGAACTGAGGATTGGCTACACCACCGAGATGCTGTGGCCCGGCTGCTACGGCTCAGCGGGAGCGGAACTGATATCGGAGTTCGTCCCCGACGGGTGGGCGGAGGAGAAATGCTACGATTCCGAGGGTAACAACAGTTATGCCATTACCGACAGCATGCTCAACTCGTGTCCGCATCATGTCTATCATGCGAGTCACGGAGCGGCCACCCTCTTCTCCCTTCCCGGCGGGTACTACTCCACAGCGGATTTCATGAACCTCGACAACATCAATTACGGAGGCCTGCCCGCCATATGGAACTCCATCTCCTGCCTCATCGGGCACCTGGACGGCTTCGAGTGCATGGGGGACGCATGGAACAATTCTCCGGGAGGCGGGGGATTCGGGTCGTTCAACGCCAGGTACGGGTACGGCAATCCCGGCAACCCAGGTTACGGCACCAGCGAGATACTGTGCCGGTATTTCTACGACGTGATGTGGAACGACGACCTGTACATACTCGGTGCGGCCCACGCCATGGGGAATGACGAGATGTCGCCTCCCAACGGCGATATAGAGGACTGGTGCGTAAAGGAATACAACCTCTTCGGCGACCCCGAGCTGCCCATGTGGTCCGTGGAAGCCGTCCAGCTGGAGGCTGATCATGTTGCATCCATCTCCGGCGCATCCACGGTCACGGTAACCGTCTCCGCCGGAGGGTCGCCGGTGGAGGGCGCGAGGGTATGCCTTCAGAAGGGTGACTGGAAGACCGGCGATATCTACATGATTGATGACACCGACGCTTCGGGACAGTGCAGCTTCTTCGTAAACCCGGTATCCACAGGCGCCATATCCGTGGTGGCCTGGGCCCGTGATCATATCTGCTGCATAGGTGCCATCGATGTGACCGGTACGGGTATGGAGGAAGGTGCGGGGCAGACCTGCGCGAACGGACTGGGCGCCGTCTACCCGAGCCCCGCCATGAGCAGTGTAACGATACCCTTCAGCCTTGCGTCCGATGGCGAGGTCAGGGTGGATGTCTACGACATCTCGGGAAGGCTGGCGGCCACCGTATCCAGGGAGGAGATGGAGGCAGGCGATCACAGCCTGGTTTGGGAACTCACAGACGGTGAAGGCAGACCCGTGCCTTCGGGCATCTACCGGGTGAGGATATCCTCAGGGGAATGGTCCGGATGCACCAGCCTGCTGGTGGTGCGCTAGGACATTAACCGCATCGAGATAGCGGGGGGCGGTATCTCCGCCCCCTTTTCGTTTACTGGAAGACCGAAACCGTACCGTCTCCGTAGTTGACCACGTAAACGGATGTTCCGGATGGAGTCGAACAGATGCTGGACGGGGACGATCCAACATCCAGCACCGCCACTACACTGTTGTCAGAGGTCCTGATGAGTGATACAGTGTTGCTGCTGCTGTTGGCCACGTAAACGCATTCCCCGCCTGGATGGGCGCACAGTCCCCAGGGACCGTTGCCCACATTGATCGTGTCCACGATGGTGTTGTCCGAGGTCCTGACCACGGCAACCACGTCGTTGTTGTAATTGGAGACGAAGACATGGTCGCCCGAAGGGAGGGAACATATCCCCGTAGGATGGGTGAACAGGTCCACTGTATCCACTACAGTGTTGTCGGACGTCCTTATAACGGACATGTCGTTCGATCCGAAGTTCGTCACGTAGACGAAATCCCCCGAGGGCAGCGGACACACCCGGTAGGGATCGGTGCCCACAGTGACTGTGTCGACGACGGTGTTGTCCGATGTGCGTATCACACAGACGCTGTTGTCGTCCCTGTTGGTTACGTAGACGAACTCCCCCGAGGGAAGGACGCAGATCCCCACAGGCCTGCTACCGACGCTGACGGTTTCGATCACCGTGTTGTCTGAGGTCCTCACCACCGATACGTCCCCGGATCCCCAGTTGGCGGTGTAGACGAACTCCCCCGAGGGAAGGACGCAGATCCCGTAGGGTGAATCGCCGACGGGAACGGTGGCCCAGACGGTGCTGTCACCGGTTCTTATAACTGACAGGAGGTTATCGTACCTGCTGGTGACGTAGACGTAATCTCCAATCGGGGTCGATACCGCGTCCCAGGGATCGCGGCCGACACTGACAGTGGCTCCGGTGGAGTCGGGGACGGGGTCGTAGGTGAGAACCTGGATCTCGTTGCTCCAGCTGGATATGTCCTCGGTGTTGGTGGTAAGGAGCGCGTAATAGTAGACGGTCGAGGGGGCCGCAGTCTCATCCACGAAGGTGGTGTCGAGTTTCCAGTCGTTGTCGCAAAGCAGGTCCGCCATGGTGGTGTCGTCCTCTATTTCAGGGAACAGGGACCTGTAGAGCCTGTAGCTCTCGAAATTGGACTCCGGGCAGGACGACCAGGAGATCTCGGCGTATTCCCAGGTGAGTTCAGCCAGTGTGAGTAATGACGGGGTAGGAGCCTCCACTTCCGGAGTCGTTATTGGAGCCTCGTTGCTCCATACACCGTTGCCGTCGGTATCTGTCGTCATGAGTGCGTAGTAGTAATCGGTGTCCCAGGTGACGGACTCGTCGGTGAATAGAGTGGTGAGGTGGTCGTCTATCTCCGCCAGCTCCACCGCCGAGGACGGATTAGACTGGATGTCAGGGGATTCCGAGCGGTACAGGACGTAGGAACCGAATCCCTGGTCGGTGCACATGGTCCACGAAGCGGTGACCCTGCAGATGCTCATGGCTCCGTCGGCGGGTTCTCCTGATTCAGCGCCGGTGCCGCGTGCAGGAAGGTATGTCCTTCCGTCAGTTGAACCGGTGAAGGTGACTGAGAGGGTGGAGGGGGATATGTCGGGTCCGGAGGGTCCGGTACTGCCCCCGCAGGAGATGATCAGAAAGAGTGGAATTAACGCTGGACCGATTGCTTTGATCATGATTACGTTTCCAATCAGGGTGTTCCATCAGTTAGCCGGCAGCTGGAAGATCGATACTGACCGGGGTTCCTGTCAACTACGGATTCCCGTTCAACTCATGGAAGCCGTATCCTGAACCTGCACCTGTCGTTCCCGGCCAGGACGCTCTCCAGCACTTCCACCTCTGTGAGCTCATTGAACAGCACATCGTACATCCACTTGTGGAAACCCCCGCTGCAGTAGCACCAGTCCATGGGTATATCCATGTCTTCCCTGAGTATGGCTCCTCTCGCCAGCGGGCAGTGGCACGCAAGGTACCGCTTCCTGACAGGGTCGCTCTCGACGAGCCAGTCCTTCGGGGCGTAGGGTATCTTTGTGATGTAGAGGTAGTCTCCTTTCCGGACAGCGGAAAGCATTTCCTGGTTACTCTTTACCAGCTCAACAACCTCTGGCGTGATCTCCTGCTCGTACCAGGCCCTGCCTTCATCCACGTGACGCTGAAGCTCCCTGACCCTCTCCTCATGGAGCTCCTTCAGGAAATCGTCTATCGAATCCGCCCCGCGGTAGATCTCGGCGAACCTTTCGAAGCTCTCCCGCGGTATTCCGTGATGGTTGTCCGCAAGCATCTCGTGGCAGGTATCCTCCCCTTCGTCAAGGAGCCTTCGGACAATTGTGAGGGTGTTGTCCACGTACACCTCGGGGGGCGATCCGAGAGGCGGATTCCGCAGGCCGTCAAAGATCCTGGCCTGACAGTCGGTGCCCATCTCCTTCACCAGCTTCTCCGAGATGGAGTCAAGGACCTCCCGCCCGCTTATGGTGGATATGATGTAGATATAGACCTGATGCTGTCCGGTGAAGTAGAAGTACCTTGCGAGATCGATGAATCTCTGCATGGAGTTCTTTCCGGTCTCGACGAGTTGGCGGAAGTAGCTCCTGACATGGTCGACAGAGGTATTGTGGATCCCCCCGCCCATGCCTTCCAGATAGTCCTTCAGTTCTCTTACGCTTTTGAGGGCGGCTTCTATATCGTCTTCCCCGAAGTTCCTGGAGACCAGATAATCCCTGAAACCTTCCATTCCCATTCAGTACCTGCTTTCATGCATGACCGCCGGAACGATCTGCCGGGAGTCGTCGAACTCCATTATGTGCCACCGGGCGCTCCGGAGGACCATGATCAAGCCGTTATTCAGGCACCGAGAGCAGTATGAGCTCACCGGGCCATTCCGTTCCGAAGGGATTGCCCCTGAAGTCGC
>JAFGPK010000085.1 GCA_016936235.1 Candidatus Fermentibacteraceae bacterium | reverse complement strand
CTCTCGTCCAGTTCCTTCCGCCGGAGAGACTGCCCGACGGGGATTACTCCGTGAACGTCAGCGTCTTCGACGGAGAGGGCTCTCTTATCGGTGAAGGTTCATGGGATTTCCAGATCCGCACCATGATATCCACGAAGTGATACTCTGCCCCTTCAGGATGTAACGGGATGGAGTTTGCGCGCAGACTCCCAGGCTCAAGTCCGCGGGATTTGGAGCCGTGGTGGGCGAAGAGGGACTTGAACCCCCGACATCCTGCTTGTAAGGCAGGCACTCTAGCCAGCTGAGTTATTCGCCCACGGAGATTCCTGTTGCCAGCGACGCGGCCGGGGAGCATATATGGTTCTATGGGCGCATTCTGTCAAGTTCACGGATGATCTTGAAACCTGATTGATGGGGGGTGCGGAATGGATGACAGACCCTTCGATCTGAAGGATGCTGCAGCAGAAGGCTGTCCCGGCAGCATCATACCATCTGAGAGAAGGTCAGCGATCTTCAACGAGCTCCTGGGAATGGAGAAGAGCTGCGACACCAAGGTTGTGATAGACCTGGATGATGATGACGACCTGGTCCTGGTTGGAGTGGGAGCCGTTGACTGGCCCGGGCTGGCCTCGGTGGTTCTCGGCGAGCTGCACCACTCGGGATGGAACCTGGATGTCCTCGAGGGGTTCGCGCTGAAGAGCGACGGGATAAGGAGAGGATTCGTCATCACCGGTATCAGGGACGAAGATGCCCGGCGGCGGGATGCCTTCGTCAGGGATGCCCGCAAGATGGCGAACCTGCTCGCCAACCTGGCCCAGGGCAGGGAGGGCACCGTATCCCTTCTATCAAGGGCGGCGGAGAGGCTGGAGAGGTTCGAGGAGGTCCGGGAAGCCGTGGAAGCCAGCTACGGAGATAAGAAGGTGCCTCCAGGACTGCTGGGCGAGAAGGGGGAACTGGTCCTCTTCATCTCCTCGAGATCGGACGAATACCTGGCCGAGAGAAAGGCCAGCGACCTGGCGTGGATAATCAGGACGAATTACCAGCTGGTCAACCTGGTCAGATCCAGTTCGGGCAAGCCTCAATTCGCCATCAAGAACCTGACGACGAGCAGGGAGCACCTGACCGGGATCAACATTGCCGGTTTCGAGAGGGACATATCCTTCCAGAATTGCGTCACGGCTCTAACACACGCCTGGTACGGGGCCTCCATCAGGCACCAGAGAAGGTACACGACCAGGGATGGAATAATCTCGATAAGGATAGAGATGACTGGCCCGTCGGGCCTGAGCGCCACAAGGGCCGAGCAGACAGTCATAAAGAGAAGCCTGAAGAAGCTTCTCGTTTCCCACGAGCTGGAGAAGCTCAAGCGCATCTATCGCTACGGAGGAGGAGAACACTACGCCAGAGCCCTCATTCCTCTTCTCATCAAAGAGAGCGAGAGCACCGGCATGAACCAGGCCTACATCGCCGTTGTGTCAGCCTCCACCTTCGAGGCTCAGGTGAAGCTGGTCCTGGTGACCAGTCAGCCGGACAGCTTGACCCATGACAACAAGATAATCGAGCTGGTGGGCTCGATAAACGCAATCAAGGGTCTTTCGGTGGTTTCCTTCAGGTCCCCTTCCAATTACAGGGAAACCTGGGTCGATATCCTCAACATCATAGTGGAGAGGGAGGATTTCGAGGAGATGGAGGACGCCTACAGAGGAATAAAACTGGCCATCGAGAGTAATTTCGGGCAGTTCAGGGACTTCGACAGGGGAATGAGGCTTAACGATGTGCGGCAGCTCAGGGAGATAAGAGACCGCCTGCCGGATATTCCCGACAATGTGATAACCGATTTCTACTACCATATCGAGGACTTCCTCCGGGCCAGCATATCAGTGGAAGAGCTTTCGGAACACATCAAGATGGTGTACGATTCCATCTCCCGTTTCCTCGGAAGCCGAGGAGCGCCGGAAGCCCCGGCCTCCCTGGATGTGATGGAGGGGGACAGGAATGTGGCCACTCTCATTTGCATGGTCAGCGACAGCGATACGGTGGGGTTTCAGCATCTGCTGGAAGCTGTCAAGGAATACAAGGTGAACGTGAGCATGATAGAATGGTCCGGTGTCTCCGCCATCCTTTTCCGGATACAGAAGGAAGGCAGGGGGCTTTCGGAAGAGGACCTCGCGGAGGTCATAGACAGGCTGTCGGCCAGCATGAAGGAGCGCTCCTGACAACTTGACAGAAGCGGTCACCGGGCCTATCTTCCCTGTCCCTGGCGGTGTAGCTCAGTTGGCAGAGCAGCGGAATCATAATCCGCGGGTCGGGGGTTCAAGTCCCTCCGCCGCTACCAGTGATAGGGCCGCGGATTGAGTTCCGCGGCCTTATCTTTAAGGCTTCCCACAACCGGGCGGTCTCAGCCTTCGACCCTTCTCGAATAGAAAGCCGGAGTGCTGGTTATCTCGGCTATGGCCATCAGTGCCCTTTATGGAACGTGACTCCGTCCCCGGAACCTGCCGGGAAGAAGAAGTCCGCACGGGGAAGACCTCCCGTCCGAAATCCACTCCTTCCATGCTACTGGCGAGCAGAATGAGGAGTATCCCGATCCGGAAACGATTATGTGAAGTATTAACAGGTCATTTCTGAGGGAATGCTGGACTCCGATTCCCGTTACTTCGGAGCCCCCCGGCTCGCGCGCGAGATCATCCCTGACCAGCTCTCCCGGGGCGAAACCTGTGAAGAGGACGCAGAAGATCATTTCGAACGGACTGCGGCGTCCGTTCGCTCCGCCGCTTCGTATATATTACGATAAAGGGGGTTGAAGTGAACTGCTGTTCCGACGTTGAAAAGTCGTTCATCGAGACGGTCAGGACCAGGGACCTGCTTCCAGAAGGCTGCAGAGTGGTTGCCGCAGTGTCAGGCGGGAGCGACTCGGTGGCTCTTCTCAGGCTCCTGCTCTGCTTCCGTTCACACATGAGATGGGATTTGGAGGTCCTGCACGTCGACCACGGGGCAAGGCCGGAAAGCCGCCGGGATGCGGAATTCGTCCGTTCCCTGGCACAACGGGCGGCACTCCCCTTCGTCCTTCACAGGATAACACCGCCCGAGACCGGATCGGTGGAGGATCACTTCAGCCGTGAGAGACAGAGGATATACGCCTCATGCTGTGAAAAGGTCGCCCTGGCGGCCACTGGACACACTGCCGACGACAGGGCCGAGACCCTGGTGATGCGGCTCCTTGAGGGGGCGGGGCTTCGAGGACTCGGCGGGATGGATTTCATCGGAGAGGGACCGGTGAGAAGACCCCTGCTGGAGATCACCAGGACCCGGCTCCGCGAATACCTCGTAGAGATCGGCCAGAACTGGCTCGAGGACCCCACCAACAGTGAGGACGAATTCCTGCGGAATCGGATAAGACATGATATCATGCCTGCGCTTGAATCTATCTCACCGGGTAGCGCCACTGCCATTGCCAGATCCTCGGCGAACCTTAGTCAGTGGAGGGACATGGTGGACTGTATCGTCAGGGATTCTCTTGACGAAATGCTACAGGGGGATACATTCCACAGGCGACGTTACGGTGACCTTCCGGAAGCCGTGCGTCTGGCAGTGCTCTGGACCCTGGCCGGAAGGCCAAGGGGAGGGAGGCTTGAACTTGAGAAGACCGACAGGTGGATACTGTCCGGCAGGGACGGCTTCCATATGCTCCCCGGAGGTGCCAGGATAGTGATGGATGGGGATCTGGGAAGAGTGGACGGGATCCAGTCCACCGAGGATGAAAGGAATCGACTTGCGAAGCGATGACCTGGAACTTCTGATAACATCCGGTGAAATCGAGAAGGGTGTAAGGGAACTGGGAGCCCGCCTGACGAGTATTTACAGCGGAAAGAGACTTGTTGTGATCCCGCTGCTCAAGGGCGGGTTCATGTTCGCGTCGGACCTTGTCCGCAGCATGGCCCTTGATATTCAGATAGAGTTCCTCGGCGCCGCCAGCTACGGAGAGCAGACCAGGTCGTCCGGTGAGGTGCGCCTGACTCTTGACACTACCCTGCCGCTAAAGGGCCGGGATGTGCTTCTGGTGGAGGATATTGTAGACACAGGACTTACGCTGGCGTATATTCAGAAGCTGATCAGATCGAGAGAACCTGCTTCGCTTCGCACTGTTGTGCTCCTGGACAAGAGGGCCGGGAGACAGGTGGATGTCGAGGTGGATGAAGTTGTTTTCGACATTCCTGACAGGTTCGTGTTCGGGTATGGCCTGGACAGCCCGGGGGGCTTCCATCGAAATCTATCCGATATAGTGACAGTGAAGGAATGAATGCCCCGGGAGTTTCATGAGCAATAACAAGAACAGACCGCAGGGCGAACCGCCACAGCAGCCCCTGGCCACGGGATGCACCGTGAGGACCATGACGATGTGGCTTCTGATGGCCCTTATCGCTTTCACGGTTTTCCAGCTTTTCGGATCGAGCGCCGACAGTCTCGAAATACCTTATTCAGGGGCTTCCGGGCTGATGGACTACATCGGCCGTGACCGGGTCAGGTCGGTGGTGATACAGACCGGCGGTTCCATAGAGGGAGAGTTCCTCTCACCGGTGACGGTCGAAGGCGTCGAGTACACGAAGTTCAATAGTTTCATACCCTTCGAGAACACCGGTGTCCTTGATTCGCTTGCGGCGCATGACGTCATGGTCAAAGCCGAGCCCCCCAATGAGCTGCTGGCTCAGATACTGTCGTTCATCCCGTTCCTGCTGCTCATTGGTTTCTTCATCTACTTCATGCGAAGGGCGGGTGGAGGCGGGAAGGCATTTTCCTTCGGTAAGAGCAGGGCCAGGCTGTTCTCCGCAGACAAGCCGAGGGTAACGTTCGAGGACGTGGCCGGCGTCGAGGAGGCCAAATCCGAGCTTCTTGAGGTGATCGAATTCCTCAAGAAGCCGGAGAAGTTCAGGAGGCTTGGAGGCAAGGTCCCCAAAGGCGTCCTCCTGGTCGGCAGGCCGGGCACCGGCAAGACCCTGCTGGCCAAGGCCGTGGCCGGTGAGGCCAAGGTGCCCTTCTTCTCCATGAGCGGATCGGATTTCGTTGAGATGTTCGTCGGTGTCGGGGCCAGCAGGGTAAGGGACCTGTTCGAACAGGGCAAGACCAAGGCTCCCTGCATCATCTTCATCGATGAGATAGATGCCGTCGGGAGACACAGAGGCGCGGGTCTGGGCGGAGGTCATGACGAGAGGGAACAGACACTGAACGCTCTCCTGGTAGAGATGGACGGCTTCGAGGAAAATGCCGGAGTGATAGTCATGGCTGCCACCAACAGGCCGGATGTGCTGGACCCGGCTCTTCTTCGACCCGGCAGGTTCGACAGGAGGATCGTGGTAAGCATGCCTGATGTCAAAGGCAGGGAGGAGATACTCAAGGTCCATACGCGAAAGATGCCCGTTGACGGGAAGGTGAACCTGGAAAAAGTAGCAAGGGGAACTCCCGGTTTCAGCGGGGCCGATCTCGAGAGCCTGGCCAACGAGGCTGCCCTGAGAGCCGCCAGGCGGGGAGCCAGGATGGTGGAGCAGGAGGATTTCGATTACGGCATAGACAGGATAATGCTGGGCCTCGAGCGAAAGAACGTCGCCATAAGCCCTGATCAGAAGAAGTGTACGGCTTACCACGAGAGCGGTCATGCCGTTGTAGGTATCTTCGTTCCCGAGTCCGACCCGATCCACAAGATCACGATAGTGCCCAGGGGAATGGCCATGGGTCTGACCAGCTTCCTCCCGTCGGATGACAGGTACAACTACACCAGCAGGAAGCTCAACAGCATCCTTGCCATGCTGCTCGGTGGACGGGCCTCCGAAGTCCTGTTCCTCGAGATGCTGAGCACAGGTGCCGGGAATGACCTTGAGAAGGCCACGGAGCTGGCAAGGAAAATGGTATGCGAATGGGGCATGAGCGATGAACTGGGACCTGTCACCCATACCGATTCCAGTGACACCATATTCCTCGGCCGCGAGCTGAACAAGACAAGGGATTACAGTGAACATACCGCAAGGGTGATAGACTCGGAGATCAAGAGGATAATCGAGGAAGCCTACAGCCGTGCGATCGAAATACTTAACGAGAACCGTGACATTGTCGAGAGGATAGCGGATCAGCTCCTGGAGAAGGAGACGATATCCAGCAGCGAGATAAAGGCAATATTCAGGGAACTGCGTCCGGACCTGGAATCTATACCTTCACTCGGATCGCTGTCCGAGCCGGAGGAGGCCCATGGTTCCGGCGAAGCTGGTAGCGAAACAGTGGGGGAAGTCGGAGATGATGATGGATCTGAAGAAGATAGAACAGGGAGTCAGGCTGATGCTGGAGGGAGTCGGGGAGGACCCTGACAGGGAAGGCCTTCGGGAAACGCCCTACCGCGTATCCAGGTCCATGGCAGAGCTGTGCAGGGGACTGGACTCCTCTGAGATCAAGCCTGTCATCACAATGTCCTGCAAGGGACAGAACGAGATGATAATCGTCAAGGACATCAGCTTTTCCTCCCTATGCGAGCATCATCTGCTGCCGTACATCGGAAGGTGCGATGTGGTCTACCTTCCCGCCAACGACCGCATCGCGGGCTTGAGTTCCATAGTGGAGACCGTCGAGACCATGGCTGCAAGGCCCACCATACAGGAGCGTCTGACCACGGAGATCGCCGACAGGCTCATGGAAGAGCTTTCCGCCAAGGGCGTGATGGTGGTCATGGAGGCGGAGCACATGTGCCTTGCCATGCGGGGAGTCAAGAAGCGGGATTCCAGGATAGTCACGTCGGCCATGAGAGGCTACCTGAAGAGACTGGAGACAAGAACCGAAGCTCTTTCTCTCATAGGAAGAGCCATCAGGGCCACCTGATGAGCGTCAGGCGGCTTCACCTTTCGACGGACGATCACTGGAAGCGGGAACTCGAACTGATCGATGCCGATCCCGAAACCTGGGACAGGCTTTCGAGAAAATGTCGGATCTCGGTATTCACCACAGACAGCATGGCTTCAACTGCGGCCAACATTCTCAAGCAGTGTATGCTTTCAGGCGGGGCCGACGCGATAGTCTCAAGGAAGTCCATTTCCTGCAAGACAGACAGGACAAGGTCCCTTATCGTCGGCACTCCCAAGCAGATACTCAGTGGATGCAGCTCCCTCGTCGGGCAGCCCTTCGGTCTCTCCGGCCTGGCGGATGAGTTGAGGAAGGCGCTGGAGGACCCCCCCGAACCTCCGGCAGTTGTACCGGCGGGGAACAGAAAACTCGATTTCAGCCGCGGTCCGCTGATAATGGGCATACTCAACGTGACTCCCGACTCCTTCAGTGATGGAGGCAGGTACCTCCACAGGGTCGACGCTGTCGGTCATGCGAGGGAAATGGTGGCCGGCGGAGCGGACATCATAGACATAGGCGCGGAATCGACACGACCCGGCTCCCTTCCGGTCAGCCCATCCCTGCAGATGGAAAGGATTCTGCCAGTCGTGGAGGATATCGTCGGGAGTCTGGATGTAGTGTTGTCCGTGGACACCGCACGCGCGGAGGTTGCAGAAGCGGCCATTGGATCCGGTGTGCACATGATAAACGATGTGTCAGCCCTGTCGGACCCGCGGATGGCATCCCTCGCATCAGAACACGGTGTTCCCCTGGTGCTGATGCACATGCAGGGTACTCCCGAGACCATGCAGGATTCTCCATCTTACGATGATGTGATGCGGGAAGTCTACTCGTTCCTGGAGAGCAGGGTCGAACGGGCTGTAGGCGACGGCGTGCCCAGGGGCAGTGTCATAGTCGATCCGGGAATAGGCTTCGGCAAGAGACTGGAAGACAATCTCCTCCTGGTCTCGAGGGTCCGGGAGTTCAGGTGGATGGGATGCCGGGTCATGCTGGGTCATTCCAGAAAGAGCTTCATTGGTTCCATCACCGGGATAGAGGATCCCCTGAGCCGGGAAACTGGTACACACGCTGTGACTGCACTATCTTCCGGCAGCGTTGACATATTCAGGGTGCACGATGTAGAGGGGACAAGACAGGTGCTGCAGGTGACCGGGAAACTGGGGTATTCGCGATGCTGATTCAGCCGCTGGGGCACTCGGTCCTGAGCGGGTTCTGGCTTGCCCAACTCCTCAACATCGTTATCATTGCGCTGGCCATACGTATGCTGTTGAAATACCTCTGGCGCACACCTGCAATGCCCGTTATCGGGATGTTCCTGCTGGTGATCCTGATAGGCAATGCCCTCGGTCAGCTCGGGTTCTACACTTTCGGGTACCTTCTGTCGAAACTGACACCGATCCTATTCGTTTCAGTTGTGGTGATATTCCACGAAGAGATCAAGGACCTTCTTGGAACCATGGGCAGGAACATCAGACGGATAATAGGCCACAGGGACATGATCGAGAAGAGCGATATCGAATCACTGGTGGAATCCTGCGTCCTTCTGAGGAAACTGCATCTCGGGGGGCTTTTTGTGATGGAGAGAGAAGAATCGCTGGTGAACGTGTACGGTGATCCCGTGACTCTGGACAGGCTGGATATAGATCCTCATGTGGTCGCGTCCATACTGCAGCCTCCGGGCCTTCTCCATGACGGGGCAATAATCATCAGCAACGGTCGTATTGTCGGCGCCAGGGCCATTCTACCCCTCTCCAGGAAGACTTTCTTCGGAAGGTCCAGGGCCAACAGACCCAGCGCCGCCCTTGGTACCCGTCACAGGGCCGCCATAGGAATAACCGAGGTTTCCGACGCGATAGCCGTGGTGGTCAGCGAGGAGACCGGCAACTTCAGCATAGCCCACGACGGCATTCTCGAGGAGAACATCGGGCTGGATGATCTCGGTGACCGTCTCGTGGAACTCACCTCAGAGGGAGAGGTTTCGTAGTTGCTTGAAAAGTTGAAGGGCTGCCTGCTGGAGAAAGCCGGCGAAGCGATAGACGGATCCGCCAGAGAGATGCCGACAAGGTTCAGGCATTCCCTCCATGAGACAGTGGAGCATGATTTCCATATAGAACTCAGCCTTCTTGCCTGTGCCTCATCGCTATGGTGCGGCGGGGACGAGTATCTGGGGATGCCGGCAGCCGTGGGTTCCCTGCTGCTGCGAGCGGGAATAGCATCGCACATGGGGACCAGCGGACTGCCGGATGTGTTCAGTGCGTCTCCCGGCTCCGGTAATGGCGATGAAACGCTTGCGATCCTCACGGGCGACGGGCTTATCGCTCTGGGGATGGAGTACCTGGCCGGGAACGGTGGAAGGCATTCATCGAGACTGGTTGCGGAGGCTGTAAGGGCTCTGGGATCAAGGGGGGTTCTGGCCGGCTATTCACTGGGCCTGGACAGGGTTTCAGGCATAGAGACGGCGTCACCGGACGGAAGGGCAGACTTCGAGCTTTACAGTGGTCAGCTGGCCAGGTTCGCCTCACATGGCGGGGCGCTGCTGGCCGGAGCGACCGGCCTGATGCAGGACGATGCCGCACAGATCGGACTGCTGACAGGAAGGGCCAGGTTCCTTTCGGAACTGTCGGAGAGGGAGGATGACAGGGAGAGAAAGAGCGAGATGATTTTCCAGGCCCGAACCCTCATCGAACAGGCTCAGACCATTGCCGGCAACAGGGAGAACTCAACCCTCTTCACCTCCCTCATGTACCTGTCCGACTTCTTTTAGGGACGCACCCAATTTCGGCAACTTGGTTGGCTTATTATTATATTGCTACAATAACTTAACAATATAATATACATATTATCATATAATTTATTAGGTAATATCGACCACTTGACAATACTCTTGGAACGAAGGACAATATCATTGCTATGCCAAGATATTTCAGAATTGACTGGGAAAATGCTGTTCATCATGTGATGGCCCGGGGGATTGAGAAGTGCGATATCTTCAGGGATGACCATGACAGGGCTTGTTTTGTCAAGCGTCTTGAAGAATGCGTAAAGCAAACACATACCAGCATCATGGCATGGGCATTAATGCCGAATCATATTCACATGCTTCTGAGAACAGGACAAACACCTCTTTACAAATTAGTGCACAAGCTTCTTACTGGTCATGCTGTCTATTTCAATAAGCGATACGATAGAGCAGGGCACCTTTTTCAGAATCGATATAAATCGATACTGGTCCAGACCGAGAGATATTTCATGAAACTTGTGCGTTACATACATATGAATCCCGTAAAAGCCGGTATCGTCTCCAGC
Organism: Candidatus Fermentibacteraceae bacterium; assembly: GCA_016936235.1. Classification (GTDB taxonomy): domain Bacteria; phylum Fermentibacterota; class Fermentibacteria; order Fermentibacterales; family JCC-6; genus Aegiribacteria. The sequence goes on along the minus strand of JAFGPK010000085.1, from coordinate 12,491 downwards.
GTGGAAGCGCTTGATGAATATCCCTGGACCGGGCACTATGGTCTGCTGAATGCGAACAGTTACCGGTGGCAAGATAAGGATTCGGTGTTTAAGGAAATCAACTCTGAACAAAGAACAATGATCTCTACTTACCTGGAATTCATGAATGGCACTGAAGAAGATGGAACCGAGTCACTTCTTGAGACAGGCACCTTCCTGCTGGGTTCTCATGGGATCAATAGGGCGATTTCCGCTGATATAAAGAAAGCAGGGCGTCAGTATCAATTCAGTGTTCTTGGCGATATTGAATACGCTAAGTTCATCTACGATATGGCGAACAAAGGCAGAAAGGGATCTCTAAGAATTCGCGCATCCGAGCACGAGAAGGTGGATCTTATACTTGATTACGCGTCCGGAAAATGGGGGATATCCCGAAGGCTCATCAGATCGGGCACCAGATTCAGTAAAATCATAAAAGCAAGGGAGTTGGCATCCTTCACTCTTGCCCACTGTCTGGGACTCAATTTCGTAGATTGCGGGCGAATTCTGAACGTCTCATCCGAGGGAGCCCGATTGGCTGCAAACCGATTCTCGAAAAGTGATGATTTCGAAACAACCCTCAGAGAATTGGATGATCTTCTCAAATAGCACTGTGGATTTGACATGCAAGTATGTGGAATGCTGACCAACTTGGCGAATTTGGGTGCGTCCCTAAAGGAGGTTGTGGGGGTCGACGTCGATTTCCAGGCGGACGCCCTTCGGTGAAAGCTCATCGAACCTTTTTCTGATCTCCCTGGTGATCCTGCCAAGAGTCTTCCTGGATGGCGACCTGGCCACTGAGTTCCACCTCCACCTCCTGTTTATCCTCGGGAAGGCAGCCTCCGAGGGTTCGGAGAGGTCACATCCTTCAGGTGTGATATCTCCAACGCTCCCCGTGGCCGCCCGCCTGACCCTGTCCTTGTCCAGGCCGCTCCAGACGAACCTTACTAGATACCCGTAGGGCGGGTATCCGAAGGCTTTCCTGACCCTGCTCTCCATCTCCCAGAAGAGTTTGAAATCATGATGCGATGCAGCCTTGATCACGGAATTGTTCCTGTCGTACGCCTGGACTATCACCTCACCCGGTACGTTCCCCCTGCCCGCTCTTCCGGCGACCTGGAGTATCAGCTGGAATGTCCTCTCCGCAGCTCTGAAATCCGGAAATGCCAGCCCCATGTCCGCCGCGATTATCCCCACCAGCGTCACGTTCGGAAAATCATGGCCCTTGGCCACCATCTGTGTTCCAAGCAGAACATCGCCATCACCTCCGGCGAAGCCGCTCAGAATATCCCAGTGCGCATCCTTGCCCCGTGTGGTGTCGGCATCCATCCTTATCACCCTGGTCTGTGGAAGAAGTTTTACAAGCGCGTCCTCGACCTTCTGGATTCCGGGGCCCATATGGGAGAACTCGTTGAAACCGCATCTGGGACAGCGAACCATGGCTGCTTTCCAGTATGAACAGTAGTGGCACCTGAGAACTCCGCCCTTTCGGTGGTATGTCATTGTTATACCGCAATTTGGGCACTCTTCCCTGTAGCCGCAGTTACGGCACATCTGTGTGGGTGAGAATCCTCTCCTGTTTATGAGGAGGATGCTCTGCTCGCCCCGTGCTGTCCTCTTTCCGATGGCGGCCAGCAGTTCGTCCGAAAGGAGGTCGTCCCGCTCCCTGTCCTGACCCACCAGGACGGTGGCGGGCATGGGGATACCATCCACCCTGCTTCCCAGTTCCAGAAGCGTGTACCTGCCTGCCTCAGCGTTGCCGAAGGATTCCATGGACGGACTCGCGGACCCAAGCAGCACGGGTACGCCCGCCTGCTTGCCCCTGACCACAGCAACATCCCTGCCGTTGTAATGGGGAAGCTCGTCCTGTTTGTAGCTTGAATCGTGCTCCTCGTCCACCACTATTATGCCGAGATCTCTCAGGGGGGCAAAAACCGCGCTCCTGGGTCCGATGGCGATCCTACGCCTTCCGGATCGAATAAGGTTCCAGCTGTCCAGCCGCTCGCCCGGGGTCATTCCGCTATGGAGCACTGCCACCAGATCCGGAAACCTCCGGCTGAACCTGGATACGGTGAGGGGAGTCAGCGATATCTCCGGCACCATCACGAGAGCAGACCGGCCCTTTTCCAGAACATCCGCGATCAATCTGAGGTATACTTCGGTCTTGCCGCTGCCCGTGACACCATGGAGAAGGAACACACCATGCCTGTCCAGCCCCTGTCTGACAGAACTGCAAGCTCTTTCCTGGTCCACGTTCAGTTCGGGTACTGCTGTTTTATCAAGAATACTCCCGTTCATGAGGGGTTCCCGGAACCTCCGCCTCACGCTTTCCCTGACCAGACCCTTCGCAAGCAGTGCCTCAAGGGACGAAGCGGACGCTCCAGCCGTGCGCAGCAGTGACGACCTGGATACAGGACCGTTCCGAGTCGCAAGCTGAAGCAGCAACTCCGCCTGTCGGGGAGCCCTTTCCCTGAGTTCTTCCGCTCTCCGAACCATCACCCTCTCCTCGACAGCCGGTTCCACCATCCTTTCCATTACCGCCCTCGGTCCCGATACGGTCCTCCAGAATACGCTCACCGAACCCTCCGTCTCCAGCCTGGCAAGCTCGCCTTCCAGGGGGTAGTCAGGTCCCAGATTGTCCCTGAGGATGGAGACGGGAACCTCCCCGCAGCGGGGTAGAAGTGAACTGAGGGGATGAGAGGGCTCTATCAGGCCGGTGAGTTCCGCTACTCTCTCCGCCCTGCCGGCGATTCCGGGAGGGTGAGCTGCAGCCATCATCATACCGGGAGGCGCGTAGTAGTACTCAGACGCCCACCTGACCAGAGCCATGAGCCGTCCCGGAAGCAGCGGTGTGGAGTCCAGCCTGTCCAGGATCTCCTTCACATCTATTCCTCCGGGATCAGTTGAGGGGCTGTCATTCCACACGTACCCTATCAGACGGTCATTTCCGAAGGGCGCAACCACTCTGCAGCCCGACAGCTTCCCGCCGGAAAGGCGTTGCGGTATCGAATAGGTGAACGACTGCCAGAGGGGTCTGTTGAAGACAACTTCTATCAGACCGTGTTCTGTGTCTGAGTTCAACTGCGGCAAGGTTCTCCAGGAAGTTTCTCCGCCCTCTGGAGAACCAGGCTCCTGGCTTCGGAAACCCCCATGGGGAGAGGAGGAAGAGTAGGGAAATCACCGCTCCTGTAGACTGTGCTCCCTGCGACCAGGGTGAGGACCACACGACGGGCCCAGGGCAGCTCCAGCAGGTACCGGGATGGATCCTCCGCAAGCGCCAGCTCATCCCACTCACTTGGCGAGGGCTGAAGAAGAACGACATCGGCTGCGTACCCTTCCGCCAGTCTTCCCACGTCGCTCCACCCCATGCACCTGGCCGCCAAGCTTGTGACACTTCTGAACCATTGTTCAGAAGGCACTGAAGCGGGAGTTCCCCTGACGGATGCCAGGGCCATGGCCAGTCGGACATCTCCGGACAGGTCAAGCCGGTTGTTGCACGGCGCTCCGTCGCTGGCCACCGTGACTGTCACGCCGTTCGAAACCATTGATGGCACATCCGCTATGCCGCTTCCAAGCCTCAGATTCGTCCAGGGGCAATGCACGACGGTGGTCTTGGTCCTTTTCAGGATCTCCAGCTCGCCATCCTGGAGATGCACGCAGTGGGCCAGGAGGGTGCCGGAACCCGTGAAACCCCTGGCATGAAGGAATTTCACATTGCCCCCCGAGGATGAGATGACCGGATGGCTGATCTCATCAGGGGATTCAGAGGCATGGGTGGCCTTTCTGACACTGCCGGAAAGACCTGCCATCCATTTCCATATGCCATCGGAGCATGAGAGGGCGAACCTGGGCGCGTAGACGTAACCGACCGACCCTCCGCATGCGTTCCTGACACTGCGGGATTCCTCCCGCAGCCAGGAAATGTCTTCAGTCAGCCACTCTGGACCCACATCCATCAGTGAGTTGCCGGCCAGCGCCCTGGCTCCGGCCCTCCTGAGAATATCGACCGTCACGGCGGAATCCCTGAGCACGCCCATGTCCAGAAGGCCCGTGCAGCCGCAGGAGAAAAGCTCGCGAAGTGACATAATGACAGAAACCGCCAGAGTATCCTGCGTATGCGCGGCCTCGAAGGGCCATATCCTCTCCTCCAGCCACGGCAGCAGCGTCCTTCCCTCTGCCATACCCCTGAAAAGGGTCTGTCCGAGGTGGATATGCGTCTGGATCAGTCCTGGCACGGCGACACATGCTTTCCATTCACCACCGGGGGATATTCTTGAGACGGAGGATATGGATCCTTCGTCAAGCTCTATCCTGAACCCTCCGGGAACGAATCTGCCCCTGTCGACGATAGCTGCTACGTCCAGTCTTTTTTCCATGTGGCTATTATGCACCGCGTACGGCTAAGGTGAAAAGCATCGCTTCAGTTTTCGGGACACTTCGCCTTAAAATCATTAGATTCATTAGTCCATGCCTGTGGAGCGGTCGGGTAAGTGCCAGTCACCGAAGGGAGCCCCGATGAAATCCCTGTTCCTATTGATAACAGTAGCGCTCTCCTCTGCTTTCGCGGCTGAATTCCAGGTCAGGCAGCTGGAGAACGGCCTTACGGTCATAGTCAGCCCCGACCACATCTCGCCCGTAGTGACCATCTGCATCGCCGTAAAGACCGGCGCTACCTGCGAGACGCCGGAGACCAACGGTCTTGCCCATTTCTACGAGCACATGTTCTTCAAGGGCAACGAGGCTCTTCCCGACCAGACCGCCTACAATCGCAGACTGGGGGAACTCGGGATACTTCAGAACGGCACAACCTATCCTGAGAGGGTCCAGTACTTCATCACTCTTGGAAGTGACGAGTTCGAAAACGGTATGACGTTCATGTTCGACGCCATAACCTCACCGCTGTTCGACATGGAGGAGATGGAGCGGGAGAGGGAAGTGATAATGAACGAGTACCAGAGGGGACTGAGCAGCCCCTTCTACAATCTCACCATGGCTAATCAGGAGGTCCTCTTCTCCGATGCCCCCTGGAGGATAAGCGCCATAGGCGTGCCCGAGGTCATAGAGGCTGCTGCTCCACCGGCCATGCACGATTTTCAACACATCTACTACACTCCGGACAACTCGGCACTCATAATAGCGGGCGATGTGGATTACGACGAAGCCTTCAGGCTGGCAGAGGAGCAGTTCTCCGGCTGGGAGTACGGAGGCAGGAGCAATTACGACAGCCTGTCCATGTCCATCAGCATCGATCGGGACACCACGGTCTACGTGGACAGCCCCACCGGGGCCGGCTACATTTCAGTAGTCTTCGAGGGACCTTCCATTTCCACCGATCCGGGAGACAGTTATCCGGCGGATGTGTGGGGATCTTACCTGGCGCTCATGAGCAGGGAGTTCTTCACCGACCTTGTGACCAACGGGCCTTTCATAAACATCTACGGTTCCTATTACACACAGAGGTTCGGGCCTTCCATCACCTTCGCGGGCCTCATTCCGCCTGACAGGGCCGAGGAGGGTCTCGCTCTTCTGCTTGATGAGATCGATCAGCTGCAGGACATAGACTACTACGATCAGGAAGGAATCCAGCTGGCCAAGGACGAACTCCACCGTCACAGGATACTGGCTGAGGAGACATCCTACGATGTCGCCGTCGAGTCCATTCCCTTCTGGTGGGTAGTGGCCGGCAGCCTGGAGTATTACGAGACCTATCTGGACAGCCTGAGCGCTGTTGGGATGGAAGACATAGAAGCTTTCCTTGATGAATGGCTAACCGGCAGGCCCAGGGCGGCATTCGTCATGATGCCCCTTGAGGGGGAGGGCGGTCGATAATGAGAAAAGCACTGCTCCTGCTGGCCGTCTCGCTGCCGGCGGTATCCACGGCCCAGATCCCGCCTGATGTCAGCGAGTTCTCACTGTCCAACGGTATACCTGTGATATCGAGAACAGTGGCCAACAACGAGATCGAAGGAGTCTCCCTCTTCATCATCGGAGGCTCCAGCGCTCTTTCCGAACAGACGCAGGGATTGGAGAGATTCGCCCTTGAATGCGCCGTGATGGGCTCAGAGGATTACCCGGGCCCCGTCTGGCGGGACCTCATGGACAGGACACAGGCCCAGTGGACCAGCAGCTTCAACTACGATTACAGCCGGTATCACCTCAAGTGCATCTCCGAAGACCTCGCCCAGCTCCTGGTCGCATTCGGGGACTGCCTTCTGAACCCTGAGCTGGATCCGCAGGCCCTCGAGCAGGTGAGGATCAGCACCGTCCAGGACCTTCAGGACAAGCGGACCGATCCAGACAGCTGGGTCTGGCTGGTGGCCAACGATGCCTTCATGCCGGGACACACGTACAGGAAGCTACCGGACGGAACCGAGGAGACTGTTTCCTCTTTTACCGAGGACGATGTGCGGACCATGCTCGACATCAGGATCAGGGCCGGCAGTCTCCTGATAACCCATGCAGGTCCCACAGCACCGGAAGAGCTCAGGGAGATACTCGAAGCTGCCTTCGGGGACATCCCCGCCGGCGGTCAGGAGTATCCTCCGGTCGGGCCTTTTACCGTAGATGCGGACACGCTGGTGATCCAGCAGAGAGAGGTTCCCACGGCCTACGTCGTGGTGAAGTTCAACGCTCCTCCACAGGGTCATCCGGATCTGCTCCCCTTCCGTATGGCGCTTACGGTGATAGACGACCTGCTGTGGCAGGTACTGAGGACCGACAATGCGCTGACTTATGCAACATATGCCGGAGCAACCACTTACAGGGAGAACTGGGGTTATATGTACGTAAGCACCCCGGAACCCGCGAGAGCCTGCTCGCTGATGGCCGGTGTCCTGAGGGGCATGATAGATGATCCGGTTGACGGGGGCCTGGTGGAGGGAACCATAGAGAAGTCCCTTACCAGGATGCGATTGACAGCCGCCAGCAAGGCTGACCAGTGCTGGATGATGGGAAGCTACCAGATAAGCACGGGGGACTGGCGGAATGCCTTCACCGAGGTTGAGAACGCTTCCGGCATCACATCGGAGGAACTGAGCGCCGTGCTGGAAAGATGGATCGGTAATGGGGGCTGGGGGATAATCGCCGACACGACATCGGTGAACCCGGACCGCCTCAGGCCGTGGCCCCTGAACTAAGGAGAGCACTATGAAGCGATTCGTTGCACTCGCGATATTACTCATGACCGCCTGCGGCCCCACTCAAAGAATTCAGGAGGACTATTTCCAGCTCACCGGCTCCACCCAGGTCATGGCCGTTGGCACCCGTTCCGAGACCGTTGTCTTCGAGGATTTCCAGACGGGGGAGCGCTACGCTCTGGTGGGCGATCTGGCCAGGGAGCTGGTCCCGCAGTACGGCCTCCCGGTCTCAGTGACGGTCATTCCCACCGAGGAGGGCTGGTCCATCGATCCGGAACTGCAGAAGATGGAGCTCCTCGACTACACCATTCTGACCACTGAAGAGGATTATTACGAGTGATCCCCGCCGGTCCGGAGCGGCACCTGATCGGACCGCCGGCGGGGGAGTAATGAAGGGAATGACTTGAAGGCAGCTCCCGGGGAAAGAACTGCTGGCAAGTCCAGCCTTCGTCTCCTTCTGCTGAGGATACTCAAGCACAAGAAGGCGGTGGGCCTGGGGCTGGTGACACTGGTCATTGTGGACGCCATGCAGCTGATAGTGCCGCAGGTCTTCCAGAGGACCATCGACAGCCTGGCAAGCGGGATGGCCACAAGGTCGCTCCTTCTCCAGATGGGCCTGGCGATCCTTGGCCTGTACCTCATCATGGGTTTTTTCAGGTTCTTCTGGCGGTATCTCGTGATCGGCTCAAGTTTCCGCATCGACAGGAATCTGAGGCAGGAGCTGTACGACCATCTCCAGACCCTCTCGCCCCAGTACTACGACCAGACCAAGGTGGGCGATATCATGGCCCACGCCACCAATGACATAAACGCGGTCCGCATGGCCGTAGGCATGGCCACCATTGCAGCATTCGACGCCATTTTCCTGTCGCTGTCAAGCGTTTTGATCATGGTTATCATGAACTGGAAACTCACTCTGATAACCATGATCCCCCTTCCCCTCATAGCCTTCATGATGCTCAAGTTCGGCAAGCTGATCCACAGGAGGTTCGAGGCTGTCCAGAAAGCCTTCTCCACCCTTACGGAGAAGGCCCAGGAGTCCCTCTCGGGAGTAAGGGTCATCAAAGCCTACGGCGATGAGGAGTCGGAGGACAGGTACTTCTCGATGAGGGCCGAGGAATGCGTCACCCAGAATGTGCGTCTGGCCCGGATCTGGGGCATGTTCCAGCCGATGATCGGCGCCCTGGCAATGGCCAGCATGGCAATACTGCTGGGAGTCGGCGGCGCCATGGTGGTGAAGGGCATAATTTCCCTGGGCGAGTTCGTGGCGTTCTCCAGTTATCTAATGATGCTCATCTGGCCCATGATTGCCATAGGATGGGTCGTGAACCTCCTGCAGAGGGGCGCCGCGAGCATGGACCGGATCCAGCGGATATTCACCACCGTACCGGACATCATCGACGGGGAGAATGAATTCCAGTCCCGCCCCGCCATCGATGTGAAGAATCTATCCTTTACATATCCGGGTACCGAAGTGGAAGTGCTGAAAGATCTGACCTTCAGCCTCCCTGAGGGCGGAACCCTCGGGGTAGTCGGGAGGACGGGTTCCGGAAAGACAACTCTGGTGGAGCTTCTGATGAGGTTGTACGACCCGCCTGAAGGAACTGTCTTCCTTGGCGGAGAGGATGTCCATCGGATGAAGCTCTCGTCCATAAGGGGTATGTTCGGATACGTGCCTCAGGAGACCTTTCTCTTCGCCATGTCCATTGCCGACAATATCTCCTTCGGCAGCGCGGGTATCACCCGGGAAGAAGTGGAGAGACTTGCCTCCATCGTCGATATCGACAGGGAGATAATGAGCTTCCCCGACGGGTACGACACTATGGTGGGCGAGAGGGGCGTGACCCTTTCAGGGGGTCAGAAGCAGAGAGTTGCCATCGCCAGGGCGCTGGCCGTAAAGCCCAGCATACTGGTCCTTGACGATTCCCTCTCCAGCGTCGACACTGAGACTGAGGCAGCCATACTGGACAGGCTCAGGCAGGACATCAGGGACCTTACCAGCATTCTGATCGCGCACAGGATAAGCACCATACAGAACGCCGACCACATAATCGTCATGGATGACGGCAGGATAGTCGAACACGGCAGTCATACCGAGCTGATAGAGCATGAAGGCTTCTACGCCGAGCTCTACAGGATGCAGCAGCTGGAGGAAGAGGCCAGGAAGGAAGACACCTCCGATGCCGAAGGGGGTGATGACCGATGAGAAATAATTCCTTCGCGGAGGACGAAGTCGGAGGAAAGCTGTACGACAGGACGCTGGTCAGACGCCTGCTGCGTTACGTCAAACCCCACAGGAAACTGATATTCCTCGCCATGTTCTTCATGATAATCACAGCCTGTGTGGAGCTTCTCATCCCATATCTAACCAAGCAGGGCATCGACAACTACCTGGCGAAGCTCTACCAGATATACACGGCTCCCGCCGATGTCTGCTATGAACTTGTCGCGGCCTCCCCGGACTCCCTGGATTTCATGCCCCTGGCAGTGGACACCACCATCCTGGTCAGGAAAGCGGCGCTGGACAGGATGGACCCAGCCGGGAGAGTGCAGATGGAGAGGGATGGGGAGCTCTCCAGAGAGACTTACTACCTGTTTCCCGGGGACAGGTTCAACGGTGAGACGGGAAGCATTATGAACGGCCACTGGCTGGTCCCGGAGAGGGAGCTTTCGAAAGTACCCCTCTCGGTGATAATGGACGTCAGGGGAGGGGATATAGCCGGTATTTCCAGGCTTGCCTTCATCCTCGGTGCGCTGATAATACTCAGCCTTGCAGCCGGCTACGGACATGTCATGACCCTGGTGGTCGCCGGACAGAGGTCTATGTACGATGTGAGAACTGAGCTGTTCAGGCACATCCAGGACCTCTCCCTCAAGTTCTATTCCCAGAATCCCATCGGGAGGCTGGTCACCAGGGTGACCAACGATATCGAAGCCCTTAACGAGATGTTCACCGCCGTCCTTGTGGACCTGATCAAGGATGTGCTTCTCATAATAGGCACGGCCATCATACTCTTCATCCTGAACGTCAAGCTTGCCCTGATCTCCCTGGCCGTCACTCCGATATTCATCCTGGTGACCGTTATCTTCAGGGTCAAGGCCAGGGGCGCCTACAGGGAGGTGAGGAAGTTCCTTGCCAAGCTGAACTCCAGGCTTTCCGAGGACCTCAGCGGCATCAAGATAGTGCAGGTATTCAGGCAGGAGAGGAGGCGCCGGGAGGAGTACAGGGAGACGAATGTAAGCTATTTCAGCGCCAACATGAAACAGCTCATCATCTTCGGCATATTCCGTCCTCTCATCGAGGTGACGGCCTCCATAGGAGTGGCCCTCGTACTGATATACGGCGGCGGCAGTGTGCTCAGCGGCGCCCTTACCATAGGCGCCCTGGTGGCGTTCATAAGCTACGTGCGCCAGATGTTCCAGCCTCTTTCGGACATAAGCCAGAAGTACAACATAATGCAGAGCGCCATGGCCGCTGCGGAGAGGATATTCACGATACTGGACACGAAGCCTGATATAACCGACAGCCCTACGACCGACGGAATCGACCTGACCGGCGGGATCGAGTTCGAAGACGTGGACTTCTCCTACGATAAGGACAACAAGGTACTCTGCAACGTGAGCTTCGCCGTCGAGCCCGGCAGGAGCGTGGCCCTGGTGGGTCCCACCGGAGCGGGCAAGACCTCGATAATAAGCCTGCTCTGCAGGTTCTACGATGTCGACAGCGGAAGGATATTGCTGGACGGGAGGGACATCCGGGAGCTGCCGGTCCGTAACCTCAGGGACAGCATTTCCATAGTCCTTCAGGACGCCTTCATATTCAGCAGGACCATCGAGGACAACATAAGGCTCGGTCTCGACCTCACCCGTGAACAGGTACGGCTGGCGGCCGATATGGTTCAGGCGACGCCTTTCATTGAGAAACTCCCCCAGGGTTTCGATACCGTGATGGCCGAGAGGGGTGCCACCCTGTCCACCGGACAGAAGCAGCTGATCTGCTTTGCAAGGGCTCTGGCCCATGACCCCAGAATACTGGTCCTGGACGAAGCAACCAGCAATGTGGACCCGGCTACGGAAATGCTCATACAGAACGCCATTGGAGTGCTCATGCAGAACCGGACAAGCATCGTGGTGGCCCACAGGCTGAGCACCATCCAGAAGGCTGACCAGATACTGGTCATAGACGGCGGCAGGATACTTGAGAGGGGAAACCACCAGGAGCTTCTGGCCAGGAGGGGCATTTACTACAACCTGTACCTGCTTCAGTACTCGCAGAGCAACGACGCGTGATATAATATCGGAAACCGCCGGGAATTCCCCGCCCCGAGAGGTGTTGCACTTTATGTTGAACGCTGGAGGGAGCACATGGTGAGCAGGAACAGACTGATAACAGCGGTATGTCTTGCCGTCCTGTCACCGGCCATGTTCACCGGGTGCGGTACGACCTCCCGGATAGGCATATACGACAGGTTCAGGGAATCCTCCGACGGCACGGTGACCGACATAGTCACCGGACTCCAGTGGAGAGTGGGCCCCGACAGGGATTTCGACTGGTACAGCGCCAGCATCTGGATATCCAACCTCGAGGGAGACTGGAGGATGCCGACCATCGAAGAGCTGGAGGACCTGTTCGACGCAGGTGTAACAACAGAGACATGGGGTCCCTTCGATAACTCGGGATGGCTTGTATGGTGCGTGGACTTCTCCTCCAGGAATATGACCCAGCTGTTCTGCTTCATCCCTGACAATGTCTATTTCGGGGCGCATTTCCTGACCTCGGGCCAGAGGGTGTTCGCGGTGCTTTCCCCCAGCGGCTACGGAACTGTGGCCGGTCTTTCCGCCTTCCGCTGTTCGGAAACGGTACCTACGTACATGCCGCAGTTGGACCCTATCTGATTCTCCCTGGTCTCGCCTATGCTCAACACAACATCGAAACCCTCGGCCTCGAACGATCCTACCAGGTCATCGGCCGTTTCGGGGCGGTCAGGGTCTATCACGCCGGACAGTCCGTTCGCGGTAGACGCACGGGTAGGGTTCACCGGGGTGAGCTTGATCATGAAGTGTTCCGGGGAGAAGGTTTCGGCCACGGCTCCCGGATCCACGGGGTAGCCGCGTACCGCGGCGAAGTTCAGGGCTATCTTCCGATCGCCCCGCTTGCGGAACCTGGAGCCCCATCCGGCCATTTGGGACAGGCTCAGAGTCCTGCACGGCACAAGCTTCCGCCTTGCCTCAGCCGAGGTCGAATGGATGGAGAACTGCATCTGGAACCTGCCGCCTGAGTAGAGGTCATCCTTTACAGCGAGGAGCTCCTCGAGGAATTCTCCGCAGCCCGCGGGT
>JAFGPK010000022.1 GCA_016936235.1 Candidatus Fermentibacteraceae bacterium | reverse complement strand
CACTGCAGGACCAGGAACGTGATGGACAACGAGATGCTCTTCATCAGGCATGTCCCCGTGGAAGACCCTCAGCCCGCCGGTGTCCCTGTGACCGTTGACGCGAGGATACTGTGCCATCCCTCAAACTCCCTGACCGATCATGACGTGTTCTACAGGGTGGGAACCTCCGGGTCCTTCGCGGAACTGGCCATGTCGTCCACAGGGTCGGATTCCTTCACCGCAGACATTCCCGGAGTTCCCGGCAGCCAGACCGTCCAGTACTACATAGCCGCGTCGGACGATTCGGGCCGGGACGAGGCCATGCCCAGGTTCGCCCCGGACACATGGTTCTTCCAGTACCAGACAAGCGCCACGGGCATAGGCGGAGGGGGAGCGGCCGATGCCGGTGTGTTCCTGGCGAACGCCGGTCCCAACCCGTTCCGGAGCATTGTCTCCCTGGGCTATTCCGTTTCCTCGACCGTTTCGGTGACATTCAGCGTCATGGACATCTCCGGCAGGATGGTGTATTGCGGGGAGAGCGGCCTGGAAGCCGGTTCAGGTTCGCTGACGTGGGTGCCTGACGACGATACGCCCGCCGGCATGTACGTCCTGAGAGTGGAGGGTCCCGACTGGAGCCATGCCCAGAGGGTGACCCTGATAAGATAGCGGACCGATAATTGTCCGGTGACCATCGGCTCAGGGAATGCCTGGAAGGCATCTACACAGCTTACAACCGCAGGGAGCTCATCCATCCGGACCCTCTGGAGTTCCTCTGGAGGTACGAGGATACGGCTGACCGTGAGATAGCGGGCCTGGTGGCCTCGGGGCTGGCTTACGGCAGGGTTGCACAGATACTGGCCAGCACGGAGAAGGTGCTGAGCCGGCTGGGTCCCTTCCCTTCCAGGACCCTGCGCGGTCTTGAAAAGAATGGACTCGCAGCATCCCTTGAAGGCTTCAGGCACAGGTTCACGACTTCCGGCGAGATGATGTCAATCCTGGCGTCAGCCTCTTCGATACAGAGCGAAAGAGGGCTTATGGGGAACCTGCTGGCCGAGTTTGTCAGGGGAAGGCCGTACCATGAAGCCCTGGACGCGTTCGCCGGCAGGATACTGGCCGGGGCGGGTCTCCCGAAGTGCAGCCTGCTGCCCAGACCCGGCCTCGGGAGCGCCTGCAAGAGACTCCACCTCTTCATGAGATGGATGGTCCGCAGCGACGATGTGGACCCCGGCGGATGGGACTTCATATCACCGTCATTGCTGATGGTCCCCGTGGACGTACACATGTTCAGGCTGTCACGGGCTCTGGGACTCACCAGGAGGAACGCGGCGGACCACAGGACTGCAGTGGAGGTTACCGAGGGCTTCAGGAGAATCAATCCGGATGACCCTGTGAAGTACGATTTCGCACTGACCCGCATGGGCATACAGGGCAGGGAGAAGGATGAGCTGTTCACCGACCTGCGGAGCAACCACTGCCTTTTCATTGACACCGGACGCTGAGAGTGGATATGCTCCATTGACCGAACGGAAGGCTCGACAGGCCACCTGACCAGGGAGTGTTTATGCTTGTTCCCGTTCTCGCTTCCATACTTCCTGCTTTCCTCTGGATGATCCTCTTCTACAGGAGTGACAGGTACGCTCCGGAGCCGGGGAAACTCGTTGCCAGGACCTTCCTGGTGGGAGCCCTTGTCGGGGCCGCCATGGTCTTCTCCCTGAAGGAGCTTCCCTTCAAGATGGCGATCATCTATTCATCGGTGTTCATAGCCCCCGTATCGGAGGAAACAGCGAAATTCCTCTGCGTGAGATGGACGGTGTATGACAATCCGGAGTTCAACGAGCCCGTGGACGGTATGGTCTATGCCACTGCCGCGGCCCTGGGTTTCGCATCCGTGGAGAATGTGATCTATGTCCTGAACAGCTGGATCTCCGGCGGAGCCGAAGTGGGAGTGATGGTTCTGGCGGGAAGGTCCGTGCTCAGTGTACCTGCCCACGCTCTGTTCTCCAGCCTCTGGGGCCTGGCGCTGGGATGGCACAAGAAGCGTCGAAACCTGAAATCCGGCCTGATGGTGGCCGCGGGACTGCTGGGAGGGATGGTGCTCCACGGGCTGTTCAACCTGTTCACAGGCAAGAACCTCTTCGGGGGCTTCGTCTTCCTTGCGTTCCTCGGGCTCTCCTGGCGAATGGTGTTCATACTCATCAGGAAGGCCCGAGGACCCGTTGAGGAGAAGGCGGCCGGGAGCGGCTGATCAGTCCGGCCTGCTGACCTCCTGGACCTCGCCCCTGATACCTATCCTGACTGATTCCATCCGTACGCCACTGCCTGATGCCCGCAGGGCTTCCCGCACCAGCCCGGGAAGCGCGCCGCAGCACGGGACTTCCATGTAGACCACGGTCACCGATCCGATCCGGTTCATTCGGAATATCTCGGTAAGCTTTTCGGAATAGGATTCCCGGTCGTCCAGTTTCGGACATCCTACAAGCACCACCCGCCCCCGCACGAATTTTTCGTGGAATCCGGCGAAGGCGAAGGGTACGCAGTCCGCAGCTATCAGAAGGTGAGATCCATCAAGGAAGGGAGCGCCTGGGGGTACCAGGGTGATCTGGACCGGCCAGGTGGTGAGCATTGACGGCCTGTCGCCTCCGTAACTGGCTGTATCGCTTACCTTTTCCTTCATCTCCAAGGGCAAAGAACCCGGGCATGATCCGGGACAGCCGCCTCTCTTAGCGAGATGCTCGCTCACTGCTTTCCCGTCGTATCCATCCGCATCCCTCTCCTCGATGGAGATGGCGTCCCTGGGGCAGGGGCCGATGCAGTCGCCCAGACCGTCGCAGTAGGACTCCTTCACCAGACGGGCTTTTCCACTGATGATCTCTATGGCGCCCTCATGGCATGCTTCTGCGCATATGCCGCACCCGTCGCACTTTTCCTCGTCTATCCTGATGATCTTCCTTTTCAGTCTTGCCATTGGTTGCTCCTGCTGAAGAGTCCTGCCAGGTCTGCCACCGTGGTACTCCTGAGATAGTCGGATACGATTCCGGCGGCGTCGGACGCCATGGACCCGAAGATGCACTTCCTGAGGGGACATACTTTCCCTTTCAAGGGACATATGCCGGACTGAAAGGTGCCTTCCAGGGCTATCCATACATCCATCAGCCTTATGTCGCCGGGGCTGACCGCCAGGGTGAAACCTCCGCCGCGACCCCTCCTCGAACTGACCATCCCCGCCCTGGCAAGCCTCTGCATCACCTTGGACAGATGGTCGGGAGAGCCAGGCTTCACGAGGAGATCCGCCAGCTTCAGTGCAACTTCCTCTTCCGCGGCCAGCCTGGCCAGCGCATGCAGGGCGAGGGATACCGATTCAGGGATGTTGACAGGTGAAGACATGTGCTTCCTTTCGTTTCAAATATATTAGTAATACAATACCAGATTGTCAATAGCAATGAAGAATAGAGACTCGTAAGTAGTTGACTATTGACATGAATAACAGCTCTCGTATAATTGGTAATGAAATACTAAATAACCAGATTCATGAAGGGAGTAGCAATGTTCTGTTTTCAATGCGAGCAGACCGCGAAGGGGACCGGTTGCGACAGGTTCGGTGTCTGCGGCAAGGACCCCGAGACCGCGGCGATGCAGGATCTTCTGGTATACGTGTCCAAGGGAATAGCCATGTGGGCCGTAAGAGCCGGAAGACTGGGAACAAGGGACCATGAGGCGGATGTGTTCATCATCGAGGCACTCTTCACAACGGTGACCAATGTGAACTTCGATGCGGAAACCCTAGTCTCGATGATCTCGAGGGGGGTCGGAATCAGGGACCGCGTGAGGGGAGCCTACCGCGAAGCCTGCAGGGAAAAAGCCCTGGAGCCCGAAGATCCGGGCGGCCCCGCTGTATGGGAAATGCCCGGGGATGAAGAGCAGTTGAAGTCTCAGGCTGCGAGGATCTCAATTCTGGAGAGGATGGATGACAGGGGAAGGACCCTGACCGGACTTGAGGAACTCGTTACCTACGGGTTGAAGGGCTCAGCAGCATACGCGGAACATGCCAGGATCCTGGGAGTGGAGGACGATGACATCTACATGTTCTTCCACGAGGCGCTGGATTTTCTCACCGGACCCCGGACGGCGGAGGAGCTGTTCGCCATGGCCCTTCAAGTGGGTGAGAAGAACATACGTGTGATGGAGATGCTGGATTCGGCCAACACCGGTACCTACGGGCACCCCGAGCCCACCGTGGTCAGAGTGACGCCGGTGAAAGGCAAGGCCGTCGCGGTGTCCGGTCACGACCTGAAGGACCTGGAGGAGCTCCTGAAGCAGACGGAGGGAAAAGGGATAAACGTCTACACACACGGGGAGATGCTTCCCACCCTGGCGTACCCCGGTCTCAAGAAATACTCCCACCTCGTCGGGAACTACGGAGGCGCCTGGCAGGACCAGCAGAAGGAGTTCGACGAGTTCCCAGGGGCGATACTGATGACCACCAACTGCATCCAGAAGCCTCGCGATTCGTACATGGACAGGATATTCACAACCGGTCTGGTGCAGTACCCGGGAGTGGCGCATATCGAAGACCGCGACTTCAAGCCCGTGATAGATGCCGCACTGGCTGCGGAAGGGTTTTCCGAGGATGCTCCCGAGAAGAATATCACCATAGGCTTCGGCAGGAACGCGGTGATGTCCGTGGCGGACACGGTAATCGATGCCGTGAATTCCGGATCCATCAGGCATTTCTTCCTGGTGGGAGGCTGCGACGGCGCAAAACCCGGTAGGAACTACTTCACGGAGCTGGCTCAGAAGGTTCCGGAAGACTGCGTGATACTCACCCTGGCCTGCGGCAAGTTCAGGTTCAACAAGCTGGAGTTCGGAGACATAGGAGGTATCCCCAGACTCCTCGACATCGGCCAGTGCAACGACGCCTACTCCGCCATCAGCATTGCTTCAGCACTGGCAGGAGCGTTCCACTGCGGCGTGAACGACCTTCCTCTGTCGATGGTTCTCAGCTGGTACGAGCAGAAAGCAGTGACAATACTGCTGTCATTGTTCTACCTGGGGATAAGGGATATCAGGCTCGGTCCCACACTTCCGGCCTTCCTTACACCCGATGCCCTGCAGGTTCTGGTGGAGAAGTTCGACATCAAGCCCATCACCACGCCGGACGAGGATCTGAAGGCGATACTTGCCTGATAGGAAACCATTTACGGGAAGGGGACGGCAGCGTCCCCTTCCAGGACAAGGAGCATAGGACCATGAAGACCCGCAGGCCATCGGAGCAGCCGATCGCTGAGAATCCCCATGGCGTGGATGTCAGGAGGCTGTACGACAGCGATCATGCCGTCGTCAGCCATCTGACCCTGAAGCCCGGGGAGAAGCTTCACAGGCACATAACCCCGGTTGATGTCTTCTTCTACGTTCTGGAAGGCTCCGGGACAGTGGAGGTCGGGGACGAGAAAGTGGAAGTCGGCAGGGATACGCTGGTTGAAAGCCCAAGGGACATCCCCCACTGCTGGTACAACACCGGCGGCGGGCCTCTGCGCGTACTCATCGTGAAGGTCCCGAAACCCTCATCGAGTACACGGCTCCTGTAGCGCTGTTTCAGGGAATCACAGGATCATCGACCAGGAAGACCCTTGGCCATGTGCCGGGATCGGGCACCCAGGCCGTTATCCCGTTCTCCGTTATACGGACCGTCATGCCGTCTATGTCAGGGTCATCGATCTCAAGAGAAGCCGTGAAGAGCAGGTTTCCCTCCATGTCGTAGACCTGCCAGAAGGGATAGCGGCAGGTGCCCATCCTGACCCAGAGCCTGTTCTCCGAATCGAGGCCCAGCTCGCTGACCGCCCTGCGATAGGGTTCCGGCTCGAATGAAGTGTCGCCCCTGGACATACGTCTCCCGGTCCTGGAGGTGAACTCCTCGAAATCCTCCTTCTCGGCGGCGATCTCCTCCTCGGTCTTGGCGACCCTGTCGATGTGTTCCTCTATGGATAGGAACTCCTCTCCATCGGCAAGATACCCGGTTACCCGCACGAAGTCCGTCCCCGGACCTGAGATGAATACACTGCCGTCAGCGCCGGAAGTGAACACCGGATTGTCGTAATCAGCCCCGGGACCCATCATCGAAGGGTCGAATGGCCTCATATCCTGCACGTACACCACCGCGGGTTCCGCAGTCATGTTCATCCTCGCTATGGAATAGCCCCTGAGACCCTCCTCTCTGTTCATGGCGGGAAGCATGCCAACGAAAGCAGAGTCACCGGCTGCGGTTACGGTCAGGGGAGGGCGCGGGAAGAACCCTGTTATGTTCTCCGCCCATCTTAGCGAGTCATCGAAAATACATATGGCGCTGGCGCTTATGTCCGATACGATGATCTCCCGGTTACCGAGCACGGCCATACCCCTTGGCATCTGGAATTCCCCGGGACCCGTTCCCTGCCTTCCCACAGTCCCCAGATACTCGCCATCGGATGAGAATTTCCTCAGGTTCATCGTTGAAGCGTCCAGTACGAGCACGTTCCCTCCCTGGTCCCTGACGGCATCCACAATGTACCCGAACACGAGATCCGCATTCCCGAGCTCCACGCCTATGGTATCGGTCACGGTGAGTTCCAGATGAGGCGGCCCCCCGTCACCTCCGGTCGAAACCGCTCTCCCCTCATCAGTGTTACCGTTGCATGAAAAAAGTAAAGGCAGAAGCACCGTGACAATGACGGGTATATTTTTCACACGTTCCTCCAGAGAATGTTATCGGGTAAGTCTCACGCTATTCTAACCATTAACAGGTTCGTTTGCGAGAACGTTCCCGGGTTGTAACAATTCGTTACGGATTCGTATTTTGAGAAATCTTTCGTGTTCATATATTCATCGATACAATATTCACTTGTCACATAACCTTAAGGCAGGTTCATCCATGACAGATGCTGCGGAAGTCAAGAACGATATCTCACAGAACATCTCGAGGATATCATCCGGGGGCGCCGGCTATGTTGACGCCAGGTACTACATGGAGGACAGTTCGGAGACCCTTGTCCTCTACGATGGAGACCTGGAGGCCAACGACACGACCGTCCAGAGCGGTGTCGGTGTCAGGGTCCTCTGGGACGGGGCCTGGGGATTCGCCGCCACCAGCGACCCTTCGGGGCTCAGGTCCTGTTTCGATAAAGCCGCCCAGAACGCCAGGACTGCCTCGGAACTGGTCAAGGCGCCGCTTTTCATGGGGAAGCGGGATCCTGTAAGGGGCAGCTATTCCACTCCGGTGGAAGTTGATCCGTTCACGGTGAGTCTCCAGGACAAGCTGACCTTCATGACCAGGCTGGACAACGAGCTGAAGGACGAGTTCATACTGAAGCGGATCGTGTACGCGAACTTCATGAAGAAAAGCATCCACTTTCAGAACAGCGAGGGTTCCGAGATACAGAAGGATCTCTCCCATGTGTTCGGAATGATGATGGCCATGGCCCTGGACTGCGATGGCGAGATGCAGAGGAGGAGCATGAACCTCTACTCCACCGGCGACGGTACCGCTGGCTGGGAGATGATGACGAACCCGGAGCTGTTCTCCGGACACGCAGGCAGGATAAAGTCGGAACTGGTGGAACTCATAAAAGCCCCGCAGCTGGAGCACGGCAGGAGATCGGTCATCCTCCTTCCGGGACAGGGACATCTTCAGGTACACGAGACCATCGGTCACCCCCTGGAACTTGACAGGATACTCGGATACGAACTCTCCTACGCAGGAGGTTCCTTCGTGGACCTGGACTCCTTCGGGAAGCTGCAGTACGGAAGTGAGAAGCTTTCCGTAAGCTCCTACGGCGGTATTGAGAATTCTCCCGGTTCCTTCGGTTTCGATGACGACGGCACCCTCGAGCTGGACTATCTTCTGATAGACAGGGGATTGCTGGTCAATGCTCTCACTTCCCGCGCCATGGTGAACGAGGCCAACGAAAAGGCCGGCAGGGAGGTCTTCCGTCAGAGCGGAGGCGCCGCCAGGGCGACTTCCTTCTACAAGGCTCCCATCGACAGGATGACCAACGTCAACATCCTTCCGGGAACCGACGGCACTCTTGAGGATATTATTGCCTCCACCGAGGACGGGATCGTCGTGGACAATCCCGTGTCCTGGTCCATAGGCTCGAACCGTGAGCATTTCCATTTCGGCTGCGAGATCGCCTGGGAGATTAAGGACGGCAAGAGGACCCGAATACTCAGGAACCCTACGTACCAGGGTCACACTCTGGAATTCTACCGTTCCCTCTCCGCAGTGGGCGACAGGTCCACATGGAAGGTGGAGCAGGTGAACAACTGCGGCAAGGGAGAGCCCAATCAGGTGATGCAGATCGGTCACGGCGTACCTGTTGTCAAGTTCGACGATGTGATCACCGGGGAAAGGAAGTAGAAAATGCTGGACGCTAACATCAGGAGCATTCTGATGCAGGTCAGGGACGAGGCTGCGGACCAGGGTATCCACGCAACCCTTCTGCTGCATCACGAGAAGAGCCACCTCATGCGGATCGGCAACAGCTCGGTATCGCTCAATACTTCCGAGGACCTCCTTCGGCTGGACATGGTCGTCACCGACGGAAGGAGGCAGGGCAGCCAGACATTCCTTGGCGCCATCGCCGACGCCGATGTTGTGAGGAGTGTACTGGCCGCGGCGAAGGAGAAGGCCAGGGTAGCATCTCCGAAGACCTACGATCCCATCCCGGACGAAGTGGATGTCCCTGTGAGTGAGGATTCCCAGTTCGATACCGACCTCGCGGAACTGGACCCGGAAGTCAAGGAATCAGCCTACAGGGAGATATTCGGAAAACTGGGAGAGGAATACAACTACAGCGGTTCGTGGTCCAGCGGCGCCACGGAGGTTTACCTCCTCACCACGGCCAACCGCAACGAGGCGTATCACCGGGGGACCGATCAGCTTTTCTCCCTGGTGCTCAAGCATCCCGCGTCCAAATGGGAACTCACCCATCAGCAGACGGGATGGAGGGCGGCCGATTTCGCTGCGGAAAAGACAACGGACGAGATAGGGAGACTTCTTCCCACTTTCGAGAACAGCGGAGGCTGCAAGGTCGATCCCGGCGAGTACACCGTCATTCTCGGCGCCGGCGCGATCTCGGAGATCGTGGGCATGGCCGCCTGGACCGGACTGAACGGCCGGGGATGGGAAGAGAAGCAGAGCTGGACCGCCAGGATGAAGCCCGGTGACATGATACTGGGTGAGAACATCTCACTGGTGGATGATCCGGGGAATCCCCATACCTTCATGTTCGGGTTCGACATGTGCGGAAGGAAGAGGGGGATCTTCCCGCTCATCGGGGACGGCGAACTGCTGAACCTGATGTACGATTCCGGCACTGCGGCAAGGTACGGCAGGAAGCCCACGGGCCACGACACCGGTTCGCCCAGCCTCGTGATGGACACCGGCTTCGGTCCCTCTGACCCTCTTGATGCCGCCAGGGACATGGGTCGTGTCCTCTACATTCCCGCCCTTCACTACATGAACCTGCCAAGCAGGAGCAAGGGAATCTTCACCGGAAGTTCAAGGTTCAATGCGGTGCTGGTGGAAGACGGAAGGATAGTGTCCCCGATCTTCTCCACCAGGATTACGGATTCGTTCCAGAACGTGCTGGGCAACGTCAGCGTCATATCATCGATACCGGAATCGGTCAACGGTTCCAATACCTACGGGAGAAGGACGCCGGTGGCAATGAGCGTGCCTTCCTACATGATCGCCTCCGGAATCAAGATAACCGATTCCGCCGATTCCTTCTGAAAGCCGTGAGGTCCCCCGGCGGGATACCGCCGGGGGATTCCCGGCGGGGCCTCGTTCTCTGGAAGCAGGCTGAAGGATCAATGAAGACCGGCAAAGACCTGACACTCATCGTGGGTGGAGGCCCTGCGGGATCGGCCTGCGCCTATGAACTGGCGAAGTCCGGCAGATACTGCCTTCTCCTGGAGAAGGAGGAGATTCCCAGGGAAAAGGTCTGCGGGGGGATACTGAGTCACAGGGCTGCCTCGGTACTGGTCGGATCCGGCATGATATCCACGCAGGAGCTGGAAGAACTGACCCTGAGGAAGCATTCCACCATCACATTCTGGGACAGGGGCGAGTATCTCCGCAGATACACTTCGCCATCGGACCCGGTAAGGATAGTCTCCAGGTCCCGGTTCGACGGGTTCCTCCTCCGCAGGGCCGCTTCCGCAGGTGCGGAAGTGCTTGCCGGCCGGAAGGTGGAAAGCGTCGACAGAGTTTCCGCCGCCACTTCTTCAGGTGAGACCGTGTTCTTTCGGCATCTGGTCGGGGCTGACGGGACCACCAGCATAGTAAGGAGACTGGTTTCAGGCAGAAGGAGCAGGAAGACGGGCATGGGGCTTCATTACCTGGTTCCTCTCCGGGAGCTTGAAAGGGAGCCGGAGGGTCTGGAAGTACATTTCGGGCACATTCCCTACGGCTACATATGGGTCATTCCCGGAAAGGACAGTGTGAACATCGGCGCGGGGGCGCTGGGCAGTCCGGCTTCGCCCTCGGACATCGTAGAGGCGCTGGGGGAGTTCATGGGTTCCATCAAATGCCCCGTTTCCCACCGTCAGCTGCGCGGTGCTGCCATACCATCGCTGGTTCTGCACAGGGATCTCGGAATGGATAATATCTACCTCGCGGGGGACGCCGCAGGTCTTGTGGACCAGGTTTCCGGAGAGGGCATAGGTCACGCTGCGGAAAGCGGAATGCTGGTAGCCCGCTGCATCCTGTCGGGAGACAGACGAGGTACTCTGCTGAAGAACTCCGGTACCTGCATCGATCTGGTGAGGCAGTCGATCTTCTACCGTCACCTGCTCCACAGCCGTCCTGCAAGGGGGACTGCGATGATGAGCCTTCGAGACAGCGAGGAATTCGCCCGGGGCTACTGGAACATCATCTCAGGCACGGAATCATACAACGAGATGTTCAGCCGCATACTGGGCTGAGAGCTTTCCGAAATTCAGATCTCGGTTTCTATGTACTCAGCTATCTGCGCCGGGAGAAGACCCGCCATCCTGTACAGCTCCTCCGGTCTTCCGGAGGCGCCGTACTCCGTCACTCCCTTCCGCCTCAGGTTGATCGACTTCCGGAAACACGCTATCGCTATGGCCATCTTGGAGCCCATGCCCGTGTCCATGTCATGGTCCTCGTAGGTCAGGACCAGCCTGTAGGAGGAGAGCTCGTCCAGGAGCCTGGGTCCCATGCACAGGGGACAGCTCACGCCGTAGACGGCGGCGGAGATACCTTTGCCTTCGAGTATCCCCCTGGTCTCCAGGGCTTTCGACACCATCGCTCCCATTGCCACTATGGCGACATCGGTGCCTTTCCTTATGTGGTCGTGCATACCGTAGACGAACCTGTAGGAATCTCCGAAGAAAGGTTCTCCGTTATCATCGGTTATGACGGGGATCTTTGATCTTCCCATGGCTATGAAGAAGTTGCCCGGATGCGTGGCCGCATACCTGATGACCCTGTCGGTCTGGTTGGGATCGGCCGGGACAACGGTGTTGCAGTGGTAGAGGCTTCCCATGAGACTTATGTAATTGATGCAGTGGTGGGTCTTGCCGTCCATTCCCACATCGAGCCCGCAATGGGTGGCCACCACTTTGAGGTTGGTCATGTTTATGTCGTTCAACCTGTGCTGGTTGAAGGTCTCGTCGGCGGCGAAGACACCGAAGTCCGCCCAGAAGGCCACCTTTCCCGCAATGGAAGCCCCGCCGGCGACGGAAGCCGTGTTGTGTTCCATGATGCCCGACTGGAAGAAATGGTCAGGATATTCCTCAGCGAATTCTCCGGTCTTGACGGATCCGGCCAGATCGCAGTCGAATACCAGGGGAAGATTGTCGGTGTTCATCCTGGCCAGGTCCATGAGAGCGGCTCCGAACGCTCCGCGATTGTCTCCGAGGTGGTCGGCCTCGTAGACGATGGGGGTTCCCTCGAGGTCAAGTATCTCGTAGGGCAGGCGGAGATTGAAGTCCCCCCGGCCCTTCCAGCTCTCCTGCCGGAGTATGGAAAGCTCCTTGAGGTCGTTGGGGAGTTCCAGTTCAGCCAGGGCATCCTCGGCCTGGTCCGGCTTCAGAGCCGTTCCGTGGTAGCGCGGGTCGTTCTCCATGAAGGAAACGCCCTTGCCCATCACCGTCATGGCAAGGACCAGCCTTGGAGCGCGTGAGGTGATGTCGGGCCGAAGAGCCCTGTAAAGGGCTGACAGATTATGACCGTCCACCTCGGTGACATCCCAGCCGTCCGCCCTGTACTCCGATGCTATGTCCGTGTACATCACCCTGTCGGTCCTGCCCGAGATCTGGAGTCCGTTGCAGTCAACCACCACGGTCATGTTGTTGAGGCCGAAGTTCCTTATGAACCTCCTTGCCTCGGCTATCTGACCCTTCTGGTGCTCTCCGTCGCCTGCCACCACCCAGACGTGGTTGTGTATTCCCCTGCACCTGTCCGCAAGGGCCATGCCGGCGGCAGAGGAGACTCCCTGTCCCAGGTTGCCGGTCGTCAGTTCCACGCCCGGGATCGACCGCTCGATGTGACCCTCGAAGGGGCTTCCCGCCTTCCTGAATGTAGCCACCGCCCTCCGGAGGTCGAAGAACTCCAGCCTGCCCAGGGTGGCGTAGACTCCGGGCGAGGTGTGCCCGTGGCTCACTACGACCCGGTCGCGTCCTTCCTTCAGCGGATCGCGGGGATCCACGTTGGCCTGTGACCAGAGGAGAGCGAATATCTCCAGGGAGGACATGGAGCCTCCCGGATGCCCGCTTCCTGCCAGAGTGGTCATTCTGATTATGTCGCCCCTGGCGTTCCTGCAGAACTCCTTAAGGGCCTTATGGTTATCGATCGATAGATCGAAGGGTTTGAAGAGCGTCCGTTCTATTCTTCCCAAGAGTCCTTCTCCATCTTCCCTTTGAGCTTCTCCACGACCCTGTCGAAGACGCTGTCGGCTCTGGCCAGGGTCTCCTCAAGGTACTCCTCCGCCTTGTTTCTCTTGTCGTCTGCGTACACATCGTCCTCAAGGTCGCCCAGGTTTATCAGCACATTGTAATAGGCGCTGACACCCGCCGCCCTTGCAGCGGCCGCAGCCACACCGGCATCGGAAACGGATGCCTGAAGACCCTTTTCTTCAAGCTCCGAGGCCAGGTCGATGATCTCCGGGCACTGCCTCAGGACACGAAGCGGAACCTCGATAGCCCTTCTGACGGCGTCCTGGACATCCCCGCCGGCCCTTGCCGCGTCCATCCAGGAATTGAATGCCGCAGTGTCGTCGTCGATGGCGTCCAGCAGATTGTCCTTGATGGCCTGCGCTCTTGGTGCGATCTCCCTCATGAGATCCCAGTGTTCCCTGCATTTCCTGCTCTTGACGGAGAGGTTGGCAACCATGGCGTCCAGGGAGGCCCCCAGCGAACCCATCAGGGCCGCGGCGGAACCGCCTCCCGGTGCGGGAGAATCAGTGGACAGCTCATCCGAGAATGCCCTGCATGTCATGCCCGACAGGTCAACCTCCCTTTCGGCCACCATGAATTCTATGATCTTCTCATCAGGATTGAAGGGAGCGACATCACGAAGGCCCATGGACCTTATGGCCACCTCTATCAGTTCGGCCCGCGGGACACCCGTAGTCTTGCCCTGCCTTCCCGTCTCCGACAGACCCCTGTCCTGTTTCTCGATGTAGTACTTTCCCGCCTCCAGCATTGAGCTCAGGGGAAGAAGACCAACGACTTCCGAACCGGTAACCCTGGCGCCCAGTTTCTCCGCCTCCTCCTTGACAGCCTCGAACCCCATGTGCAGGGGCGTTACGGATATGTCGGTCAGGTTCATGGTAACCTGGGCAGTCTGGTACTCCTCGATGAACCATCCGGTTGCCTTGCAGCACTGCAGCTTCCCCGGCTGCTTGACCTTATTGCCGTTCCCGTCGCGTTCGAACTTCCATTCACCGTTCCTGATGAACCTTCCGTTGTCCCTTATGGTAAGTCCGATGTCCCTGGCAACTCCGGGATCCCTTGTGTTCAGATTCACGTTGTAGGCGATGAGGAAGTTCCTTGCGCCTATCGTGCATACACCGGTACGGGCTATCCTGTCGTTCCATTCGTTGGGGCCGAAATCCGGCTTCCACTCCGGTTTGCCCAGCTTGTCATGCAAAGCCTCGTACTCACCCTTCCGGATGTTCGGCAGTTTCTCCCATTCGGGCTTGGAGGCGGCTTTCTCGTAGAGGTAGACCGGGATCCCGAGTTCCTCGCCGACCCTCGCCCCGAGTCTCCGGGCGTAATCAGCGCAGTCCTCCATGGTCACACCGGCTACGGGTACGAAGGGACAGACGTCCGTTGCGCCGTGTCTGGGATGCTCCCCCGTGTGCTTGCGCATGTCAATGAGTTCCCCGGCCCTTTTTATGAGCTGGAAGCAGCTTTCGATGACCGCTTCGGGCTCACCGGCTATTGTTATGACTGTCCTGTTCGTGGCGGCTCCGGGATCGACGTCCAGGACCCTGCACCCGCCCACCGAATCCGCCGCCTTGACAATTTCGTCGATTGTCTCCCTGT
The DNA here is from genome assembly GCA_016936235.1 of Candidatus Fermentibacteraceae bacterium. Taxonomy (GTDB): domain Bacteria; phylum Fermentibacterota; class Fermentibacteria; order Fermentibacterales; family JCC-6; genus Aegiribacteria. The sequence goes on along the minus strand of JAFGPK010000022.1, from coordinate 27,663 downwards.
TCTGCCCCTCTGATATATTGGGGACTGCCTCCACTATGTTTTTCGACATTGTACCCTCCCGGTGATGTTGAAGGTATTTCTGAGAAAGAGATTTTACTGTAGATTCAAGTATCAAAGCTAGGAAAAGGACGTCTGGAAGTCAACGAGGAAACAGGGGTCTGCATGGTTCGAGGAGGAGTGGAAGGATTCTACGGACGGCCCTATGAGGGGGGAAGGAGGAGCCTTCTCCTTCGCCTTCTCTCCCGGCTGGAGGACCCGGCCTACATTTATGCCCCCAAGAACGACACTTTCCACAGGCTCGGGTGGCGCGAAGACTATCCAGCGGAAAGCCGGCTTCTTCTCGAGGATGACATCCATCTGGCCGCGGATTCCGGTATCCGATTCATCTTCGGTATAAGTCCATGGGGATTCAGGGACGACGAGTACCCGGCATTGCGGAGAAAGGCGAGGGCCGCCATGGAGGCGGGATCTTCGGGAGTCGCCGTTCTCTTTGACGACATTCCTCAGAGGGCGGACCCGGAACTGGCCCTCAGGCAGCTGAACCTTGTGGGTGAGGCTCTTGAAGGCATTGGCGGCCGCGTGCTCCTTTGTCCCTCTCTGTACTGCACCGAGCTGCTGGTCCGTCATAGCGGGGAGGAGTACCTCTCGGCGTGGAGCGAGAACGTCAATCCGGAATGGACGTCCATGTGGACCGGCAGGGAAGTGGTTTCCCGCCGCCTTGATGACGATTCCCTCTGCGAAGCCGCAGGACTTCTCGGGGGAAGACCCGCCATCTGGGACAACCTCCTGGCAGATGACTACTGCCTGAGAAGGGTATACCTGTCCGGGCTCGATCAGCGAATCCCCGCGGACCACGAGTACTTCCTCAATCCCCCCGAGTGTTTTCCGGCAGCCCTCTACGGGGTCTATTCCCTTGTGAAAGCCACCGGTGCCGGCTGCCCCTGGCCCGGGGAGCTGGGAACCCTTCCGGCCGCATGGGAGGTCCTGGCAGGATTCCATCATACTCCATGGTCCACCGCAGGGGTGGCGTCCGAAATGATCAGGAGCCTTTCCGGCGCTCTTCATCGGGGCCCCGACGCCGGCCTGCTGGCGGGACTCGAAGAGACGCGACTTCTCATGTGCCGGTTCCTGGACGATCTGGAGGTTGTTCCCTGGGGATGGGAGCTGGCTCCCTACGTCAGGGACCTCGGTAGAATGGTGGGCTGGTGGTCGGAGATACTCCGGCTGCCGTCCAGGTCCGAGAGGATCTCGAGGCTGCAGCATCTGATGTTCCGAAGGCTCCCATTCGATCATCCTCTTGCATCGATGACCGCGGAGCTCGCCGGATCCCACCAGGAAGGGGATTTATGAAGATCCATCTCGCAGGCTACAATACCGATGTCCAGTTCGGCGGCGGCACTCCCGAAACACTCTCGGCATCCTATGCCAGGATAAGCAGGGACCCCAGACCCATCGATCAGCTGCGGGAGGAAGCCTGCAGGGAAGTGGAGAAGGCCAGGGAGTCCAACAGGCGCATCGTGTTCGATTACGGTCACGGGTCCGTTGCCGAACACGCGGTATTCAATTTCGACCTGCTGGGCATTTCCAGGCTCGCTGCGGAAGAGCTTCAGAACTTCAGGCTGGCCAGCTTCACTGAGAAGTCACAGAGGTATATCAGGATCGGGGAGGATTTCGTTGTTCCCCCGGAGCTTCCGGAAGACAGGGCAAAAGACTACCGTGAGGAGGCGGCCAGGCTCTTCAGCTCCTACGACATTCTATACGGGCGGCTGAGGGAAGGAGGGCTGGAGAAGGAGAGGGCCAAGGAGGACGCCAGGTACGTTCTCCCCCTGGCCACATCCTGCCAGATGGGCATGACGCTGAACGCCAGGGAACTGGAGCACATGATCCGAAGGCTTTCCTGCCATCCGCTTGCGGAAGTGAGGGATATCGCCGGCAGGTTGCTCGAACTGGTGATGGAAGCTGCTCCATCATTGTTCCTGTTCCTTGAACCGACCTCGATGGATGGTTTCGCCCATTCCATGTCCGCCGTGCACAGCCCTCCGTCGAAGACACTGATACTGGCCGATTGCGACGATGATTCAAGGGTGGGGGCCCTTCTGCTCCAGTGGAGGGAAGGCTGGTCCCTGGACCGGGCGATGTCCGAATGGCACCGCCTTGGAGAAGCATCCAGGCTCGAGCTCTTCAGGGAAGCCCTGGCAGGTCTCGGGATACATGATACCGTGCCCAGGCAATGGGAGTTCTTCAGGGCCGTACTCCAGGTGGTGGTCTCTTCCAGTTCCTATGCACAGCTCAAGAGGCACAGGATGTGCACGCGGCTGGCCTCGGTGTACGACCCGATCCTCGGGGTCACGGTGCCTCCGAGTGTTTCCGAGGCCGGAATGGAGGCGGAGTTCATGTCGGCGGTGGAGAGGGCGGAAGAGTTCGCGGGAGGTCTGGACAGGCTCTTCCCTTACATGCTTACCAACGCGCACAGGCGGAGAGTGACCATGGATATCAACGGAAGGGAACTCTATCACTTCTCCAGGCTGAGAGAGGATGAGCACGCCCAGTGGGACATTCGCGGGATAGCCCGTTCCATTGTCGAAGCCGTGAGGGAAAGGGCTCCTCTCACCTTCATGCTGGCAGGTGGAAAATCAGAGATGGAGGCCCTGCTGGACTGAGTATCATCTGAGATCGATCTCCAGCACCTTGGGCATTCCCATCAGTTCTCCCGAAACAGGCGTGATCTTGAGGAAAACACCGTTCCCGGAAGTACCCTGCGGCAATCCGGCCAGGTCCTCACCGAAGTCCCATACGAAGCCACCCTGGTAGATGCCGCTGTTCCTTCCGAAGAGATCTCCCGAGACCGTTGCTTCCCCCCAGGAACTGCCGCCGTCCGTACTGAAGGTGACGGTCAGGTCCAGTATCCTTCTTCCGGGATCGGAGAGCTCGTAGGAGATGTCGGCCCGACCTCCGGACAGGGACATTTCCCTGACCGCCGCCTGCATGACCGCAGGGAGACGGGAATTGTCGATGGAGATGGGACCTATCTCCTGTGTGAATACCGTATCATTGTCCACGGCTCCGATCCTGATCCTGAGTTCCAGCCTCTCTGTTCCGGGAAGGTCCTCCGACGAGTTCCAGATCAGGGATGACCTGTAGGTGGAATGCGGGTAGTAGCCGCTGGGGATCAGACCGCCTGCGGGTACCCATGTTGAAGTGCCCTCTATCCGGTACTCCAGGACCATGAGTATCGAATCCCCCTCGGCGTCGGATATTTCGAACGATATGGGAACCGATCCCGCGAAGTGGTCCCATCTTCCCGGCGAGTTCACGCTGAGCAAAGGCAGCAGGTTGTTGTCAACGTGGAAAGGCGAGGAGGAGACTGACACGCCCTGCCCGGAATCGGGGGGCAGTGCCCGAAACCTTACATCGGGGGCGTCAAGTCCGGGGATGTCCTGGTCCGACGCCCATATGATCTCGTAATTGTAGCTGCCGGCGGCCGGCACCGAGCTTTCCGTGACCGCGGCCCTGTCCCAGCTGTTCCCGCCGTCAAGGGAGTACTCCCATACGTACGAGAGAGGATCGTCCTTCGCATCTGAGAGTCTGACGCCAAGACGGACCCTTTCGGAAACCTCCTCCATCGGGACTATGATCTGCGCCACCGATGGGTTCTCCAGCCCTTCCTGAAGCTGTGTCAGGCTCCATGGACCCGGATCCGTGTCCGCCGCCCGGATCCGCAGCAGGACGTCCTCCAGCTCATGAAGACCCTCCTCGGCTGAAGCGTACCACCTGACCGGATCTCCGTACAGCCATGACGGTATCTCCATTGTGCTTCCCGAGAGTCGGGCGTTCCGCCAGGTCTCCCCGCCGTCGGTCGAGTACTGGGCCTGCAGCTGCACTACGTCGCCCTCCGGGTCCTCCACCGAGTAGAAGATGAGGAAGCGGCCGCTGGATTCCTCCTCCAGTGATGAAAGGTAGAGACTGGGAGGGGTGTTGTTGTCGAGATGGAATACGTTGGATATCCCGCTGATGCCGGGGCCGGCGGGGCAGAAGGGAGTGATCTTCAGGGCGCAGTCAACGACATCTCTGCCCGGCAGGTCGATGTTGCTCATCCAGGTGATTCCGCCTCCGTCGTCCACGAAACTTGAGGTCAACGTCCAGGAGTATCCGGCGTTCAATGAATAGGCAAGGGAAACGGCAGTTTCCCTCCCTCCATCGATCGTGTATGGAATGACGACGTTTCCCGATACCTCGGACGTTATGCTGCCGGCGCGGACGACTGGCAGGTGGGCCGTTCCATAACTCCCGCTGTTGAACTCGTCGCAGAGGATCTGGGGCCAGAACGTATCGGATACCTGTCCCCCTGTCACGGAGAAGCAGGCCAGCTTTCCCGATCTGCCAAGGACCACCAGTTCAAGACCGCCGTCCCCGTCTATGTCACCGGCTGCAGGGGTTCTTGAAACCTCCTCCCCGAAACTTGCAGGGAATCCGTCTATTTCCTCCCCCTGTGCGTTCCACGCGTAGACGAACCCGCTGTCGCATCCAGCTATCACGGCAGTCTCTCCCCCGGCGGAGGAGATAACAGGCGAAGTGGGCATACCCCGGGTGAGGTTCGGCCACCTCCACGTACCCGCGATGTTCCCGCTGCCTTTCAGCAGGGTCACGTTACCGTCCACTGTGGACACCGCGACCTGCAGGTATCCCGCTTCCCCGGCCATGTGACCGATGGCGAGGCTGCCCCCGGCGACCCTGTCGTCAAGGAAAAAGGGCCAGCCTCCAATGATCTCTCCGCTTGAATTGAGGGCGTAAACCCTGTCATTGTTCGTGGCGAAAACCAAGTCGCCGAGACCGTCGGCGTCCATATCTGCCGAGACCGGAACGCTGCCCAGTGTGAAACCCGTAGTCACCGGCCATCCAGGCAGGGTGCCGCCATCCGGTGAGATTACGTAGAGAGTCATGTTCACCAGGCCGCAGACGAGGCCATATCCGGAATTGCCTCCCAGGGAAACCTGCGAGGGCTGCCACTGGAGTCTTGCCGGAAGCTGCACCGGCCACCCCGGGCAGTAACGGCCGCTGCGGTCCATCATGTGGACTTTACCGTTGGAAGTACCGAAGGCTATCTCCATGCTGCAGTCCTCATCCAGATTGACCACGGAAATCCCTGTGACGACGGGACTTCCCGCCTGAACCGGCCACCCGGGCTGTTCACGTCCGCCATGGTCCACCATGTGAAGTGCCCCGTCATTGTCTGCATACACTATCACGTGTCCGGTTTCCGGCGTGTACATGGCCGCCGGTCGCCTTGAGACACCGTTCTCGAATGAGACCGGAAAACCGACGACGGGGGACCCGTCTGATGACCAGGCGCCCAGCCCGTGGTCTCCCATGGCTATGAAGATATCCATTGAGCCGCTTTCGTTCAGAGCCAGCAGGGGACTGCTGAACGGAAGGTAGCCGATATCCGTCTCCCAGTCGGGTGTCTGTACCGCGACAGACGTCGCAAGCAACAGAGAAAAGAGCATTAGGACCTCCGAGGAACACTGATGATAATCGGTGGTATTATACTATTGAGGAACAATATTCTGCTAACCGTGTTCCTTTCTGTTACAGGAGCCGGGAAGCAGTAGTCGGAGGTTGACTCAAAACCCGTGTGGGCCAATAATTGTAATCCATGTATCCGTATCCGTGAGGGCCGGGAGATTTGCCGGGGATTTTGGAGAAGATTTCAATGAAGTACTGTTTATCAGTGATGCTGATCATCCTTTATGGGGTAGCTTCAGGAGGCTCTCTACCGTTCTCCCGGTCGGGAGTGCTCGACACGCCTGATGCGTATATTCTCCAGCATACGGAAATAGAGGTCGAGCTGGGAGCTTCGGCGTATACCATAGAAGACTCCACCGGTGGTTCCAACAGCGAGTTCATGATTACGGGTCACTTCGATGTAGGCCTGTTCAGGTACGGGCAGCTGGGAATATCCTACCTGGGTGACGGAGGGGTCGCGGGTAACGCCAAGGTGGGTATCCTCTTCGAGGGTATCACCGTTCCCGCCTTCGCCATAGGGCTGGACAACATAACCGGTGAGAGGTACATAGACTGCTTCAAGGTGGACTCCGCCGGGGTGGAGAGATTATACCAGTACGACCATGCCCAGAACTGGTCGGCGTACGCCGTGCTGTCCAAGGACCTCAGTTATCTGATGAGCATTCCCGCCACGGTGAGTCTCGGTGTAGGCATCGGAAGGTTCGTGGGAGTGATCGACAACGGTTCCCTGGGCTTGGGCAGTTCGATAGCACACGGTCTTTTCGGCTCAGTGGTGTACAGGCCTTCCGAGCTTTTCACCGTGGCCCTGGAACAGGATGGCCGTGATTTCAACCTTGGCGCCTCCTACAGGGTCAACGAGTACATTACCCTCGAGATGGCCTGGGCCGAGTTCGAGATGACCATCTTCCCGCCTGAGAACCAGAACAAGATGGACATAATGCAGAATTCCAAGGTTTCCATCGGAATACTGTCCACCATCGGCCCCATCTTCGGGGCCCGTCAACTGGCCCTGGAGCGGGAGCAGCAGAGAATTGAGAGGGCAAGGGAGCGCCTGGAGGAGCTGGAAGCCCGCAGACGGGCGGCAGAAGCGGAACTCCAGAGGCTCCGTGATCTTCTTGAGAATCGCTGAAAGACGGCGGGTGAGATGAAGTTCCTTCCTCTCCTTGTGACACTGACCCTCTTTTCCGTGGCTTACCCCCAGACCGGTGAAGCTTCTGAAGCTCAGCCGGCCGAACCGGACACCTCGGAGGCCCTGGCGGACCAGATGCAGCAGGCGGCCGCCGAGCTTGCGGACATCGAAGCCCAGATAGAGAGGGAAGAGGAGAGGCTGGACAGGATAATGTCGGAGCTGATAGAGCTCAGGCGGCTTCATGCCATGCTCTCCAACGCAGAAAGCGCGTACCTGCTGGGGGAGGAGCTCTACAACTCGGGATCCATTGTGTGGGCCCGGGATGCATACAGGTCTGTGATCGACAATTTTCCCACCTCAAGCTACTATGAGGATGCCCTCTTCAGGCTGGAGCTGATATCCTTCGAACTCCAGGACTACGACGGGGCCCTAGGGTACTTCGAGAGCCTCAGACAGGCCGATCCGGCTTACGAATTCATCGACCTGGCCTACATAGCCGCAGGGCTTTCCACCTACAACAAGGGTGATTTCGCCGGTTCCCGGCTCCTTTACAACAACATCCTCCCATCCAGCGAGTACTTCGTACTGTCCGAATACCTGAAAGCTGTCTCCTTCGTGGAGGAAGACAACGTCGACGCGGCGGTCCTGTCGCTTCAGGGCATAATAGACAACTCGGGATCCTCATCAAGTGACACGGACCTGGCCGACAGGGCCAGGATAGCCCTTGCCCAGATACTGGTTGACGAGTGGGAGGACTTCGATGGGGCTATCGAGTACTATTCGAAAGTGTCCCCCTTCAGCTCCTATTATGACATAGCCATGCTGGGCAAGGTGTGGACTCTCATGAGACAGGAGAGGTATCAGGAAGCGTACAATCTTGCCGAGATCGTCATGGAAGAAGTACCCAACTCCGAACTTGTGTCCGAGTTCGAACTGGCTCAGGCCAACTGCGCCCTCGGGGCCGAGGATATAGATATCGCAGTGAGGATGTACGAAGACCTTCTCAGGGAGTACGGCACCCCGGAGGACTACTATGACCTGTTCATGTCCGACGAAACACAGGCGCAGGAGGAGTTCCAGCAGGAGAGGGAGCGCCTTGACAGGATAAGGCTGGGGCTGGCGGAGCTTAAAGAGGAGGCTTACGCCCAGGGAGACTTCGATCTTGTGGCCGTTATCGAGGCTGAGGAAGCGGGACTCCGGCAGCTCTTCGCGGAGATCGGCTACCTTGAATCGGTGCTCTCGCTTCCCATGGACATGGACACGGAAACCCTGGAGCAGGAGCTTAGCAGGCTGATCCAGGACAGCCGGAGCAAGACCGAGATCCTTGCCCTGGCCGTGGGCGAGGTGCGCGGCATGACCGAAATGTCCGGATCCGAGCAGGACAGGCAGGACCTGGCCAGGGTGGAGGGTGAGATAGAACGCATCCGACTTGCTCTCCAGGATCTGGCCTCGAAGTTCGAGGGAGGCATGACCACCCAGCATAACTGGGTCCAGGAGACCCAGTACGGCATAGCCGTGGCGACCTTCATGGAGCGGGAACTGAAGAGGGACTCCATAGAGTACCTCGGGGGCTACTACAGGAACTCCATCGAGGAAGCCATGGCCGAGGGCGACACTGTCGGGGCCGCCGTCCTTGACAGCATGAGATCCAGGGAGATAGCGGCTCTGAACAGAAGGATCGATGATGCGGCTGTTGAATGCGCAGGCTACTTCGAGGATTATCTGGCAAGCTATCCCGATTCAAGGTTCATATCCGATGTACTGGTCCGCCTGGCGCAGCTGTACTATGACATAGACAACCTGCAGCACAGCCAGAGACAGGCCGCCGCGGGTATGGACGAGTACGTCCAGGAGGACTACTCCAGGTCCATCGAGCTGTACGAGAAGATCCTCACCGATTACCCGGGCAGCGAGGTGGAGGACGTGGCCCTCTATTCCATGGGCTACTGTCTCGAATCCATGATGGACTTCGAAGGCGCGGTGGATAACTACAGGATGGTCCTTCACGATTTTCCAGGCAGCGAACTGGCCGCGGAATGCAATATCAGGGTTGGCAACTACTACTTCGACATGCTGGCGTACGATTCCGCCCTTGTCTATTTCGAGAACATCCTCGACTACCCGGGCAGCAGCCCCAACCTGTTCCAGCACGGTCTTTACAAACTGGGGTGGACCCTGTACCTCGAGAAGGAATTCGAGAGGTCGGTGGCCACCTTCTCATACCTTCTCCGTGACAACATGAGGATCGACAGCCTCGGCATACGAAGGAGGGGGGACATCAGGATTCTGAACGAATCCAGGGAGTACATGGCATACGACTTCCTGGAGATGAACGACATGTCCTCCCGGTCGGTGGACATGGCGGTGGAGTACCTTACCGATTTTGGTGATTCCGTAACCACTGTCAGTGTCCTCGGCAAGATGGCTGACATTTCATCCGGGATGACCAACTGGGATACCTCGATCGAGGCTTACAAGGCTCTTCTGGCTCAGGATCCCTACAGCCCGCAGGCTCCGCTTTACCAGCTGAGGATTGCCCAGGCCTATGAGGAGCTGGGAGAGTTCGCGCTCGCCACCGGTGCCAGGGACTTGCTGATAGAGGAGTACGGAAGGGATAGCGACTGGTACATCAACGTGGGGGACAGCGGCGCCGTTTCACTGGCCGATTCCCTCAGGGGCGCCTCCTTCGAGGAGGCTATACAGTACTACCTGGAACAGACCGTGGCCACCAGGGAAGATCCGCCGGCCTTCAGAGATGTCAACGAATCACTCATCATGAGGATCGAGAACTATCTCCTGCAGTTCCCCGCATCAGGCAAGCGCTACGAGTACAAATTCTATCTCGGCGACGCCTACTACCATACCGAGCAGTATCTCAGGGCGGGTGACGTCTACTTCGATGTCGCCATGGACAGCAGTTCTTTCCAGAGGCAGGAGGATGCTCTCAACAACGCCTTCTCCTCCTACATCATAGCCTACGAGGAGATACCCGGGGTGGACAGCCTGGCAACGAGGGAGAGACTCTACGAGACGGCCATGCTGTACAACCAGCTCTATCCCGATGGAGAAAACGTGGCGTTCTTCCTGTGGGCCGCAGCGCCCAAGTTCTACAATGCCGGCGAGTACGAGACGGCCAGGGATATGTTCAGGATCATCTACAACGACTACAGAGGCTCGGGCTTCGAGGCGAGGGCTGCCAAGTTCATAGCGGATTCCTACCAGCAGGACGAGATGTATTCCGAAGCGGAGGACTGGTACGGACGGGCCGCCAGCGCTGCCGCGGTGAGCGGAGAGGACCTTGGCGCCGACGTCGAGTACCTCGCGGCCTCGTCGGCGTACAACGACGCTGCCACTCTTGCGGAGAGCGAGGACCTTGAGGACCTGATGGCCGCGGCCCGGAGATGGGAACAGACCGCCCGAGAGCACGCAGGCTCCGAAGTGGCTCCCGTGGCCATGTACGACGCCGCCGAGACCTTCGGCAAGGCCGGTTCCATCAATGATGCCGTAAGGCTCTTCCAGGAACTTGCCGCCACCTACCCGGAGTACGAGAACGCACCCTCGGGGCTCCTGAGGGCCGCGTACCTGCTCAGGGAGGACCACCAGTACAGCAGGGCCGCCCAGCTGTATCTCCAGGCTTACAGTTCCTACCCCGGCGCGCCTGACATTAATGCCGCTCTGGCAAGCGCCGCCAAGTGCTACGAGGATGGAGGCAACGAGGAACTGGCCATTGGTGTCTACCAGCAGATAGCCGAACAGGGAGCGGGTTCCGCTGCCGCGGTGACGGAGGCCTACGCCAAGATAGGCGAGTACAACTACGACCGTGGCAACCTGATGCTGGCCCGGAGCAATTTCGAGAGCTGCATGACCCTGTACGACCAGTACCGTGACGGAAGGGTGATCTACCCTGCCATGTCCGCCTACCACATAGGGGAGATATCCTCGCGGGATTATTTCGCCATGACCCCGGTCAGCAATGATAATGTTCAGCTCAAGACACAGCTCTTCAACAGCGCCGTCGCCAACTTCAACAGGACGTTCACGTACCTTGACGACGATTACGTGTTCAGGGCGGTGCTCAGCATCGGCAAGCTTCAGGAGGACTTCGCCAACGCGGTCGGTTTCATGGATCCACCGGAAGATCTGACGCCGGAGGGTGAAGAGGAATTCTACAACGTTCTCATGGAAGTCTACGATACCTACATCCAGAGGGCCACCACCACCTACGAGAACGGTCTCCAGCTGGCTGTGACCAACGGCATCAGGACGGAGTTCACGGATTCCATCGCCATAAACCTCGACCTCCTTCTCCCCGGGGCTAGTGCCGGCATAGGGTATTCCTCGGTCTTGTCGGATACGGCGGGGGTGTCGGAATCTGATTCTGCTCTGATCGGTGAAGGTGCCCAGGCCGGAGGGACGGGCGAGGAGTACTCTCCGGGTGATACCGGTCAGCAGGAAGTACCGGAGGGATCCACAGAGGCTATTGAGCCCGATTATTACCAGCAGGATGAGGGAGAGTGAGGAGGGTGCTTCCCATGGCCGTTCTGACACTGACCGGACGTTCCAGCCGCCGGGGAAAGGTTCTCATGCTCCTTTCGGCGGTTCTGCTCGTACTGACTTCAATGCTTCCGGCCCAGGTCGAAATGGAGGAGGGGGAGGGAGCCACCTGGGAAGGCGGAAGGCTCGTTCTGGAAGAGATAACGATCAGGGGTGAACTCAGGACCCCCCAGGCACTTTTCATGATGCTGAAGGCGACGCCCAACCTCCGCAACGTTTTGCTGGAGAGGAGCTTCATAGAGGACGTGATAAGGCCCGTGTACCCTGGAGCCTTCTCCGATGAGGTTGCTTTCGGCGCCGGCAGGGAGATGATAGTGCTGCCTGCCTGGATCAGGTACGGATCCGTGGCGGTACTTGGTAGTCTGTCAGTATCTAGATATTATCAGGATGACGAAGAACAGGGGTTGGTGTTCGGTATTGCTGCCGGCCTTGACCTTGTGGGAAATCTAATACTTGATCTGGTCGGCAACTGACACCAGAGTGTAAGTCGAGAGGAGATCGTACATGAAGCGGTTCACACTTCCATTCCTTCTTCTTTTTTCCACCCTACTTCTATGCGGGGCGGCATTGGGTCAGCAGCCGGGGGAGATGCCGGCCGACAGTGTCTTTGCCGACTCCACCGCAGCGGATTCCGCTCTGATCGCCGAGGATACTACCGTACCGGAACCGGTTGAGGAACCTGTTTCAACTGCCGGGTCGGCCCAGGATATCGACAGTGAGGAAGAGATTGAAGTGGAGGAGGGCGGCCTGTTCTCCGACATAGCCAAGTTCTTCCGTGACGGTGGACCCGCGATGTGGGCGATACTTGTATTTCTGGCCGCCGGCGTGGCCATCGCGGTGGAGCGTTTCATCTTCCTCTTCACCATAGCCGACATGAAACCGGAGAAGTTCATGGGCAGGATAGCGGAACTCATCCGGAAAGGCAGCATAGAGGGGGCGATCGCCTCATGCGCCGACAAGAGCGCGCCTCTCGCAAGGATAATAGAGGCGGCACTGCGCAACTACAGGAACACCGAGAGGGACATTCAGAACGCCGTGGACGAGATGGCCCTTGCCGAGCTGCCCAGACTGAATGCCCGTACCGGTTACCTTGCCACCCTGGCAAACGTATCCACGATGGTGGGACTGCTGGGAACCATTTTCGGCCTCATCGCGGCCTTCGAGGCGGTGGGCGCCGCTGATCCGGCGGAAAAGAGTGTGATGCTGGCCAACGGTATCTCAATGGCAATGAACACTACCGCATTCGGTCTGATCTCAGCGATTCCCCTTCTTCTTGCGCACTCTTTCCTCACCGCCAAGACGGACAGCCTTGTGGATGACATCGACAGGTACTCCGTCATGGTCATCAATATGCTGGCCCAGGCAAGGAAGGAAGCTTAATGGCGAAGCCGGCATCAGGTAGAAGTCACAGGATCAGGCACGCACCGGAGATCGATCTCCTCCCGGTGATGAACCTTTTCTGCGTGATAATACCGTTCCTGCTTCTCAGCGCCTCCTTCCTGGAAATATCCATTATCGAAATGGCACCCACCGAGGGCATCAGCACTTCCGGCGCCGGCACTACGAGCCTGGCCCAGTCAGAGGAACAGCAGCTGCAGCCCAAGGTCATAATGACAGCCGAGCAGATGTTCCTCGGGACCGTTTTCGGCACCAGACCCATAAGTGCCGTGACCCGTGAATACAGGGACGGCGAACTGGTGGACACCTACGATTATCAGGCGCTATCGGAAGCCCTGGGGGATTTCCGGGAGGAGCTGGACAGGGAGTTCGCATCGATACCGGTGCACAAGATAACGATTCTCACCGAGGACAATGTAAGATATGACAACATCGTCATGGCCATCGACGTGTGCGCTGACCATGGCTTCGATCAGCCCGGGCTTCAGGTGGCGGCCTACAGCGTTCTTCAGAGGCAGTTGAACTCGATGACCGCTTCGGGAGGTGAGTAGAAGTGAGTAGCGCGCCCTCAAAAAGGCATCTTCCCCTTCTTCTGGGCTATAAGAAAAGCAAGGCCATGATCAGGGGCAAGGACAAGAAGGTCTCCCTGAATCTCACTTCGATGATTGACATGTTCACCATACTGGTCGTGTTCCTTATCAAGAGCTACAGCGCTGAGGGCCAGATAGTCACCGTGAGCGATGCCCTGACCCTGCCCCATTCAAGGTCCGATCAGACAGTGGAGCTCAACCTTGAGATAATGGTGACGGGTGAAGCCATTGTGGTCGATGGCGAACCCATCGTTTTCGTCGACCAGACGGTACTCAGCCAGGGCAATCCGATCCCCGTCCTCGTGGAGCGGCTTTCCGACCATCTGGAATATACCAGGCTCATGCGGGGTATAACGGATGGTGAGGAAATGAAGGTTAACATTCAGGGTGATGTGGCCATTCCCGCGATCCTCCTCCAGAGGGTCATGAGCAGTTGTGCGGCGGCCGGCTACTCCACCCAGAACCTGACCGTTATCAAGGTGGAAGGCGGCGATGAGGAATGACGCCTGAGAGGAATGACGAGAAGAAGGTCCTGGCAATCGCCATCATGCGCGACGGCAAGGTCGTGGGCAAGCTGATCCCCGGCAAGGAACCGGTCAGGATGGGGACCGGGTACAATAACAACATCGTGGTGGAAGGTGCCGGGCTTCCAGATACCATGGTGCTGATAACCCCCGGCGAGGATTCGGAGACCTGGCTCCTGAGACTTGCGGAGAACATGGATGCCACGGTGGAATCGAGCGACGGAGCTACCCTGAAGTTTTCCGACCTCCGTGATCTGGGCATCTTCCCCCTGGATCCGGACAATTTCTACCTTCTCAATATCAAATACCAGGATCAGGGCCAGATAAGCGCCGGACCCTTCGTTATCCATTTCGGGTTTATCGCTCCCCCGAAAGTGGCCAGACCCCAGGAGAAGAAGGAAAAGAAGCTGAGAGCCGAGAAGGCTCCTCCGGAGCGGGAGCAGAAGAAGGATGACAGGATCCTTAAGATCGTGGTGGAGGATCCCGACGGCAAGACGGAACTCATTCCAAACGCCGGTCTCATGACCGTGGGTGAGGCGGAGTACAATACCGTCACCGCCAGGAACATAGGTCTTCCACGCATCCATACGCTCCTGGAACCCCATGAAGGCAAGTACATGATGAGGCTCATTCCGGGCATCAAGGGCGGGGTGGAGGTCAAGGGAAGTGTAATACCATTCCACACTCTGATCGAGCGCAACCTGATGCAGCAGGAAAAGCCCGGTGAACCTTACGTCTGGATATTTGACAAGAACGTTACCGGTGTCTTCACCCTGGGCAACAAGGAGGTCTTCTTCAGCTTCACAGAACCGGCGGCGGTCCAGAAGAAGGATGAAGCCAGGCCCGATATCCCAAGGAAGAAGTACGTGGCTGCTGAGTACGACTGGGAGAACTTTGCCACGAGGCCGCACGAGGGCATTGCCATGAAGGGTCACAGGGAGGAGTCCAACCGGATCGCCATAATCCTTGGGTTGGGCCTTGCTATCGCCCTGCTTTCAGGAGCGGTCCTCGACAGGTTCGTCACTGTCGTGCACGAGACGAAGGAGCAGAAGCTGCGCAGTGCTCCCACGGCCAGGGTGGCCACACTGGCCAGCCAGAACAGGCAGACCCAGGGCATCGGCGAGGAGATTGTCACCGACATGAACATCGGTGAGGAGACGGTGGCCGTTGGTTCGGGCGGCGGCGGTCCCGCCGGAAGCGGAGGAGGCACCCAGGGTGGTGTTTCCGACGGTCAGGCAGCCGGCCAGGCGGTGCTGCAGAGCATCGGTTTCGCCGCTTACGGTACCGGCGGAACTGGAGGCTCGGCGGGCATCGCCACCGATCTTCAGGCCGCTGCGTCCTCCGGGGCAGGTCTTGTATCGGGAGGCGGAGGTGAAGCCGTAATAGCCGGAGCGGGTGGCGGAGGTTCCGGAGGCATCAGTGGACTGGTGGGCGAGGGCGGAGGACCCAGCGCGAGTATCGAGGGAGTCTCCTCCAGCGAGGTGGAAGCTGTCCACAGGGCGGCGGAGGTCTCGTTCTCCACGCACTCCTCAAGTACAGAGATAGGCGTTCAGGGCCGGACCATGAACGATATCCGCCGCAAGATCAACACGATCAACATGAGGGTGAAGAGGGCTTACGAAGACCTTCTCAGAACGAACCCGACGGCGGGAGGGACTATCAACGTCAGCTTCTCCATTACTCCCAGCGGTTCCGTGACTGGCATCAGCATATCCGCCGGCGGAAGCCTGTCTTCCCTTGAACCCTCTGTAAGGGCTGCGGTTCAGTCGCTCAACTTCGGACCCTCCAGCGAACAGGTTGATGACATACCGATGACAGTTCCCATCAACCTGGTCCCTCCTGAATAGGAGCGGGGGTTATTCAAGACAGACCCGCCCGTCCCCACTGAAAAGAAGCCCCGGGTCACGAGACCCGGGGCTTTTCTGCTTCGATCGGGGGGATTGTCTAGTACATTCCGCCCATTCCGCCTCCGCCTGCGGGAGAAGGCTCCTCAGGCTCGGGGATCTCGGTGATTATGCATTCGGTGGTCAGAAGGAGGCTCGAGATACTGGCGGCGTTCTGCAGGGCGGTTCTGGTGACCATGGTGGGATCCACCACGCCGTCCTCGAACATGTTGCTGTACTCGTTGGTCTGAATGTTCAATCCAAACTCCTTGTCCAGGCTCCTGACCTTCTCCACTACTATGGCTCCCTCGAGGCCGGCGTTCAGGGCCAGCTGCCTCAGGGGTTCGGAGAGGGTTCTGCGGACGATCTCGGCGCCAACGGCCTCATCGCCCTCGAGTCCGAGATCAAGGAGTGCATCCTCGCATCTGAGGAGAGCCGTTCCACCTCCGGGGACTATGCCCTCTTCACTGGCGGCCCTGGTGGCGTGAAGAGCGTCCTCGACCCTGGCCTTCTTCTCCTTCATCTCGGTCTCGGTAGCAGCACCGACGTTGATCCTCGCCACTCCGCCGGCCAGCTTGGCCAGCCTCTCCTGGAGCTTCTCCTTGTCGTAGTCGGATGTTGTATCCTCGATCTGCTTGCGGATCTGTCCGATCCTGCCCTGGATGTCTGCTGTCTCGCCGCCGCCGTCCACGATGATGGTGTTGTCCTTGTCTATGCGGACGCTTCCCGCGGATCCGAGGTCGTTAAGCGTGATGTTCTCGAGCTTGATGCCAAGGTCCTCGGTGATTGCCTTTCCGCCGGTGAGTACGGCTATGTCACCAAGCATGGCTTTTCTTCGGTCTCCGTAGCCGGGCGCCTTCACAGCAGCGACCTGCAGCATACCCCTCATCTTGTTGACGACCAGCGTCGCCAGAGCTTCTCCCTCGATGTCTTCCGCGATGATAAGGAGGGGTTTGCCGAGTTGAGCTATCTTCTCCAGTATGGGGAGCAGGTCCTTCATACTGGATATCTTCTTCTCGTGGATGAGTATGTAGGGTTTCTCGAGGACTACTTCCATGTTCTCCGCGTCGGTGACGAAGTAGGGGGAGAGGTAGCCTCTGTCGAACTGCATACCCTCCACGACATCCAGGGTGGTCTCCATGGATTTGGCTTCCTCGACGGAAATGGTGCCGTCCTTGCCCGCTTTTTCCATTGCGTCGGCGATGATGTCGCCTATCTCACCGTCATTGTTGGCGGAGATGGCGGCAACCTGGCGGATCTCCTCCTTGCCTGAGACATCCCTGGAGAGCTTCTTCAGCTCTTCCACCACCTTGCTGACGGCAACGTCTATACCCCTCTTGAGGGCCATGGGGTTGGCGCCTGCGGTGACATTCTTGAGTCCCTCGCGATAGATAGCCTCCGCAAGAAGTGTGGCCGTTGTGGTTCCGTCGCCGGCCACATCGCTGGTCTTGCTGGCAACTTCCCTGATCAGCTGGGCACCGATGTTCTCAAACTTGTCCGGAAGCTCGATCTCCTTGGCAACGGTTACCCCGTCCTTGGTGATGGTGGGGCTTCCCCACTTCTTCTCCAGAACGACATTCCGGCCCTTGGGTCCAAGGGTGACCTTGACCGCCCTGGACAGCTTTTCTACTCCGGCAAGAATGGCGTGCCTGGCACTCTGATCGAACTTGAGTTCCTTTGCTGGCATACCCTGTTACCTCCCGATTACTTTTCAAGCACGGCGAGGATGTCATCCTCCCGTACGATTACGAATTCATCATCCAGTACCTTCACGTCAGTACCGGAATACTTCCCTATGAGAACCCTGTCGCCCTTCTTCACCACTGGAGCGATGAACCCGTCCCCGCTTTCGTTCCTCTTGCCCTCGCCAACGGCTTCCACCGTTCCTTCGAGGGGTTTTTCCTTGGCCGTGTCGGGGATTACTATTCCGCCTTTTACGACATCCCTGGGTTCTTCGCGCTTTATGAGAACGCGGTCGAAGAGCGGGCGAATTGTGCTTCCACCCATGTGTTTTCTCCCTTCCTTACTGATTTGCTTTTTTACTGTTCGGTTGATGTTCAGGAATCACGCATTGTCCAGTAAAGCAAGGTAAGTGCCAAATGCCTGATGGATATCATCGAAGATGCAGAAGAACATGCAGCGCATACTTATAAGTACCTATCGGCATTACCTCCATCCTGGTGCCTCACTAAAACGATCACCTCATGAGTCAGAATGGCACATCCATATCCTGAAAAGTGCAGTCAGATTGTAAAAGTCATATATTCGTGCGGCCGGAACGTACAAATAAGCCTTATAGATGGAGCTGGAATGGGAACAGTATTGATAGGGAACGCCGGAACCGACCTTTCACAGGTCACCTCCATAGCCAGCGGAGCCAGTGCCCTGCTTTCCGACGAGGCCAGGGCCTCGGTCGCCGGGTCCAGGGAGCAGACGGAGAGGATCGTTGGAAGCGGCCGGCCCGTCTACGGGGTCAATACCGGTTTCGGCAGGCTTGCCAACACCATAGTGAATCGTGACAGCCTTGATACGCTTCAGAAGAACCTGCTTCTGAGCCATGCCTGCGGTACCGGACCACTTTGCTCCAGAGAGGTCACCAGGGTCATGATGTTCCTGCGAATAGCCTCCCTTGCCAGGGGCAGATCGGGCATAAGGGAGCGAACTCTTGATCAGATGCTGGCCATCCTCAACAGTGACATTTACCCTGCGGTCCCGATCAAGGGATCTCTTGGCGCCTCGGGTGACCTGGCACCGCTTGCCCATCTGAGTCTTCCCCTGATAGGCCTGGGGAGATGCGTCCGGGATGGAGCCGTGATAACCGGAAGCGAAGCGCTGGAGATCCTCGGCCTTGAACCCGTTGTCCTGGGAGCCAAGGAAGGTCTCGCACTCATCAACGGGACCCAGACCATGACGGCACTCACCGCCCTTGCATTCATAAAGGCAGCCAGGCTTGCTGACGCAGCGGATTCCGCAGCAGCCATGACACTGGAAGTACTCCTGGGGACCACGAGACCTTTCTGCGAGGAACTCATAGAACTACGTCCCCATCCCGGCGCTCTCCAGACGGCGGAGAACCTTCGGAAACTTATGGAGGACAGTGAGATACTTATCTCACATAAAGCCTGTGACAAAGTACAGGACGCCTACTCCCTCAGGTGCGTCCCGCAGGTCCATGGGGCCACCAGGGATGCTCTGAAGTACGTCGGATCAATACTTGCAGTTGAACTAGCCTCGGTTACCGACAACCCTCTGCTCATGGGAGACGGTTCATTCGTCAGCGGCGGTAATTTCCACGGTCAGCCCGTAGCCTACGCCGCGGACCACCTTGCAGTGGCTGCGGCGGAGCTGGCGAACATATCCGAAAGACGTATCGAGAGGCTCCTGAATCCCGACCTGAGCGGTCTCCCCGCTTTCCTTACACCGGATCCCGGTCTGAATTCGGGTTATATGATCGCCCAGTACACGGCTGCTTCACTGGTGAGCGAGAACAAGGTTCTTGCCCATCCGGCCAGCGTGGACAGCATCCCTGTTAGCGGCTCCCAGGAGGACCATGTATCGATGGGCACCACCGCTGCATATCAGGCTCTGAACGTGGTGGAGAACTCCATATACGTTCTGGCCACGGAGCTGGTATGCGCTGCCCAGGCGGCGGAGTTCATCCACAGAGGAAGGCACGGCCGGGGAACGGCCCTGGTGTACCGGTCAATTCGCGATAAAGTACTTCCGTTGAAAGAAGACAGGCAGTTCGATCAGGATATAGAGACAGTTTCGAATATGATATCGAGTGGTGTCTTCAGCGGAATACTGCGGGAGCTTTAGGGACGCACCCAATTTCGCCAAGTTGAAAAGAACTTGGCGAAATTGGGTGCGTCCCTGACTAACAAGTTGAAAAGAACTTGGCGAAATTGGGTGCGTCCCTGACTACGCCTCGTAGAGCCCCGGAGCTCTGACCGGCTTGCCCTGCCCGTTCCCCATATCGAAGCCTGACTCCTCGAGTTCCCTCTCCACGTTTTCCGGGTCCTCGCCGGCTTCCAGTCTGCAGAGGGCCTCGTTCACACCCGGGCCGAGGTCCTCCCCCATCTCGTCAGCCATTCGGCGTATGGCCCTTGCCATGGCCCTGGGGTCTTCCGTGTCCAGTCCGGCAAGGTCCGGATCATCGGCAATATCATCCATGGATGCATTGCTCCTCTTAACGGAAAAGGCGCTCATCACCCTTTCCATACGATCATCTTTTCCGCATCCGGGACAGACGGGGGAAGTGCCTTCGGATGGTTTTCTGACAAGGAACTGGTAGATGGTGTTGCATCTTACGCAGAGGTACTCATATATGGGCATCATCCCCACCCTTCAGTATTCCTCTGTCCTCCAGGAAAAGCTTGTGTATCCTGCCGTCTGCAGTCAGCTCGGGGTGGAAGGAAGAAAGCCACAGGTTATCCTGCTTCAGCAGAACCGCTCCGTCATCCACTTTACTGAGTACCTCCACATGATCGGACAGAGGCTCAAGGAGGGGGGCTCTTATGAAAATGCCCTTGAACGGCTCCGACAGACCCAAAACGGACAGGGTCTGGATGAAACTGCAACACTGCCTGCCGAAGTAGTTCCTCACCGCCCGTACATCGGCTACGCCCAGGCTCTGCTGCTCTACGCTGTGTTCCTTCTCCAGTATCTCCCGTGACAGCAGAATCGCACCTGCGCAGGTCCCGAACATGGGAAAGCCGTCCATGCCCATCTCCCTGAGTCTTGGTGTCAGTTTCCACCTGTTCATGAGAGCGATCAGAGTTGTGGATTCCCCTCCTGGAAGGAAAATGGCCGAGATGGAGGCAAGGTCCTCGGGGGTTCGCACTCCGGTAACTCGGCAACCCAGGTTTTCCAGGATGGAGATATGCTCAGCCACACCTCCCTGAAGGGCAAGCACACCAACCGAGGGCAATTGCTACCATCCCCTGCGAGCCATTCGCTCTTCATCGGTAAGGGTAGAGATATTGATACCCACCATGGCTTCGCCAAGGTCCTCGGAGACCCTGGCCAGGATCTCGGGATCGTTGTATCTGCTGACAGCTTCAACAATTGCCCTGGCCCTCTTCTCCGGGTTTCCGCTCTTGAAGATTCCGCTGCCCACGAAGACACCGTCCATGCCCAGCTGCATCATCAGGGCTGCATCAGCCGGTGTCGCCACTCCCCCGGCGGCGAAATTGACTACGGGGAGGGATCCGTTCTCATGCACGTACTTCACCAGGTCGAAGGGGGCACCCATCTCCTTGGCCACTGACATCAACTCATCCTCCTGAGTAGCGGCAAGCTTCTTTATGGCTCCCAGCACGGACCTGGCGTGTCTGACCGCTTCCACCACGTTACCGGTACCCGCCTCCCCCTTGGTCCGTATCATGGCCGCTCCTTCGCCAATCCTCCTGAGAGCCTCCCCCAGGTTCGTTGCCCCGCAGACGAAGGGAACCCTGAAATTGTGCTTGTTCACATGATTGGCCTCATCAGCCGGAGTAAGGACCTCCGACTCGTCTATGAAATCAACGGCCATGGCCTCAAGTATCTGGGCCTCTACGAAGTGGCCGATACGGCACTTGGCCATGACGGGGATATCCACGGCTTCCTGAATTCCCCTGATCATCTGAGGGTCCGACATGCGGGCCACACCACCCTGCGATCTTATGTCCGCGGGCACCCTCTCAAGGGCCATTACGGCCACTGCACCGGCTTCCTGGGCTATGGAAGCCTGCTGAGGGGTGACCACGTCCATGATCACTCCGCCCTTGAGCATCTGCGCGAGGCCTTTCTTGGCCTCCCAGGTTCCTTCTCTTCTTTCGTCGTTCATTGGGTTCCTTCTTCCGACATTAATTCAAACAGGACCATCTCGGAATGACGCCACACTGAGTCCGCCCTCAGCAGCCTGTCCTCCAGCATGACGCACAGCGAGCTGTCAGGAAGCGAGGGAGCATGATAGGCACTCTGTATCTCGTCGTAGACTCTGAAAAGCTCCTCGGTTCCGGAGATGAAGTCAGTCCAGGAGCTCAGCTGGCTGTCAGGAAGCAGCATTGGAGGCTGGAGCGTCATCATGCTGTCGATGGCCGATCCCGCCCTGATCCATGCCAGGTCCAGCACCCACAGGCGCAGGGGAGTGTCGGACCTTGCGGGGCATTCAGGGACAGCCTCGAGATAGGCGTCCAGAAGACCTGAGACTTCCCTGTCAACGTCTATAAGGATCTGCAGGTCTTCAGCAGGCGTTCGTCCCGCCGAGGGCAAAACCAGGAGCATGGTCAGAACCGTTATCATCTTCATCATCATGGCACAAATATAGGTTTTTTGAGATGCAGACTCAACAATGGTCCGGCCTTTTCGGGACGTCACTGGGAATGTAGATTACAATGAGCTTTTCAGCTGAAAGGTACCTGCATGAGAATAGCATCCCTCACTGCTCTCCTGGCCGTATCGATATCCGGTGCGGATATATGTTCCGACCTCGTGGAGATAGGTGTCCCGGCTGGATCAGCCATCCTCTCGGACGACATGCTTGTGGTGGAAATGTCAGGATCCCTCTCGGAGGGTGATTCACTGCTCAAGCATTACGGGGGAGTATTCTACACCGCCGTGGACAGCATACTGGCGGGATGGGACGTTGTGGGTATCGCCGTGAGGCTTGATGAGGCAACCCTGGTCTTCAGGAGGGAGGACATGCTCAGGATGTTCGACTGGATCTCGGAGACCACGGAGGATGAAGCCATCGCGGAATGGGTACTGAACCACACCAGGGTAATCAGGGAGGATGGGATCCTCTGAGAGGACTACAGTCCACCTTTCCCGAAGAGCATCACAGGGAAGGTCATCAGTATCAGCCGGATGTTCAGTCCGTTCGTCATTGATATGACATAAATGAAATCAAGGAACTGCGACTTCTCGAAGCTGAGCCTGCTTCTCCCGTAGACCTGCCATATCCCGGTCAGTCCCGGCTTGACCGTGAACCTCTGCTGCAGCCATTCCCTGCCGTAGTGTTCCAGTTCGTATTCTATGCATGGTCGCGGACCCACGATGCTCATGTCCCCGCGCAGCACATTGAGAATCTGCGGAAGCTCGTCTATTGAAGTCTTCCTGATGACACGCCCCACGGGTGTCACGGCTCTGTGGCTAATGGTCTTGAACACGCCGCCGTCCTTGGAGCTGGATGCTGCGCTGCCGTTCACGTACTTCTTGAAGTATTTCCTGTGTTCGGTCTGCTTCTCCTCCACATCGACCCTCATCGACCTGAACTTGAGGAAGGTGAAGGGCTTCTTCCGGTATCCTATCCTGGTCTGTCTGTACAGGACGCCGCCCTTGCTCGTCAGGGCTATGGCCGGGACGGTCAGAAGAATGACGGGAAGGAACAGGACGCTTCCCGCGACGGCCGTCAGGATATCCGCCACCCGCCAGAGTCTCCGGGAGGTTGCGGTCCACTCCCTGCTGCAGAACGCCATGGCCCCGTGACCGCCCACCGTGAGCCAGGGATCGAAATAGCCCAGCTCGATTATCCGGGGTGAGAAGATAACGAAGGGAACACCGGACCTTCTGGCCAGGAGAGAGAAGCGGGCGATCTCATTGAATCCCTCCTCCTGGAAGACCATCATCAGTTCGGAGGCACTCTCCCTCTCCAGGACCTCCAGGCAGAAAGCGAACCTTTCATCCGGATCGGCCGGCAGGGGATCGGTGCACAGGGAGACGTCCAGTGCCCTTCTGTATGCGGACGACTTGAGAATCGTCTTCCTGATGCCGGTGGAGATCTTTTCCTCTCCGAATATTATCACCGGTATCTTCCTGATCCGCAGCAGTCTTCCGATGAACCCGAATACACAGGGAATGAGCAGCAGTCTGGAGACGACCGACATGGAGGTCCAGAGGAACATCATGTAGAGGACCGTGAGCCTGCTGCAGATGAACGAATCAGCGGGAAAGTGGGCCAGAAACAGGTGCACGATGTACAGGACCGTAATGGCGAATATCATCCTGATCGTCCTGAAGATGTTCATGGACCTGTTCACCGTCGTCCTGACGACGTAGAGGTTCTCCACCATCATTGCGATGATCTGGAAAAGGTTCAGGAACACCCAGGCGCCGAACAGCGCTGAAAAGGGAACCTCCGGTGTGCTGAACATTCCGAACCTGATCCTCACCGCGATCAGTATCGCTGCAGCCGTGATGATCAGATCGAAGAGCAGTACAGTGAAGAAATACAGCCTGTTAAGCTGATAACTGCGCCTGAGGGGCAATGGTCACCTCCCGGCGAAAAAGGCCTTCAGACCTTCCGCCACCGTCTCCTGCTGCTCCTTAGTTATATCCGGGAACATGGGCAGAGTGATGTTGCACGAACTGTTCCATTCGGAGATAGGAAAATCACCCTTACCGTATCCCAGGTGAGAATATGCCTTCTGTACATGGAGCGGAAGAGGGTAATGGAGCCCTGAGGCTATATTCAGCTCTCCGAGGTGTTTCTGCAGCTCATCCCTCTCCGGTGTGTGAACGGCATAGAGGTGGTACACGTGACGGACATCGCCGGCCTCTACCGGCAGAGTCAGAGGGAGACCGTCAAGGAGTTCTCTATACAGCCCTGCAGCCGCTATCCTCCTGTCGTTCCACGTCGTAATGTATTTCACCTTGACACCTAGGACGGCGCCCTGAAAAGCCGTCATCCTGTAATTATGGCCAATGAATTCATAGTAGTACTTCTCGCGGGAACCGTGGTCACGGAGCGATCGTACCCTTGCCGCCAGTTCGTCCGAATCGGTGGTGACCGCTCCACCCTCGCCGAACGCCCCCAGGTTCTTTCCGGGATAGAAGCTGAAGGCGGCTGCGTCCCCGAAGCTGCCGGCAGGTCTCCCGTCCCTGGATGCATCGTGCGCCTGGCAGGCGTCCTCGAAAAGCACGAGATCGTATTCCCGGGCTATCCTCTCCAGCTCCGGCAAGGCGGCCGGCTGACCGTAGAGGTCCACCGCCAGGATCCCTCTGATCTCCGCGCCGGTCTTAGGGTCAAGGGGTCTGCCTCCTGCGGAAGCAGACCTGAGCAGTTCCTCCACCCTTTGGGGGGACAGGTTCAGCGTACTCCTCTCGACATCCACGAAAACAGGTATGTGACCTGCCAGGACTATCCCCTCGGCGGAAGCTGTGAAGGTATTCGGAGGTACGATTATCCCGCTGCCCGAAGGAAGGTCCGATGCCCATATCATCAGATGGACCGCAGCCGTGCCGCTGGAGACAGCTATGCAGTGCCTGGTCCCGGCTATCCCGGCGAACCTGTCCTCGAAGGCTGCCACCTTGGGTCCCAGTACATAGTTGCATGTTTCAAGGACCTCCGCAAGCTCTTTTTCAATCTCTTCCCTGATCTGCCGGTACTGGATCTTCAGGTCAAGAAAGGGTACGGGCATGTCAACCTCCCGGTTAGATTATCGGGTTATCGGGATCCGAATGAATCTACTATAAGCGACTTGCCAGGTCAGCACCTTTGGCGTAAATTCGTCGGATGAGAGCAATAACCCACATAACTGCCGGCACAGCCGCCGCTGCAGTGATATGGCCCACCGTCGATGCCTCGGCGGCTCTTGGTGTTCTTGCTTTCGGGGGTTTCCTGGATGTGGACCATATCCCGCTTTTTATCTCGTCAGGCCTTCCCGCAAGACCATCAGCCCTTCTCCGCAGTATCTTCAGCAACGAGAAGCAGCTCGCCGGCAGGTACGAAGTTAGACGGGGGCTTCCCACCAATATCATCTTCCCGGCGCTTCACTGCGTGGAGTTCGCTGCGATACCGGCCCTGGCCGGCTGGCTCCTGGGCTCCGCTTTCCTTCTCTGGGGAGGGATAGGAGTCCTGCTGCACATCCTCATGGATTTCTGGAGCTATCCCTGCAGCCCTGGATTCTTCAGCATGACATGGCGGATATGCAACAGGAAAAAACTTCTTGAGGAGTGGCGGGGACACAGGTCAAAAGTGCCCTGGTGACCAGTCATTCCACCAGGATCCAGTTCGAGTAACCGCCTATCTTCCTGCCGATAAGTCTCTCGAGGAATGAGTGGAGCCTGCACCAGAACCGGAGGTGTTCATGGTCCGGGGGATCGTCCGGATCCGAGTAGTCCTCCGCATTCCAGTCCTTGTTTTCGATCCTGTTCCTCATGACCGCAGGGTGAGTCCCCCTGAAGAGCGGTATCCTATCCAGAGGACCGTAGTCCCATGGCTTCCCGGGGTCCTCATGCTTCCTTTTCACCCATTCCTCGTCGTGGTGCAGGCTGTCCAGGGCGATCTGCTTCCTGCGCATCACCTCCGGGTGCCTGACCCACCCGTAGTGGTAGATCCCTGCGCCGCAATCGGCTACCCTGAGCTTGTTACCGTTCTTCCTGAAACTCTGGGCGCTCTTGTAGCTCCTGATCCCCCGGCCGTTCCTGATCGCCCTTATGTCCCTGTCGTACCAGTTGTGTCCCCTGTGCACGCGATCGTAGCTGCCCCAGAAATGGTTGTAGTGGAACAGGAGGCCGTCAACGTCCTCCCTGTCGCCGTATCTTTCCATGGCGCCGGTTATCGTGCGATAGTCATCCTCATGGATCAGCTCGTCCGCCTGAAGGTACAGGCACCAGGGATGGGTGCACCGGTCCAGAGCGATGTTGGTCTGGTCCGCGTTGGTTGCTCCGGCCACGAACCTGTCGGGATTCCAGTCGGTCCGTATTATCCTGATCCTTGGATCACCTATGCTGTTAATGACCTCAATTGTATCGTCAGTGCAGTCGCCCACGTTCACGATGTACTCTTCGACGATGGGCAGCGCCGATCTTATGGATTCGACTATCGGATAGTCCAGCCTGATGGCGTCCCTCACGAATGTGAACCCGGATATCTTGACTCTCTCAGCCAAACCGTTCTCCAATCCAGCTCAGGGGGGGAACATACCCTCTACATGCCGGTAACTCAAGGAGGTGGTGGAGTAGAATACCGGCAACCGCTTCAGGACTTTCTGGAGTAGATCATGTATTCCACCAGAAGCAGAAAGAGCGGAAAGGCTATGCTGAGAACCACCTGCGTGTCCAGACCGATCACTCCTGAGCCGCGGATCGTACCGAGAGACCTGAAGACCAGGAAAATGACAGCTCCCAGCGACAGGCTCTGAAGCGCACCGAATATCCAGAATGCGGTTCTATTCATGATTGCCCCTCTCATCCGAAGTCAATCTCAGCGGACCGGACGGCTCCGGTCAGGTGAACCTGAAGATAATACCCCTATGCCGACAACGGTCAACCACCGGGCCCGATCACAGCTCATTCCATGTGTTGCCGAAGGCTACCGCCGGTCATATTATCTTCCCCTGACGGACTGGAGGAAAAATGGACCTTTCCCTGGTGATCATCACGCGAAACGAGGAGCACTGCATTGAAAGGTGCATCAGGAGCGTTCCCTTCGCCCGCCAGGTGATAGCGGTGGATTCCGGAAGCGCCGACTCCACGGTGGACATTGCATGTGCCCTGGGTGCAAAGGTCCTTCATCATGATTTCGAGAGTCACTCTCTTCAGAAGCAATGGGCCCTTGACCAGGCCGACTGCCGGTGGATACTCTCCCTGGATGCCGACGAATACCTGAACCCTGAACTGGCGCGTGCCATTCCATCCATACTGGAGGGAGGAACTCGTCACAGCGGGTTCCACCTTCCATTCAGGATGCTCTACATGGGAAGGCTCATGCGTTTCGGTCCTTGGTCCGGGGAGCGTCATCTCAGGCTCTTCAGAAAGGGAACCGCCCGTTTTCCCGATACCGCCGTTCATGAGGGTCCCATCATGACCGAAGGCTCCACCGGGACCATCGGGAGAGGTTTCGTGGTCCACCAGTCGTACCGGTCTGTGGATGAGCAGGCGCGGAAGATGATCGGATACGCGAAGCTGTGGGCCCTGGAGCAGCACGGCAGGGGCAGGGGTTCGGGATACGCTCAGATGGCCATCAGGCCCATGTGGCGCTTCTTCTCCGGATATTTTCTCAGAGGCGGCTTCCTGGAAGGCGTCCCCGGACTTGCGGCATCGGGGATATGTGCATGGTACGTCCTGATGAAATGGCT
>JAFGPK010000084.1 GCA_016936235.1 Candidatus Fermentibacteraceae bacterium | reverse complement strand
TGGGGTACCAATTAAACGGGGAGGCTCTGAATGAGTTTCTCTGTTTTTCTTTATTCCAACTGGATTTGGCTCTCAGATCGAAGATTTGGCCTGATCAAAGATCAGGATGGTGAGTTTACCCTGAGCGAGCGAAGAGAGTAAAAGGGAATCCCATCGAGGGTAGCAGGGTAGATCAATCTTAAGCTGGATTGACATCACTCTAACTAGCTATGATTTAATGTTTCGGGAGGTTCTCCATGATTCTTATACTGCTGGTCGTTCTTCTATTATCGTCATTTCACTATGTGATGGCTGATTCTGCTTGCCAGACAGACTGGTCTGGAGGTCCTGGAGTTCACACTGTTGTAACCGCATTCGGCTCAGAATTCAGTAGCGACACAGATGTAAAATGGTGCAATAGTGATGGATACATCGAGTTGAACTATCAGCAGAATTATGTAACGCAAGAGTATGATAACTATAGAGTATCATGTGGAACTGACATCGATGGTGATGGTGATATAGATGTACTCGTTGGTAGGAGCATTATAGGGGGTGCTATAAAATGGTACGAGAACGTCAATGGAGATGGAATGACATTCTCCGAGCACCAAGTCGGAAGTATATCGCCCTATGGAATTACATGCTTCTGTGCTGATGATATAGACGGTGATAATGATCAGGACATACTATATGCAAACGTAGTGTATGGAGTACTGAGCTATGTATCTTGGCTTGAAAACACCTACGGCAGTGGCACACATTGGACATGTCACAATATTGATTATTCTCTGGGCTGGCCAGCAGCTTTGTGCACTGAAGATTTTGACGGAGACGGCGACCGTGATGTTCTTGTTGCAGACCGAAATGACCACCAAATCGTTTGGTTCGAGAATGTTGACGGCACAGCCAGTGATTGGGAAAAGCATCAGATAGACGGTAGATTTCGCTATTCTCTCTCAGTCTGTTCAAGGGACATTGACGGAGACGGTGACCCGGATGTTATTGGTGCTGCTGCTTATGATGATGAAATCGCCTGGTGGGAGAACTATGACGGTCTTGGCCATCAATGGGTAAAGCACGTAGTATGCAATGATTTCATGCATGCAAGCTCAGTTCACTCAGAAGACGTTGACTCTGATGGTGATTCAGATATCATCGGCTCGTCTTCTTATGATGACGATATCATCTTGTGGATAAATCAGAATGGGGCAGGTACTCTGTGGACAGAGTATGTTATAGACGAAGATTTCGATGGTGCAAGCACGGTCTTTTCAGGTGATTTTGACGGTGATGATGATATCGACATAGTTGCCGGTTCGGAATACTACTGCTACGAAAAAAACATTTACAGAATTTTGTGGTGGGAAAACTGCAACGGTTCAAGTACCGATTGGGTGAAGCACGTCATCCTTGATGAGTTCGGTGGCGTATGTTCAGTTCATTCGGCTGATTTCAACGGAGATGATGTTGTGGACATTCTCGGAGGTTCTTCTCAGGAGGGTGTTATTTCCTGGTGGAATGTTTTAGCTCATTCATCTGACGGATTGCTGGAATCAAGTATTCTCGACACTCAAGGGGATCCCGACTGGGGTTATCTTGAGTGGAGTTCTCAGATTCCGTCTGGTACAAGCGTATCCATCCAAGTCAGGGCATCCGAAGACCATACAGTGATGGGAGCGTGGTCCGATACGCTCTCAGTTCCTTGCAGTCTCGAAGGAATTCTGACAGATGGTGAGCGGTATGTCCAGTACAGGGCAATACTTGAAACAACCGAATCATGTACCACCCCCATTCTTCTTGACGTAACGTTGAACTGGGATTTCGTAGGTGTGGGAGATAATATTGAGCCCATTTCACCAGGTATCGCTTTGCTGCCGGTACTGCCGAATCCATCACACGTTACGCGGATCAGATTCTCACTGCCCGAAGTCCTGGATGTCTCAATCTCTATCTTTGATCTTTCAGGTAGGCTTGTGCATACCGTGGTTGAAAGCGCCTATCCAGCCGGACAGCATGATCTCATTCTGGACGAGCTTTTTCCGGGCATCTACTTCTGCAGGATGATTTCGGGAGAGTTCGCAGCAACACAGCGCTTCGTAGTTATAGAGTAGCTGCAAGCGTTCTAAAAGCATCCACCACGGGGTACCAAAGAAACGGGGAGACTCCGGCTCTCCGTGTCGCACTTGAAGCACAAACCATGAGGTTCAGGTGATACTTATTTGTGACAGGCTAGTGGACTGAATACGGGTATTCCACTGCTGTTGAAGAGCGCCGCAAATTCCTTTATTTGCATTCCCTTTCCGATTCCATTATAATGCTTTCACAATGATTATCTTTCATAAACGCTTTGCAGGACATTTATCCCGTACAGCGCTAAAAGAGATTCCTTATCAGTCCAAATCGAGCATCCCTGCTTTCTAAGGGACGTCGATCGTCGCGCTTATTGCGGCCTTTCTTTCCCACGCGTCCGGCGGGTAGAGATTTGTATAACCCCGGACCAGGAAAAACATGCAAGAACAAGCACACTTTCGCGCTGTGCGCACGCGTACAGACCATTCCACACTACTCCCGCAGGCCCGGCTTGCGAAAGGCGCCTTTGGCGCTCTGATCCCGAAGATTCAGCGATCTTTGGCCGCGGAGAAGTATGTGACTCCCACACCCATACAGGAGCAGTGCATTCCGCACCTGCTCGAAGGACGGGACCTGCTGGGCACCGCCCAGACCGGCACCGGCAAGACCGCCGCATTTGCCCTGCCGCTTCTTCAGCGGCTTTACGGCGACTACCGCCAGCCCGGAAGAGGAACTCCCCGAGCCCTCATCCTGGCCCCCACGCGCGAACTCGCGGCGCAGATCGGGGAGAGCATCCATACTTATGGACGCTTTCTGAATCTCAGGCATACCGTGATCTTCGGCGGGGTCAATCAGTTCCACCAGGTCAAAGCCATGAACAGGGGGGTCGACATCCTCGTCGCCACT
This sequence comes from Candidatus Fermentibacteraceae bacterium, assembly GCA_016936235.1. Taxonomy (GTDB): domain Bacteria; phylum Fermentibacterota; class Fermentibacteria; order Fermentibacterales; family JCC-6; genus Aegiribacteria. The sequence continues at coordinate 12,241 of JAFGPK010000084.1, read as the reverse complement.
CCCGGCCGGCTGCTTGACCTGATGCAGCAGGGGTTCATACACCTGAATGAGGTGGAGGTCTTCATTCTCGACGAGGGTGACCGGATGCTGGACATGGGTTTCATTCCCGACATCAAGAGAGTGCTGTCTCATCTTCCGGCTCAGCGTCAGACACTGTTCTTCTCGGCTACCATGCCCCCCAAAATGGTTGAGCTCGCCCACACTATGGTCCGCAACCCGGTGAGGGTCACGATCACGCCGGACCAACCGGTAGTGGAGAGCATTGCCCAGAAGGTGCTTTTCGTCGGGAAAAAGGACAAGGATGCGCTTCTGGTATCACTATTGAGCGACTTGAAGATCAAGAAAGCTCTGATCTTTACCCAGATGAAGCACACCGCCAACAAGGTGGCGGCGAAGTTGTCCGCAAGGGGTATTAACGGCGCTGCGATTCACGGCAACAAGAGCCAGGCCGGGCGCACCAGGGCGCTGGACGGCTTCAAACAGGGCCATTTCCGGGTGCTGGTCGCCACTGACGTGGCAGCGCGCGGATTGGATGTGGACGATATCACCCATGTGATCAACTACGATCTTCCTATGGAGTCTGAGACCTATGTACACCGTATCGGAAGAACCGCCAGGGCGGGAGCGAACGGTGATGCCATCTCGTTCTGCTGTGCGGAGGATCGGGCCTACCTGCATGGAATAGAGCAACTTCTGGGTAAACCGGTACCTGCTGAGATAGATCACGCCTATCATTGCCGCGAAGCCTTCCGGTCAAGCCTGCCTGCCCCGAAGAACTTCGGTCGAGGCGATGGAAACCCCCGGGGTAAGAATGCTCACACCAGCGGCAGAAGGAACCATCGCGGCATGCGCTAGAACGAAACCGCTCGAAGTCGTACGATCTTCAACCTGGCCAGCGCATCATCTCTTTGCGGTCATATTCAGGCTGATACACGGAATGCGTTGGTCTTTCTCCTCAGGCAGGGCTGCGTATACCGCTCCGGAGGACCCTACTCGGATTCCGGACTTATCTCATTGCGATTCAAATACTGAATGGTTCAAACACAGGGAATCAGAATGTGCGAAGGGCGACCCGAAGGTCGCCCTCCTTTGTGATATGGCCTTGCTATCCTGGCGGGAAAGGCCTTGTCCTAACGGAAAAGGGCCTTGATCTCCCCGAATGTCATCGATTCCAGGGCCATGGTCTCGTACTCTACGGTCAGCTGGACGGGCTGACTGGATGACTCCCTCATGTAGGGATAGCAGCGGGGTGTGTTGCCTGATTCAGGGGTCTTCTTCAGCAGCATCCCGTAGTTGCTGGACGGGTTGTCCACCCAGCCCTGGATGATGGCGATCGCTTCCGCTGTGCAGTCGTGAGTCACTATACCGGAACCCGTGTCCCAGGGAATGTCCAGAAGCCTTCCTGCAGGTGAGTCATCGTGTGCCGGTTGCGAGGTCCATGTCACCGAGTACTCATCCCAGCTTCCCCCCGTGACGACGCAGGCCAGCATATTTGCTGTCCCTGTGAAATTGGTGGAATAGTACTGCCAGCTGAGCTGGGCACCGGTAACGACCCCGCTGATACCGGACAGATCGTAAAGGAGGAGCGTACGCTGCCCACCGTTGTAGTAGCCCCAGTAGCCGTAGTTCTGGGAGCCGTAGTTGGTGGAGGGCTGTAATTCGAACAGGGGAGAGTCGGCTACAGGATTCAGTGTAGCGGAGTCGGCATTCAGATACGAAGCGCTGAAAAGCACAAGGCAAGCAACGAAAAAGAACTTCTTCATAGGGATTCTCCTTTCTTTCTAGATTGTAATATGAAAGAACATTTACCCTGAGACAATCCAATGGGGACGGAGGCTTTTTATTCGCGCAATGCAAATAATCCTACTGTAAGTGTTTTCTGCTTTCTATTGATAATATACATCACATACTCGGAATCATTCAGAATCAACGGATTAAGATATAGTGCTTTTAGTTGCTCTGTTAGATTAAAAAGCCTCCGTCCCCATTCCTGCACCCTTGAGGTGTACAACCATCCAATAGACATCCATATGGATGTTGACAATAGAAAAGAGTATGGTATAGTACATCCATAGACCATCCATAAGGATGGTAGAAAGGACAGAAAATGGCCGATACAGAGAAGATCACAATCAACCTTGGACCCGTGGACCTGGGCAGGATAGACATGCTTGTGGACCAGGGGCTCTATTCCAACAGGACCGACGCGATACGCACTGCCGTCAGGAACCTGCTGGACCGCCATGAGATGCTCATTCAGAACGCTGCGGAGAAGCGGTCCTTCGCCCTGGGGGCACTCATTCTCGACCGGCAGGACCTGCTGAAGAGGAAGAGGGAGGGACGGAAACTGTCTTTAAGGATGATCGGTGTGCTGTCCCTTTCGGATGACATCGATCCCGATCTTGCACTTGAGACGATCGAGTCGATAGAGGTCAAGGGTGTTCTCAAAGCTTCCAGTGAGTTGAAGAAGGCTCTGTCGGACAGGATCAAGTGATCGGGACGATTATCGGGTGCCGGCCGGGGTAGCAGCCCGGCCGGCACTTTTGTAGATTCATTGATTATCAATTGAATCACCCCCTCACCCTCGGACAACCTGTCACGGAAAGGCACAATGGCATTTGACGTCGTCCTGAGGTCAGGCTTCGAAGGCTATGACAGAACTTCCATTAGAACCGCCCTGGGTGAAATGGTCGAGCTGGCGGGAGGCTGGCCGGAGAAGGCCGTGGACGGAGCCACCGTCCTTCTGAAGGTCAACATGCTCTCGGCGAAGGAGCCCCATCGGGCAATAACAACTCATCCGGAAGTGGTTGCGGCAATGGCGCAGCTGCTTCAGGAAAGGGGATGCAGGGTCCAGGTCGGCGACAGCCCCGGGGGGGCAGTGAGGGGTATCGAACGCTACTGGAAACGCTGCGGCTTCAAAGACATAGCAGATGAGCTCGGTCTCGAGCTCGTGAACTTCGAGAGGTCGGGATCGGTGGAAGTGAAGGTCGAGGGCAGAGGTTATAACATTGCGAAGCCCCTGCTGGATGCCGACGTAATCATCAACATGTGCAAGTTCAAGACCCACGGTATCTGCAGGCTGACCAACGCCGTGAAGAACGGTTTCGGGGCGGTGCCCGGGCTGGGGAAGGCAATACTCCACAGCCGGGCGGTAAGGCCCCGGGAATTCGCCGAGGTGGTTGTGGACGTGTATTCTGCGGTCATCTACTCTCTCCATGTTATGGACGCCATCGTGGCCATGGACGGGAAAGGCCCCAGCACTGACGGCCATCCACGGTCCGATGGAATACTTGGTGTGTCGCGGGACGGGGTATGCATGGACATGGTCATGGCGGAACTCGCCGGTCTGCCGGCGCTGAAGCTTCGCACGAACCTGTCCGCCCTTAGAAGGGGGCTGGGCAAGAAACCCGGTGAGATCATCGTCAATGGCCTTGATGATTGTGTTCTCGAGGATTTCAGGATTCCTCGCGAGAGCTTCTACAATCTACTGCCGTCCTTCCTGGGCGGTCTTGCCAGGTTCCTGTTCAAGAAACCTCCAAGGGCGAACGAGAGTTGTATTGGGTGCGGGATCTGCAAGGAGAGCTGCCCGGTGGGTGCGATAACACTGGTGGACGGGAAAGCCCGGATGAACAGAAGGAAGTGCATAATGTGCCTGTGCTGCCACGAGCTGTGCCCGGAGAGGGCCGTGAGCATCAGGATACCGTTCGGGAGGGGCTGATGGCCGGGGAGTACAGACCTGCCTTCGCCCACCGGATGGAGTACGGTATGCTGCGAGCAGTCATTTTCATGGCAGGGCTGCTTCCAGTGAGACTGGCCCTGGAAGCTGGAGCCCTTCTCGGCCGGTTTGCGTGGAGCGTACTGGGAGTGAGAAGGGGAATCGTGCTGACGAATCTGAGACAGGCGTTCCCGGATCGTTCCGACAGGGAGCTGAAGAGGATAGGCCTGGATTCGTACATGAACTCCGGAAGGTTCATGATGGAGTTCGCAAGACAGGACAGGATGGGTGAGAAGTACATATCCCGGTACGTCGACGTGGATGATCCCCATAAACTGGAAACTGTCAGGAACATCGGAGGTGCTCTCCTGATAACTGGTCATTTCGGCAACTGGGAACTCTTCGGGATAGTCTGCAGGTACAGGCTGGGGGACGTCTCATTCCTGGTGGGAAGGCAGAGCAACGGACTGGTGGACGACTACATCAACAGGATGAGGTCCTGCCACGGCATAGAGCTCTACAACAGGCGGTCCGCGGTCAAGGGTGTCCTCACGTCCGTCAGACGTGGAGGGTTCGTCTGCTGGCTCTCGGACCAGGATGCCGGTGACAGCGGCGTGGTAGTGGAATTCTTCGGCCATCCGGCTTCAACTCCCAGGGGGGCCGCTGCGTTCTCGGTGAAGCTGGGCGTACCGGTGGTACCCGCCGTTCTTGTCAGGAAGGACCGGGGACCTTACCATACGCTGGTCATAGGGGATCCGGTGTATCCCGCCGCAGACCTTTCCGCCGAAGACGCGGAGGTCCGGGTAACCCGGGAATACACGGACCAGCTGGAGCAAATGGTGAAGGCGAGGCCGGACCTTTACTGGTGGGCCCACAGGAGATGGAAATCAACGGGATTATATTCCCATGGCAATAATGCTGATCAGAGGTAACCGAATATGAAGAGCAGAGTAGCTGTACTGAGAACCGCTCCGGAGACAGTCCTTGATGATTACGCCAGGCTTCTTCGGAGCATTGACTACCTTGACTGCCTGGACAGCAGCAGGGACGTCCTCCTCAAGATCAATGTGTCCTGGCATCACTGGTACCCCGCATGCTCAACCACCCCGTGGCAGCTGGACGGAGTCATCCGGACGCTCCTGGGTGACGGTTTCAGGAGCGATCAGCTGGTATCCACCCATAACAGGACCGTTGTAGTAAGCGACAAGAGGGGCGAGAGGGGCAATCACCTCAGGCAGGTGGACGAGGACCTTCACGGCATAAGGAAGGTGAGGCTCTACGAGAAGCCTGTGAAATGGGTGCCGTTCACGCCCTCTAAGCCTTTCAGGGTGCTTGGTGATATCTTTCCGGACGGAGTCAGGATCCCGGATGTGCTCATCGGGAACAACATCATCCACCTTCCCACAGTGAAGACCCATGTATTCACGACCATAACAGGAGCCATGAAGAACGCTTTCGGCGGGCTGCTGAGCGAGCGCCGCCACTGGACCCACGGCGTCATTCACGAGACCCTGGTTGATCTCCTCAGGATACAGAAGGAGATACATCCCGGCATACTTGCGGTAATGGACGGCACTTTCGCCGGGGAGGGGCCCGGACCCAGAGCCATGATACCCCATGTGAAGAACTACATCCTGGCCTCCGCAGACCAGGTTGCGATAGACGCCGTAAGCGCGAAGATGCAGGGCTTCGACCCCATGAAGCTCGATTTCATAAGACTGGCCCACGAAGAGGGTCTCGGCGTGGGTGATCCGGCGGAGATAGAGATAGTCGGTGAGGACATATCCGACGTGAACTTCCACTTCACCCAGACCGACACCTTCGCCAGCAGGGGTCAGAAGATGATCTACCACGGATGGCTGAAGCCTCTTGAGAGCTTTCTGCTCAGAACCCCTCTGGTCCCCTGGTCATACTTTGCCAGCCGTCTCTACCACGATGTGTTCTGGCTGAACATGGTGGGGAAGAAGAGAATAAAGGAGGCGCTGGATACCGGCTGGGGAGAGCTGTTCAAGATGTACGGCTCGGCGGAAACCATCCCATGGCCGGTGGAGGAGAGCGGCGGCGGAGAGTAGGATGGCTGTGACTCAGGCTGTTCTGGGGTGCGGCAGATGGGGCAGTTTCCACCTGTGGTACGGAAGCCTTGCGGGGAACGTGGTAAGCGGATGGGAACCTCCCGGGAATCCCGAGTTCCGGCGCCTGCGGACCACAGGCAGGAACAGCTACCTTGAGCTTCCGGATAATGTGAATCTCACCGAGGATATAGAAGAAGTCTCAGGAAGCGAAGTGATCATCGTTACCGTACCCGCGCAGCATTTCAGGGCTCTGTGCGGTGCACTTACCCGCCTCGACCTGTCCTCTTCGGACCTGGTGCTATGCATGAAGGGCATAGAGAGAGGCACGGGAATGCGTCTGTCGGAGATAGCACTGGATGAGGGGCTTGAGCCGCGCAGCCTCTCCGTATGGGTAGGTCCGGGTCATCCCCAGCAGTTCCTGGCGGGAGTGCCCAGCTGCATGATAATCGCATCGGAAAAGGAAAAGGACGCCGTAAGAGTATCCGGCGTGTTCAGCACGGACCTCATCCGTTTCTACAGGTCCCGCGATCTCATCGGCTGCGAGGTCGGGGCCGCCACCAAGAACGTGGTGGGAATAGCGGCAGGTATCCTGGACGGTCTCAACATGTCAGGCCTCAAGGGTGCCCTCATGGCAAGGGCTCCGCAGGAGGTGGCCAGACTGGTGTCCGCCATGGGCGGTGACTGGAGAAGCGTGTACGGGCTGTCCCATCTCGGTGATTACGAAGCTACGCTCTTTTCCCCGTTCAGTCATAATCGTCGCTACGGAGAAGCCCTGGCAAGGGGCGAGGCCGATGACGGGCTTCGCCTTGCGGAGGGAGTGGACACTGCCACGGCAACCATGGAGCTCGCCCGGCGCTTCGGTGTGGAGATGCCCATAACCTCAACGGTCAGGAAGATAATCGAGGGGGAGATGCCCATGGAAGAAGCCATCGGGGAGCTTCTGGCCAGACCGGAGAAGGAGGAGTTCTCTGAGAACCTGTAAGTATGGAGGGGGGCTATTCTGAGAGGAACGACATACCTTGACAACCTGACTGTAAAGCCTCTGCTGCCCGAGGCCAGAAGAGCCGCTGAGGAAGCACTCTCCATGGGCCTTGGCGACCCCAGGAGCACCAATGCACCCGGAAGGCAGGCTCAGAAGGTCCTGGATGAACTGGAATCACGGATCGCGGGACTTCTTGGAGGGTCCAGAGCAGTGTTCTTCGGGGATGGGGACATGGCGAACGGAACGGCGGTCCTGGCCGCCGGCAGGGCTGCACGCGAGCGCGGGAAGGACCACGTGGTCTCCTCCCCTGTGGAGAGATCCTCCATAGTATGTGCTCTCAGGGTCCTGCGGGAAGAAGGATCCCGTATCAGCATGATGCAGTCCGGCAAGGACGGGAAAGTCCGGCCTGATTCCCTGGAGGGGATCATGGAGGATGGGACCGGTCTTTTGGTCTGCTCATGGGTCAACGGGATCTCCGGCGTGATCCAGCCCGTTGAGGATATCGCCGGAAAATGCCGCGCTGGTGATGTCTGGCTCCACTGCGATGCATGCTTCGCGCTGGGGAGGCTGCCGGTGGCCGCAGGCGCAGCCGGCATTGACTCGATGGCGGTCTCATCCGTTCAGATAGGGGGACCGCCGGGGAGCGCGACCGTCATCCTGAGGGATGATACTCCGCTGCCCATGGCTTCTGTTCCCGAGTTCTCCTTCTGCTGCAACATTCCCGCGATCTCGGGAATGGCCGCAGCTCTGGAATCGACCAGGATCGGAATGAAAGCCAGGAACAGGATAGTGAACCAACTCAGGAGCGATCTGCTGGAGGGCCTTGACTCCTGCTGTCTCAGATACTCTATCATTGGTGAGAAGCCGGACGACCTGATCCCGGGTACCGCGCTTCTTCATCTTGATCGTGTGGCGGAGAAAGTGCATGCCAGGATGGAGAGTGATGGAATCGTGCTGCCATCCCACAACTCGTCGGAACGCCTGTCCTTCCTCAGAAGGGCCGGGTTGGACACCACACAACCCGACATGTTTCTGGGATTCACTTTCGATGCCTGTAACACCGGCGCTGACGTGCAGCATTTCGTAAGGTCACTGGCCGACATTTACAGCGGATGAAAGGAACCCGGGTTTGAACAGGATCGCCATACTCGCCGCGATAGCCTTTCTTGTGACCATCAGCCCCGTCCGCGGCCAGACCGCTTGCCCGAGCCGCTACTTCTGGGTTGTCAGGGATGGACTGTCCAGCCCTCAGTCGATCGACTCTCTTGTGGAAAAGGCGATGGAGGCTGGAGCCAATGGTCTGATCGTCCAGGTGGTGGGAAGGGCGGAAGCTTATTACAACTCATCGCTGCTGCCGGAGGCTGCATTCCAGGAGGGTTTCGATCCCCTGGCCTACATCATAGCCAGGGCCAGACCCAGGGGGATGGAGGTACACGCGTGGATAAATGCCTTCCTCGTGTGGTCCGCTCCTTCCCCGCCTGAAGATTCATCGCATGTATGGCATTCACACCCCGACTGGTTCATGACCGACAGGTTCGGCAGGTCTACCAGGGATTACACGGCCGCAGAATTGGAAGCCAGCGGTCTGGTGGGAGGAACCCTCTCGCCGGCATTGCCGGAGGTCGGGGCTTTCATTGCGGGGATCGCTTCGGAGATAGCCACTGGCTACGATGTGGATGGCATCCATCTGGATTACATAAGGTACCCCAATCCGTCCTTCGGCTTCGAACCGCAGGCGGTTGGCGTCTTCTTCCTCGAGACGGGCATGGACCCGATGGAGCTGTTCAGGAGACATGAAGGCATGGAAGAACTCTCGGGAGCATGGAACGAATGGAGAAGGGAAAAGGTTACCGCCACAGTTGAAACGATCAGGTCCGTGCTCAGGAGCAACGCCCCCGGTGTGCTCCTCTCGGCCGCGGTGATGGCCGACCCTCTGGAAGCCGAGACCCATTATTCCTGTGAATGGAGATACTGGCTTGAATCCGGACTGGTGGATTTCGTCTGCCCCATGGCCTACACCACCAGCATGTCCAGGGCGAGGGAGCTTGCTGCGCTGGTCACGGTCGTGGAGCCGGAAAGGGTTGTGTACGGCATAGGAACTTACAACCAGTCAATCTCCAGCGCCGTCACAGGCGCTTCGGAGGCACTCTCGAGGGGTGCCGGCGGGGTTTGCGTGTTCAGCCTTAACACCCTCTCATCCGACAGCACCTGGAAGCTGAGGAACTTCTGGGGAGAGACGGGGAGTCCGGATCATCCCATGGATGCCTCCGTTTTCCACAGGGTCTCCTCCGGGAGCGGGGCGACGAGGTGAGGCTGGGAGTCCTGGCAAGCGGCAGCAGGGGCAACGCCTTCGTGGTGGAGCACTGCGGGACGGCCGTGTTCATCGACGCCGGGCTTAGCGGCAGCCGGCATCACGATAGACTCATCCGGTCGGGTTTCACTGATGTCAGGCCGCAGGCGCTGCTCATCAGCCACGAACACTCGGACCATGTCAAGGGAGCCGGCATCATCGCGAGGAAATGGTGTATTCCCGTCTGCGGAACCACGGGCACTCTGAGGGCGTGCAGGCATAATCTTGGCAGGATACCGGGGGCCGAGATACTGGAGAACGGCTCCTTCATTGACTTCGGGAGTTTCTCCGTATCTTCCTTCAGCCTGGCCCATGACGCCGCCGACCCCTCGGGATTCATAATCGAGTGGGATTCCGGACGGCTTGGGATAGCCACCGACCTCGGCAGGTCCGGTCCCCTGGTGGAGGAGAGCCTGTCAGGATGCACAGCCCTGGTGCTGGAGTTCAATCATGACGAGGACATGCTCTGGGGGGGAAGTTACCCGTGGCACCTGAAACAAAGGATAGCTTCGAATACGGGACACCTTTCGAACCAGGCGGCCTCGGAACTACTGGCCGCCGTCTGGCATAGAGATATGAGGACTTGCGTTCTTGCGCATCTCAGCCAGGAAAACAACCTGCCGCAGCTGGCGGAGAAGGCTTCGAGAGAGGTCGCAGGAGGGCTCGTGAATATCCTTACCGGCATGCAGGATGACCCTCTGCCGGCTCTGGAGATTTGAGGAGGTAGCATACATTGAAACTGGCCATGATAATGGCGTTCTCGGTCGCCTTCGCAGCAGCGGCCATGAACGTTGACCTGGCGGTGAGCACAGGGCTTTCCTATCCGACGGGAACCTGGGGCAGCAGCCTCAACACCGGTCTGGACGCAGGGCTCTACGCTGCCTGGATGGCGTCCCCGTCGCTGAGAGCAGGTCTGGGGCTCTCCATGAGCGTATTCGGCAGCGGTGACCAGGGAGCTGCAAGCATGACACTGCTGAAACCCCATCTAAGGGCGGCTTACTATCTCAGACCATGGGGCAGGGTCTTCAATCCCGGTATTCTGTGCGCCTTCGGTATGTGCCGGAGCTCTCTGAGCAACAGCGGAGGTACGGATCCCGCCACATGGGATCCTTACTGGACAGTGGGCCTTCGATGGAACTTCAGCATAGGCGGCGGTTTCAGGGGAGAGGTCGGCAGTGACTACACCAGTGTGATGGCTGAGATGCAGAGCGGTGACGCCTTCAATCTGCAGTTCGGCATTTCGAGGGAGGTGGCGCTGTGAAAAGGACACTGATACCGATGTTGGCCGCCATTCTGCTGGTTGCGGCGGGATGCGGCAGGAATCCCCTCTATTTCAGGATGGGGGCCGATTACTACCCCATAGACCAGATCGGCAGCCAGTGGGAATACTCCATTGCGGGCGGTGGAACACTCATAGTGCAGGTCATAGATCAGACCGAGAGGGGCGAGAGGGCCTGCTACAGGGTTCTGACCGGGGCTGATTACACATACTGGATCGCCAATGAAGGTTATCTGGAGTTCTATGAAGATCACCGCGTGATGTTCAACGGGTACGAGGTGCCCCTGTATCAGGCATGGGTCACCTGGCTGGACTGGCCCCTCACCACCGGGTACTCCAGGACCGACTCCGCCTCGACGTTTGCGGTGAGTCAGGGTGTCACCATAAGTCACGACTGGTTGAGGACATCCACCGTTCTCGGGATCGGGACAAGCCCTGACGGCCGGTGGGAGCAGTGCTATCACCTGGTCCAGGACGAGACCACGATCAACTGGATCAGGACCCCGGGATTCGAACCGGAGACCACTGTGGTCCAGAGGGAATTATGGCTCGCTCCCGATGTGGGATTGGTGGAGCGGCAGACGGCTGACAGCACTCTTACACTGGTGAGCTACACGCAGGGCAACTGAACTTGACATCAGGTCTGATCTTCTCGTTCTTCTTCCTGCTGGCCTATGCCTACATAGCCGTTGCCCACAGGAAGAGGGGCGCGGCGATCTGGTTGTCCGTACTGCTTGCCCTCCTGTGCAGCATCATCTTCGGGTGTTTCGCAGGCTGGGAAGAGCTCGGCGGAGTAGCCGGGAACATCAATTTCAGCGTTCTGCTGATATTCTCCGGTATCCTGCTGATCGCGGAGGTGCTGATCGAGGCCGGCATACCCGGTCATCTGGCCGGCCACATAGTCACTCATTCAAAGGATTACGGACAGGCGGCGATCTATCTCTGCCTGCTATCCAGCGTCATCTCCATATTCGTTGAGAACGTCGCCACGGTGATGATAGTGGCGCCGGTGGCACTGGAAGTGGCCAGGAAACTGAAAGCCAATCCCGTGGTGCTTCTCATAGGGATAGCTGTGGCCAGCAACCTCCAGGGCACCGCGACCCTGGTTGGCGATCCTCCCAGCATGATACTTGCCGCCTCCGAGAACATGGACTTCAACAGCTTCTTCTTCATGAACGGCAGACCGGGAGTGTTCTTCGCGGTGCAGGTCGGCGCGGTAGCCTCGTTCTTCGTACTGCGCAGGCTTCTCAAGAAGGACTCGAGGCAGCTCCCCAAGGTAGCCATACCCAGCGTCAGCAGCTGGTTTCCGGCCTGGATACTCGGCGGCGTGATACTGGGACTGGCGGTTCTGAGCTTCTTTTTCCCCGGTGTCGGCATTGAAGCCGGGCTTCTCTGTATAGGGGGAGGGATACTGGCTGTGTCGTGGCATGCCCTCTACCGGAGAGGACACCTGGGCGCTTCCTCCAGCAGGGGCAGGCATGGCGAGAGAAGCTCCAGGGCCATTCTCAGGGAGTTTGACTGGGATACCCTGTTTCTCCTGGCGGGGATATTCTTCATGGTGGGCGCTCTGGAGGCCATGGGGGTCATGGAGAGAGTGGGGATCTTCCTGGCGGGAGTGTCCGGCCACAGCCCGTTCATGGCCTTCGTCCTGATAGTGGTCAGCGCCGTCCTGCTCAGCGCCTTCATCGACAACGTCCCCTACGTGACCGCCATGATCCCGGTGACCCACGCCATAGCCCAGAGCCTCAGCCACAGCGGAGGAAGCCACTACTACCTGACCTTCGGTCTCCTCATAGGCGCATGTCTGGGAGGGAACATATCTCCTGTGGGCGCAGCGGCCAAT
>JAFGPK010000083.1 GCA_016936235.1 Candidatus Fermentibacteraceae bacterium | reverse complement strand
TTGGTACCCCAAGCGGGATTCTAACAGCAGAGTGTCGGATTGAGGATTATTATCAGCCGGCGAATTGGCAGTTGCTCAGGGCAGGGGCTACAACCTTGTTCTTGCCGGCGCGCTTGGCCATGTACATCCGCTGGTCGGCGTACTTGAGGAGCATGTTCCTGTCGCCTACGTCTGTGAGATAGGTCGACACGCCCAGACTGATGCTTACCATACCCAGGGGCTGCTGCTCGGAATGGGGTATGATATAGGAGGATTCCACCACCCTCTTCCTTATTCTCTCGGCTATCTCGGCTGCCTCCTGCTCCCCTGTGAAGGGCAGGATGCACACGAACTCCTCGCCTCCATAGCGAATCAGCACGTCCACTTCGCGGATGGCGTTGCCCATGGCCTTGACTACCGTCTTGAGCAGCGTGTTACCCATCAGGTGACCCCACGAATCGTTGTAGTGCTTGAAATCGTCTATGTCCATCATTATCAGGGAGAAGGGGAAGTTGGACCTGTCTGTCCTGCGGAACTCGTCGTCCAGCTTCTCCTCGAAGTAGCGAAGGTTGCCCAGGCCTGTCAGCTTGTCCTTACGGGCCAGGCTGAGTATCCTGGAATGGAGCATTGCGTTCTCCACCGCTGTGGCAGCGTGGTTGGCGAGGGCTACTACGGTCCGCTCTGACTCGGAGTTGAACTTGGCCGGAGCCGGGCTCTGAATATCGATGGCTCCTACCACTCTGTCCTGCACTATCATTGGAACCGAGAGCTCACTGCGGGTTCCCGCCAGATTCTCCACATACCGCCGATCCTCCCTGACCTGCTTGATGTTGACGGCTTTGCGGGTATTGATGGCGCTTGCTACCGCTCCCTGGGAATAGCTGTCGTCAGGTTCGGAACTTCTGAGTCCTGCGGTCTCGCTTATCTTGATGATGAGCCCCTGTGGATCCGTTTCACGGTCGTAGCCGGCTGTAGCGGCGGCCTTTACTGAGCTGGGAGTGAGGTTGTCCCTGCTGCCCTCGGCCAGGAACACAGTGACAGCCTCGGAGGGAAAGAACCTCCGGAGAGCCTTTATCACTTCCTTGCATATCTTGTCCAGGTCCTGAGTTGAATTGAGTTCGCTGCCGATGACGGAAATGGTCTCCAGCTGCTCGTTCTTCTTCCGCAGGCTCTCCCTCAGGGTGTAACTCTCGGTGACATCGTTGGCCATGATTACTATGCCGGCGAAATGCCCCGCCCTCTGGAAAGGCAGATAACTCACGTTCAGCACCAGGTCCGGGGTACCTGCCCTACCAAGGTGAATCGGCTGGTTCAGAACCTGCTTCTCTTCCTGCAGAGCCATGAGGAAAGCGTTATCCTTGCCGGAAGCCAGCATCGGCATTGATTCGCGGATGCTCTTCCCACGCATGTTCCCGATGCTCTTGCCGAAAAGCTCCCCAACCCTTGATGTCACCTGGAGAATCACTCCGGCGTTGTCCACGACGAGTATGCCCGAGTCCAGGCTGTTCATGATGGCCGACATCTGTTCTCGCTCGTCGGTGACATCCTCAAGTATCATGGCATTGAGAATCGCCTCGGCAGCATGTGCTGCGTAATGTCTCAGGGCTTCAAGGTCGGTCTTCTCTATCTTCCTGCCCGTGAGCGACCTGTCGCACCTTATGAGTCCAATTGGCTTGCCTGCTGCAACCAGTGGGGTGTCGACATAGTCGGACGATCCAGCCCACCAGAGCCTCTCGTCGGGCAGGTCCATGTCGCCGGATACCACCTGCACCATCTCCCTGATGGCGATCCCGAGAGGAAGGTCGGCGTGTTCCCGTACATGCACGGAGCTGGCTGTTTCGCCCATGTTCCTGCCCCTGGCCACTTCCGTGACCAACTCGTCGGTCTGGTCGAGGTAGCGGGTCAGCCAGACCCTGTCGAAGCTCAGTCCCGTGAGTATCCCGTTGGCCATCCTTCTGAAAATCTCACGGACGCTCATCGTCCTGCCCAGTTCCTCAGTCAGGTGCCATGTGGCTTCCAGCCTGTTCACCCTGTTCTCCAGATACCCGCAGAGCTTCTCGAGTATGGATTCCCTGTCCGGAGGGTTGGCCCTGGCTATCTCGTTGGCTGATGCCTTTGGTGCGGACGAGGCAAGACTCCTGCAGAGGGAGAGAAAATCCTCCGCCCTGACAGGAAGCTCTCGAACGCTGTCGGCTCCTGCCCACTCGGCCCTCTGGCGAAGGTACGGGTCGATGCCGGGGGTCAGAAGGATGAACGGGACTCCCGAGACTGAGGATTCCCTCTTCAGATACCGGCAGACCTTGAGACCGTCCAGGAGCGGAAGGAAGTAGCCGCAGGCGATCAGGGACGGAGGGGAGGCAACCGCCCTGTCTATGACCTCCATGCCGGTGGAGCACTCGATGACCTCGAACCCGTCCAGCTTCAGGACCTTACCCAGGACCTGTAGGAGTCCGGAGTCACTGTCAGCCAGCAGCACGGTCCCGTTATCGTTCATTCGCCAGCACACTCTCCAAAGGTTTGACGGATCAGCTCTGTCAGCTCTCCCCGTCGATCATCGCCTGGGCGGCGGCAAGCCTGGCCACCGGGACACGGAAGGGGGAGCATGAGACATAGTCGAGCCCAACGCCGTTGAAAAAGCGGATGGATTTGGGGTCGCCCCCGTGCTCACCACAGACACCGATCTTGAGGTCGGGTTTAGTCTTCCTTCCCTCCTTCACTCCCATCTCCACGAAACGGCCAACGCCGCTGACGTCGATGGTGGTGAAGGGATCCTCCTCATATATGCCCATTCTGACATAATCGTCCAGGAAGGCCCCGGCGTCGTCCCTTGAGAAACCGCAGGCCATCTGGGTCAGGTCGTTTGTGCCGAAGCTGAAGAAATCGGCATACTCCGCTACCCTGGCTGCATCAACAACGGCCCTGGGTATCTCGATCATCGTGCCTATCCTGTAGTCTATGTGGTCGCGGGGCAGACCCTTCTCCAAGAGGAGTTCGTCTATGACCTTCTGGGCCCTCTCCCTGGCGATCCGAAGCTCCTCGGGGTGACCGACCAGCGGTATCATTATCTCCGGAAGGACCCTGACGCCCCCGGCCTTAACCTCGATGGCAGCTTCCATTATGGCCTTGACCTGCATGTCGGAGACTTCGGGGTAGGTAAGACCGAGTCTGCAGCCGCGGTGGCCCAGCATGGGATTGAACTCGTGGAGCTTGTCCACGGTGCTTCTTATCTTCTCCACCGGCACGCCCATGTTCCTGGCCATCTCCAGCTGTCCGGCCTCGTCATGGGGCAGGAATTCATGAAGGGGCGGATCGAGGAGCCTGACCGTGCACGGACGGCCGTCCAGCTCCCTGAATATCCCGGCGAAATCACCCTTCTGCAGGGGAATTAGCTCCTGCAGAGCTTCGTTGTAGTCCTCCAGGGGTCCCGCCAGCTTCTTCTCCAGTTCCGAAGTGTCTCCGTCCGCGGTGGACAACTGGTACTGGAGGTTCTTGACCTCCTCGGCAACCAGGATGAGTTTCCTGAAGGGCACTATCCTGTCGTCCCCGAAGAACATGTGCTCAGTCCTGCAGAGCCCTATGCCCTCGGCGCCGAAGTTGACGGCAACCCGGGCGTCCCTGACGGTCTCGGCGTTGGCCCTGACACGGAGCCTTCTGTACTTGTCCGCCCATTCCATCAGCCGGGAGTAGTTCTGATAGAGCCTCGATTCCCCCGGTTCACCCTCTCCCGAAGAGATGGTGAGTATCTCCGATGGCTTCACCTTCACCTCACCGGCAAAGACCTCGCCCGTGAAACCGTCGAGGGCAATCACGTCGCCCTCCTTTATCACCACATCACCGCAGGTAATGGTCTTCGAGGCTGCATCCACCCTGAGGTCGCTGGCACCGGCCACACAGGGGATTCCCATTCCCCTGGCAACCACGGCCGCATGGGACGTCATCCCTCCCCTGGAAGTGATGATGCCCTTCGAGGCGGACATGCCGCCTATGTCCTCGGGGCTGGTCTCCTTCCTGCAGAGGATCACATCCTCGCCCCTTGCGGCCCACTCCTCGGCATCATCAGCGTTGAACACGGCCCTGCCGCAGGCGCCTCCGGGGGACGCGCTGAGACCCGTGGTCAGGTAATGGGCCTTCCCCTTGCTCTCTTTGCCCAGTACTGGAGCGAAGAGCTGGTTGAAGCTTCCGGTGGGAATTCGACCCAGCGCTGTCCTGTCATCAATGAGGCCTTCATGGACCATCTCCACAGCTATGTTGAGGGCGGCGAACACAGTCCTCTTGCCGGACCGGGTCTGGAGTATGTACAGTTTGCCCTCCTGGATTGTGAACTCGACGTCCTGCATGTCCAGGTAGTGGCGCTCAAGCTTCTCCCTTACCTCCAGCAGTTCATCGTAGGCCCTCTCGTTGACGTCCCGCAGGGTCGATATGGGCTGGGGGGTCCTGATGCCGGCCACAACGTCCTCACCCTGGGCGTTCATCAGGTACTCGCCGTAGAACTTGTTCTCGCCGTTGGCCGGGTTCCGCGTGAAGCACACACCGGTGCCGGACTCTTCGCCCATGTTGCCGAAGACCATTGCCTGCACGTTGACGGCAGTGCCTACCAGGCCCGTTATCGCGTTTATCTCCCTGTAGCGGATGGCCCTGTTGTTGTTCCATGATCCGAAGACAGCGTCGATGGAAAGCTTGAGCTGCTCCCAGGGATCGTCGGGGAATTTTGCACCTATCTCCCTGTCGTAGATCTTCCTGAACCTGTCCACCACTTCCTTAAGGTCATCCGTGGAAAGCTCCGTGTCCAGTTCGACCCCCCGGTTGTCCTTCACTTCGTCCAGGGCTTCCTCGAAGGTATGGTGGGGAATTCCCATGACCACATCACCGAACATCTGTATGAACCTTCTGTAAGCATCCCACACGAAGCGGGGATTGCCCGTCTTCTTGATGAGAGCCCGGATCGATCTCTCGTTCAGACCAAGGTTGAGAACCGTGTCCATCATTCCGGGCATTGAGACCGCCGCGCCGCTCCTCACAGAGACCAGCAGCGGCTCATCTCCGGAACCGAATTCCCTTCCGGTGACCTTCTCGAGCTGTGCCAGCTTCTCCTTCACCTCGGCCTCGAGACCTGCGGGCCATGTGCCGCTCTGCCCCTCGCCGTAGTAAGCGGCGCATGCTTCCGTGGAAATGGTGAATCCCGGAGGAACGGGCAGTCCCAGCCTGGTCATCTCTGCCAGATTGGCGCCCTTCCCGCCGAGAAGCTGCTTCTGGTCCCGGTTTCCCTCAGTCCGGTCGCCTCCGAAAAAATAGACATACTTGGTCTTGTCCATATAGAGCCTCTCTTCAGGTGTAGTAAGGAATATGCGAACTCGTAATATAAGTAGACGGCATCATTCAAGTCTACAGCCGGGGCAGGGCATCCCGCCGCTTAAGAGCATGGCCGGCATGTGTTAATCATAGGATATCCTCCAATCCTATCCTGTTCGCGCCTGGGTTTCTCCGTTACCGGAAACGGCCGATCGGATATATTCGTGCATTACGGGACAGGAGGGGTCTGCATGAGCTTGTTCACACGTTCCCTGGTAGTCTCCCCCCTCTCGGACGGCAGGACCTGGGTCATTCTGCGCCCCTTCGGATACGATGTGGGCAGAGAGGGCAGCGGCGACCGGGTCCGCGTAGAGATGCCGACAGGATCATGCTGGAGGCCATGACCGTCCTCAGGGTGGCTGCCTGGCAGAAGCGCTCAATCTACCTCGCGGTAAGGCTTTTCGGGGGCCTGGCCTGGAAGAGGAACCGGTGGGACAGGGAAGCGGGTTTCCAGAGGGTACTGGTGGACTACGGTCTCAGGGCGCTGGATACCTCCCGCAGGCCCGGTTTCCTTTCCAGGACAATAAAACGAATGCGCAGACGTTCTTCAGACTGACCGGGTGTCCCGCTGCACACAAGAGGAGCCATCCGGGCTGCCGGCCCCGGCATTCCGACAGGTTGGAGCTGATGTCTACCGTGATGCCCCTTATGGCTCTATATTGGTCAGTGGGATCCATGGAGACCCCGGTGTCAGGTGAGGGCCGAACAGAACAAGGGTAAAGGAAGGAAAATGAGATCCGCATTTCTTGTCGCGCTGCTCATATTGTGTTTCTGCTCCGTGTCTCACGCCGGCGACCTGGGTGAGCTTACGCCTGCCGAAGGTGCCGACGGATGGAAGACAGTGGAGATGGAGGGTGCATCCCTTTCGTGGATCGGGAATGAGGACTCCTTCAGTTTCCGCCTCGAAGCCCCTTCGACAGGATGGGTCGCCGTGGGCTTCGGCGGAGGCCCTGCAATGAAGGACGCTTCGCTGATAATGGGCTACGCAGACGATGATGGCGCCCATTACCGCGACGACCACGGGACCTCCCCGGTATCCCATTCCCCGGACATCGACAATAACGGTGCCGATGACATCCTTGAGGCCGACGTGCAGGAGTACGGGGATTCCACCGTGTTCACCTTCACTCTCCCCGTGGAGCCCTCGGATGACCTTGATCCCGTGCTTTCCCCCGGAGATGCCATCAGGATACTCGTGGCCTGGGGCGGCGGCGACGGGTTCAGCGGTATGCATCGCGAGGCTCTTTCGGCGCGGATAGAGCTCTGACCGTGTACCGGCCGGGACAGGGTAGCTGATGGACATCCTGATGACCGGGTCCGGCAGGCACAGGACGGCCATGACATGGAGGGTACTGCTCTACCTCCTTCTCGTGACCGCACCGCTGGCTGTACGGGGTTTATTCGGTAATTCCTCCGGCTTTGACATCACAACCGGTATCGGACTGGTGCTGGGCCTGACCGGTTTCGCCGTCCTGGCGCTCCAGCCGGTGCTGTCGGCCAGGTTCAGGTGGATTGAGAGACCCTTCGGTCTCGACAGGATGCTGAGGATGCACAGGGTCACGGGAGCGGTCGGAGTCCTTTTTGTCATTGTCCATCCGGTCCTCCTTGCCCTGGGCAGGGGCAGCAGCAGGCTGCTTGTCAGTCTCGATCTCCCCTGGTTCCTTCTGGCGGCCAAGGCGACCCTGGCCCTGCTGGTCCTGTTCGGCGCAGCGGCCCTGTTACGTTCCAGGCTCAGGATACCTTTCCAGCTCTGGTTCCGCTGCCACAGCTGGCTCACACCGGTGATACTCTGCGGTGTCTTCCTTCACAGCTACATGGCGGCGGTCAGGTTCCAGCCGGTGGAAATGCGCATCCTCTGGTTCGGGCTCCTGGGCACAGGGGTTTTCTCCCATCTCCACCTGGCCCTTTGGAGGCGCCTGGGTGGAAGGCTGCGGCCATGGAAGGTCGGGAGCGTGACCGGGATAACCCATGAC
Source organism: Candidatus Fermentibacteraceae bacterium (assembly GCA_016936235.1). Taxonomy (GTDB): domain Bacteria; phylum Fermentibacterota; class Fermentibacteria; order Fermentibacterales; family JCC-6; genus Aegiribacteria. The sequence continues at coordinate 17,167 of JAFGPK010000083.1, read as the reverse complement.
GTATGGGATATACAGCTGGTCCCTCCCGTGGGACGGGAGGTATTCGAATACCTTCCCGGTCAGTTCCTCTTCGTGACACTTCTCAGGGGGAGGGGCCTGCCCAGGGAAGAACACCCCTTCACCATATCCTCAAGCCCGTCCGCCAAGGGAAGCATCAGCATCACCCCCAAGGAATCGGGGGACTACACAAGGACGACAGGAAAGACCATGAAGGGCGACAGGGCAGCCGTGATGGCTCCCTACGGAAGGTTCTCCCACCTGCTCCGTCCTTTGAGCGACCGTCTGGTATTCATTGCGGGCGGAATAGGCATAACACCCATGATGAGCATGCTCCGCCACATGAGGGATTCGGGTTCGGAGCAGAAGGTGCTGCTGCTCTACGCAAACCGCACCGAGAGCGACATAGCCTTCCTGGACGAACTGGAGTCCATGGCCTCCGGGGAAGGCGGGCCAATGCTTGAGATAGTACATGTCCTGAGCAGACCCGACCCGTCATGGGGCGGCGAGACAGGCTATCTGGACAGGGTGAGGCTGGAACGCCTGGTCGGAGATCCCGAGGGTTCCGAGTTCTACGTCTGCGGGCCGCCCCCGATGATGAAGATCGCAGAGAAGAGCCTCAAGGATATGGGTGCGGGAAAGGACCGGATACACGTCGAAAGGTTCTCTCTCTGACTTGAACTCAGGTGCACGGGAGGTTTCGAACTGGCGAAGGTGATATGCGGCAGGTGCCGAAAGGTACATGAAACGGATGAAGGACACTGCCCTGTCTGCGGCAGGCACTCCTCTTACTCCTACGATTTCGGTAACAGCGACCGGTACCTGGAAGAGCAAGCCCCCAGGGTGATCGAGGAAAGGCGCAGGTCGGGCCTCGAGGGCCTTGTGGGAGGGCTGGAGTTCATCGTGATCAATACCGAACCGCACATGCTGGACGCCGCCGCCGTGGAGCTGGCCATGCGCACGGGCCACAGACCTGCGGGAGGGTTCCAGGACGATTCCCAGAGAGCGCTGGTGCTTCGGAGGGAAGGTTCCGCCTCCATCGTCATCAGGCACAGGAAAGGAGGGAAGAATCCATTCCTCGAACTGAACAGGAGACCCAGATCGGCGCACCTTCCCAATACAAGGCTTGAGACCCTTGTCTTCTCCGTCAGCGACATAAGGGCCTATCACGGCCTGCAGAAGGAAGCGGGCAGGGTTTTCGCGACTGAGGACGTACAGGAGTTCGGTGGCTGTATGTATCTGGAGACCCCTCCGTCACCTTATACGGGGAATGCTCTGGGCCTGGTCCAGTGGACCGGGGAGAGGGGCGACTTCCATTCCCGGGGAAGGGAGAGCCTGGAATGGTCCGCGCCTGACCCTCCCGGCCGGGCGGGCAGTAACGTCGGGTTCCTGGACCACATGGCCACCAGGGTCAGGGCCGAGGACCGTGACAGGGCCATCATCGAGTTCATGGAGCTGACCAGCTACGATTTCGACTTCTCGGTATATGTAAGCGTCTTCAATTCCATAACCAACGTTGCCAGACTGGCCCCTGACGAATTCGCCATGGTATTCACCTCGGGCATCAGATCATTCGTAAGCATGGAGGACTCGGGCCCGACGGAGAAGTTCATCCGGAACTACGGCCCGAGGGTACATCACATGGCCTTCCGCACGGAGGACATAGAGGAGACCTACCGGGCTTTCCTGGACCAGGGCCTTGAATTCCTCATAGGGCTGGTGGGCTCCGAGGAGGAGGGTCTCAGGCAGACCTTCACGGAGCCCTCGGCCCGCACCATGCTGGTCAACGAGTACATCCACAGGTATGACGGCTTTGACGGGTTCTTCACAAGGAGCAACATTACGCTCCTCACAGGGGCCACCGACAGGCAGTGACGGCTCCCCCGGAATACCGGACCATCCTTCGGCTGAGTACACCATGGTCCACCTGGATGAAGACTATTCTTCGCCGAGGGTCCGCTATGGAGCTCCCGCTGCTCTTTGCAGTATAGCCGGAATGGCTCTATAGTTTAGCGAAAGGCCTTCAGCACACCGGAATAGGTTGTGTATCGACGGTATGTATTCAATGTAAAGTCCAGGGAGTATCATGCAGCTGCTTCTCACATCCTTCATCATCCTCTTCGGGCAGGGAAGCCTCGAGAGCTACCATCTCCAGATCGATCCTCAATACCTGTACATGCTCTACTACGATCCCTATTCCGACCTTCAGTTCCCGGCATACGTCGAGACCCCCGCGGGAGCCTGCAGCTGCCTGGCCGGTTTCAGGGGGGGATCATCCCTGTTCTGCCCGAAGAAGAGCTGGAAGCTGGAGCTGCAGGATACCACGCTCATGGACTGCTCCCACATCCTGCTTGACGCGCAATACAGGGACAAGACAATCATGAGGAACGCGCTGGGGCTCCTGATGTCCAGGGAGATGGGCCTGCCCGCACCCCTGACCGAGCATGTGGAGTTCTACATAAACGGCGAATATTACGGTGTATACGTTCAGGTGGAGAGGATAGACCACTTTTTCTACGAAAGGAACGGGCTCGGGGACGGTCCTCTGTTCAAGTCGACCGACCACCTTGGCAGGCTGGTCTGGCAGCCCAGCGACACATCAGGCACAGCGGGTTTCGAGGCCGAGAGGGGCTGGGACGAAGCCCTGCCACTCCTCCGCCACCTCATCGACCTGTTGAACCTGGGGTTTCCCCACGGGATCAGTGTGAATGATGTCATCTCCAACGCCGCAATATCCATCGCGATAAGGGACGAGGACGGAATCTCCAAGAACTTCTACCTGCACATGACCCCGGAAGGAGACTGGAGGTTCTACCCCTGGGACCGGGACGCCACTTTCGGCAACAGGTGGGACGGGGAATACCAGCCTGAATGGCTGACCCAGACGACCATGTTCTGTTTCGACATCTCCCCTTTGCTGAACAGGATGCTCCGGGACGGAAGCAACCGCCAGCTCTACCACGACCGGATGATGGAAGCCGCAGGGCTTATGTCATCGGAGCTTCCCGGAGTGATAGACTCCATCTACCAGGAGATCAGGGAAAGCGTTTACGCGGACAGCATGAAGCTCGGAACGAACTCTGATTTCGACGAAGCTGTGGCTCTCCTCACCCAGGCCGTCCAGGAGAGGGCCGAGTTCCTCCCTCAGCTGGCGGATCTGCCATCACCCATAGAAGTGGTCTCCATGGACATTCCCGTCTGGAACTTTCAGTCGGGTGGAGCCTACGACAGCGTCTCCGTATGCGTGGAGTTCCAGTCGCCTCCGGGATGGGCGGGCATCTACATCTGGTCAGACGGGAACGAGAGGGTGCATTACTGTCTCACATCGAAGGACCCGGATCATCTCATCTGGAACGGGCGGTTCGAGTTCCCGCCATGGCTGAGCAATCTGAGGTTCGCGGTGGATTACCACATAAGCTGCCCTCAGGGTCCGGTGACCTACTACTATCCGGAGTACGGTTACGCGACATCAATGATACACAATGTCTGTGTCCCGTCGGCAAGGAGGAGCAGATTCCAGATTCATCATCAGGACCTCCAGGCTCTGGCGCCCGTCAGATACAACACCTTCCTCTGGTCCATTCCACTGGTGAACGCTTCGGACACACCCCTGGACCTGTCGTACTACGGATTTCAGGCCGGCGACCCGCCGGCCCGCCTATTCACTCCTTCCAGTGTCGTGGTTGAGCCCTGGGACACCCTGTATCTCACGAACAACGATAAGCTCCTGGAGATGCTGCTTCCCTGGAACTCCATGGTGTTCGGAGACCTGGTCCTCGATTCTCCGGCGGGGACCGAGCTTCTCGTTCTCGACCCCTCATGGGGGGAAGCTGCTCACATGACGCTGGGCCAGGAGGTCCAGAGCGGGGAGAGCGGAGTAAAGATCATGCTCTCGGAGATATGCCACCGGGGCGAGGGAGGCGACTGGATAGAGCTATTCAACGCAGGCGACATGATAGCGGATATCTCAGGCTGGCTCGTAATGGACAGGGGCATGCACGGCTGCCTCATCCCCGGAAGGACCTTCATCGATCCCGGCCGGTTCCTTGTGATCTGCGAATCCGAGGCCGCTTTCAGGTCATTCTACGGAGAGCAGATCCCGGTGGTGGAGGCGCTCGGGTTCGGACTCAACGGCCAGTCCGACGGCGTCTGCCTGATGGAAGGCGACCAGCTTGTCTTCTCTGTCATGTACGATTCATCCACATGGCCCCTTTCGGGGGACCTGCTCTACCTGAAGGAGCCCGGGCTCCCCTTTGACATACCGGTGAGCTGGGAGAGCGGCGAACTTCCGGGAACGCCCGGGGCTCCCAACCCGGGCTGGCCTTCCGCGTACTTCTTCAGACCCAGGATAGAGGCTCTATGGCCCAACCCTTCATCGTCATCGGTATCGGTGCAGTACCACATAACCTCCACACCCGGGGAGATATCGGTCTACGACATGGCGGGAAGGCTTGTGATGGAACCCGGGACCCTCGGCTCCCTGGAGGGAACCGCCGTACTGGAATTGCCCCCGTCCCTGGCCACCGGCGTCTACTTCGCCGTGGTGAGAGCCAGCGGTGCCTCGACGTCGGAAAAGTTCGTGGTCCTGAGATGACGGGGTGTTGTAGGTTTGCATGCCGGTATGTTATCGTTGAGCTTCATGTTTCAATCTGAATGCGGGGCGTGAACAATGTTGAGGAACGGATTTCCGGTTCTGGCGGCAGTGCTCCTCTCAGCCTCCGTCTGTATGGCTGACGTGGATGTGGAGAACGGGAACGCTGAGAGCTTCACCCTCTCGGCCTACGCGAGGGTGAGGTTCGGGCAGTTCGGGGGCACTCTGGAGATACCGGACAGGAGCTTCTTCATAGAGTCCGCGGGTCTGTCCGCCGATTTCCGGATAACGGACAACACCGAAGGGCAACTACAGCTTGAGACCAGGCCCGAGGAGATCTTCGTGAAGGACTGCTACCTCTCATGGGCGCCTTTGAGCATGCTGGAAGTGCAGGCGGGCCGGTTCAAGAAACCCTTCTGTCTGAACACGCTCCTCAGCCGGTGGGAACTGCAGTCCATGGACCATTCCGTCACCGACGGCGAACTGGAGAACCTGCTCTACTCAGGGCGCGACATCGGTTCCATGTTGGTGCTGGACCCTGACGTAACGGGCCTTCCGATACTTTCTCTCGGTATCTTCAACGGTTCTCCCGACTGGCAGAACCAGGACAACGAAGTCCAGTACTCCGCCCGTGCGGAGTTCCGGCTGCCGATGAGGATTGTCCTCGGAGCCGGCTTAACGACGCTTCGCTTCGGTGAGATCGACCTCGAATCCGTTGACGGGTACGTGTGCTCCGCCAGGCAGATGGCCATGGGAGGGGACCTCCAGTTCAGCAGGGACATCTCAAGAGACCTGGCCCTCCAGCTCCGTGGTGAGTTCGTAAGGGGCGACAACTGGAGCCTGGCAGACGTGATATCGGGAGAGACGGCTCCGGAGTTCCAGAGCTGGTGGTGTACCGGAGGTCTGACCTGGCTCACCTTCAAGCCGTCACTGGAGAGTGTTACCGCGTCCGTCTCAATCGGCTCCTGGGAACCGGACCGCACGGCGGACCAGAGGGAGGACGAGCTGTCCTTCACACTTACATTCGACACCGGGAGCCCCGTCACGTTCAGCGCTGCGATGATCAGCCACCGTCCCCGTAACATTCTTTTCGAGGAGGACCGCACCGACTATTTACTGGAAGCGGCGGTGGACCTCTGATGACCTCTGCTGACGCTCCAAGGCTCCATTTCCACAGGTACGAGTTCAAGTACATCCTCCGGACCGACGAGCTGCCGGGAATAGTCAGGGAGATGGACCTTCGGCTCGAGAAGGACATCCATTCCGGTTCCGACGGCGGCTACTTCGTCAGGAGCCACTATTTCGACACAGACGGGTTCGATCTCTACTACGAGAAACTGGCGGGTCTGAGAAAAAGGTACAAGTTCCGGCTGCGCAGTTACAGCTCGGCCACCCTCTATTCCAGACCCCTCTTCCTTGAGCTGAAGGGCAGGAACAACACCCTGGTCTACAAGCACAGGATGCTCCTGGATCCCTCCATGGCGGAGGAGTCCCTCGGCAGGGGAACGATGGACCTGGCGACCACTCTGATGGAAGGCGGCGGACTGTGCAAGACCGGTGAGAGGTTCGTCTTCGACGCTTTCAGGAAGCGGATATCCCCCAGCGTGGTGGTGGATTATCACAGGACGGCCTGGGAGAACAGGGCCAACCCGGATTTCAGGGTCACCCTCGATACCGGAATACTGGCGTACAGGGCCGGCGGGAGCGGACATCCCACCGGAGAGGGAAGAATGATATCGGACGGTCTGCATGTGCTGGAGATCAAGTTCAGGTACCGCATGCCCGCGTGGTTCCTGAGACTGATACAGGAATTCCAGCTCGGACTGGTTTCATTCTCCAAGTTCGCATACGCGACCGGGGCCGTTTACATGGACTCGATGCCCGGACGCCTCGACAGGATTTTCGAAAGGAGACCGGCTTGCCTGAGCTGATGGAATGGTTCACCAGGACTTCCGACGACCTTGGCTACAGCCCGTTGTCGGTTATCGTCAATCTAGTGCTGGCTCTCGGGGCCGGGCTGCTTATAGGCGTCATCTACCGCAGGACCCACAAGGGTCTCTCCTACTCCCAGTCCTTCGTGGTGACGCTCGTTCTCATGTGCATTACGGTAAGCGCCGTCATGATGGTGATAGGAAGCAACCTCGCGAGGGCTTTCGCCCTGGTGGGCGCCCTTACCATAGTCAGGTTCAGGACCGTGGTGAAGGACACCAAGGATACGGCCTTCATATTCTTCGCCCTCACGGAGGGAATAGCATCCGGAACCGGGAACTACATCCTCACCGGTTTCTCCACCCTGTTCATTGGTACGGTGGCCATGATCCTGTCAAGGAGCGACTTCGGTTCCATGCACAGGAGCGAGTTCATACTCAGGTTCCGTTTCAACAGGGAATCCGGCGATGAGCAGGGGTACATAAGCTACATCAACGACAGGGCGGGCAAGAGCACCATAATCCATATAGAGCCCTCCAGCGACGGTGTCTACCTTACACTTACATACGACCTGTCACTGAAACCGGGGTTCAATTCAAGGGATATGGTGACGGGATTGAACTCAATCTCCGGCGTGGACAACGTCAACCTCGTAGCGGCAAGTAACGATATAGACTACTGAGCGACTGACACTAAGGCAATACATAGAGTCTTTTCGAAGACAGAGTGCTACTATTTAAGGAACATGTTCATACCGCCATACTCAATATACAGGTTTCAGGCTGTCTTCCTTTCTGTTTGAGAGCTACATTTTTTATAATATCCGCCTGTTCGATAATTAATAGCTTCTGGTTTTATGCAATTTAATGTGCAGAGATCTTGAAAAGTATTAATGATTACTACACGAATAATATGACTATATAGCCCCATAACCCGGCTCCCATCACGATAATGCTGAATGCACCATTCAGATATTGAAGGGTCGATATTCAGTATATCTACAAGTACTGTATATATATATAGTAGATATAGTAGTAATATATACTTATATAATAGGCATATCGTATGCTCATCATTGAATGTGCAAATTATAGTATCGCGCGAACTTGCAGATATTCTGGATAAGAGATAGGATAGAAAAAGGTAGTCGGGTGTATTTTGAAAACACCATGGTACTAAGTCATGGTACCCTCTATAGAATAGAGGCTGCTAGGGGCAATCCTGATGAAAGCATTAGATGGAATTACGTGTTCAGGGAGCAGTTTTCTAGCGATCGACTTCGAAACTGCAGATGAACAGAAGAACAGCGCTTGTGCGATCGGACTTGTGAAAGTAGTTAATGAGCGTATTAGAGAAAAAGTCTTTCGACTGATCAGACCACCCCGGAATTCCTTCCGATACACTCATATTCATGGAATAAGCTGGGAGGATGTTCAGGATCAACCCCTTTTCACTGACGTATGGAGGGAGATAGAGCATGTATTTGTCGACGTAAAACTGATGGTCGCTCATAACGCCTCCTTCGATCGAGCTGTCCTCCGTCGATGCCTCGAAACGGCAGGACTTCGTGTTTCAATTCCACCCTTCGAATGCACAATGATACTCGCGAGAAGACTTTGGCGCATTCACCCTACCAGCCTTCCGGCTGTTTGCAGGCATCTCGGAATTGAGCTCAGGCACCATCATCCTCTTTCTGATGCGGAAGCAAGTGCAAGGATAATGATGGCAGCTTTGAAAACCTTCAGAAAACGCAGGAAAGGATCCTAATGAGAGGGATACCGGATCATGCATGGGGCAAGCTCAAGTATAGCGAATCCGGCGAAGTGGAGTCATGGCATCCTCTTGCCGCCCACTGTGCAGATGTGGCTGCATGCTGTGAAGCATTACTCCGACGCAGTCTGACCGGCAAACGGTTAGCCGGTGTAGTCTCACAGGACCAGTTAAGTGATGTGCAGATAGCTCGCCTATCAGTTCTTGCCGGACTGCATGACATTGGCAAGTTCAACACGGGCTTTCAGAATAGGGAGCATATCACGGCGACTGACACTGCAGGGCATGTCAGGGAAATGCTCGCGCTGATGACAGAAGAGGGTTCATGGACGGAGAAACTGGCTGATGCTCTAGAATATCGAAGAATGCTCGAATGGGTGACATCTGAGAGGACACTTTTCTCATATCTCAATGCCGTTGTGGCTCACCATGGCCGACCTCAGGTTCCAGGTGTATTCCGGTCGGCTCTCTGGAAACAGTGCAACGGTTATGATCCTTTCACCGGGATATCCGAACTCCGGGAAATGCTTCAGGAATGGTATCCGGATGCGTGGCATGAATCCGGCGAACTTCTGCCTGCCGAGAGTGCGTTCCAGCATGCATTCTACGGCCTTGTCACTCTTGCAGACTGGATTGGCAGCGATGAACACTTGTTCCCGTATACTGACGATTTCAACATCGGTTACATTACTACTGCAAGGAGCTTTGCGGAAAAGGCTCTTTCTCTTCTTTGGCTTGAACCCGGTGCAAACTGTAACAGGTATTCCGCTCAGCTGACAGAGTTCAACTCGATACTTCCAGATTGCGAACCCCGCCCTGTTCAGCGCGCTGTCATTGAACTCGACTCCCCCGTGGGAGGTGCCGTGGCCGTTATCGAGGCTGAAACAGGCTCCGGTAAGACAGAGGCTGCTATCGCTTGCTTCATGAGACTATTCCGAAACGGCCTCGTTGATGGTCTTTATTTTGCTTTGCCCACGAGAACCGCGGCCACTCAGATACATAAGCGTGTCAACGATATCATTCGAAGAGTATTTTCTTCAGGAAATGAGGCGCCTCCAGTTGTAATGGCGGTTCCAGGTTATCTTCGAGTCGATGATCATGAAGGTATGAAGCTGGCCCCTTTCAGTGTTAGGTGGGACGACGACAATAGTGAAAGGTCCAGATACAGGAGCTGGGCAGCAGAGCGGTCCAAGCGCTACCTTGCCGGAACAATTGTTGTAGGGACAGTTGATCAGGTTCTGCTGTCAGCTCTGCAGGTGAATCATTCTCATATGCGGGCTGCATCTCTCCTTCGTCATCTGCTTGTTGTTGACGAAGTACATGCCTCCGATCTTTATATGAACCAGTTACTCAAGGTTGTTCTTGACCGGCACGTTCAGGCTGGAGGATATGCGTTGCTGATGTCCGCCACTCTCGGTACGGAAACAGCAGCAAAACTGCTCGGCCGGGATAGAGGACAGAATGAATTGAAACTGAGTGATGCAATACACGCACCATATCCTCAGATATCAATCTGTTCAGCCGGTGGGAATAGAATTACCAGGGATATTCCCCGAAGTGGTTCAATGGAAAAGATCGTCCGAATCAACATAGAGACAATAATAGCGAATCCTTCAGAAGTAGCACGTATTGCTTTAGACTTTGCAGAGAAAGACGGTAGAATAATCATCATTCGTAACACGGTCGATTCCTGCCTATGCACTCAAAGAGAAATAGAGAGAATAGCCCTCAAGAATGATAATGGGAACCTGCTGCACCAGGTAAAGGGGCTATATGCGCCTCATCACGCAAGATTTGCAAGACTCGACCGTATACTGCTCGACAATGAATTGAAGAATCATTTCGGCAAAGAACGTCCATCAGGTGGAAGGATTGCCCTAGCTACTCAGACGGTCCAGCAGAGCCTTGATCTCGACGCTGACCTGATGATAACCGATCTGTGCCCGATGGATGTGCTCCTTCAGCGAATCGGCAGGCTGCATCGGCATCACAGGATCAGACCTTCAGCGTTCCTTGAATCCAGAATAATCGTTCTAGTCCCGGAAGACCGCGACATTACATCATTCCTGCGGAGCAAAGGTGAAGCCAGAGGAGCATATGGTATCGGCACGGTGTACGAAGATCTTCGCATTCTTGAAGCAACATGGAGAGCACTAGAGCAGAGATCAGAAATACGGATCCCTGATGATAACCGTATGCTCGTTGAAACCTCACTGCACAGCTCTGTTCTCAGGCAGATATCAGAAGAAAAGGGTGGACTCTGGAAGAAGCACCAGCAGTATATCGACGGGAGTTCCTGTGCTAAACGATTACTGGCAGATCTAAACATATCGAACTGGTCTGTTGATTTCGTATCCGAGAAGGTGCTGTTCTCCAGTAGCGGGGACAGGCATTTGTCCACGCGCCTGGGCAGCAATGATCGTCTGGCAGTCTTTCGATCGACTGTGATTAGTCCGTTCGGCAATCAGGTAAGGGAACTGCCCATTCCCGGATGGATGGCCGGAGATGTTCCCGATGACGCGGCGGCTGAGGATGTTCTAAGTGCAAACCATGTTGTCACCTTCAGATTCGGTGACAAGCAATACGAATATGATCGCATGGGATTACGCACTGCCGGAATGTCCAACATAGAATGAGGGGTGCTTAATGAGCAGTTCAAATGAGAAACACTATAATCTCTTGAAGGAGTCATTGTTTCAAGTGAAACGGTCTGGAGAGGAGGAAAGGGGGGCAAGCCTTACCGAAGTGTTGTCTGAGCTTGGTGGATCAGGATCTGAAATCGACTTCACACATCTCAGGCCTTTTCAGCAGCACGCATGGTTTGCTTTCCTGGTCCAGCTGGCCACTATGGCTCTCATTTCGTCGAACCGTACTGAACCCAGCAATCATGCTGCAGCCTGGGAAAAAATGCTGCTTGAATTGACGAGCGGGAATGATGAACCATGGTGCCTTTTCGTCGAGGACCTGTCCAAGCCTGCATTCATGCAACCTCCAGTGCCTGAAGGAAGAATAGACGAAAAATGGAAAGCATTCAACACTCCGGGAACGCTGGATCTGCTTGTGACGGGAAAGAACCATGATGTGAAGACCCAGTTAATTAATTCAGCGGATCCCGACCACTGGTGCTATGCGCTTATCAGCCTGCAGACAATGGAAGGATTCAGCGGCCGCAACAATTACGGAATAGCACGAATGAACTCCGGCTTTGGATCCCGCCCATGTGTAACACTCGCGACCGCTCCTGACTGGAATTCCCGATTCGTTCGGGACGTGCCTATCCTGCTGAAGAACTACGATAGAATGCTGAGTGGATCTCTGCCCTATACCCGGAGGAATGGATACAAGCTTCTATGGCTACTGCCATGGGACGGGGAGGAGTCGATCGACCTCTCTGGATGCGACCCGTTCTTCATAGAGATATGCAGGCGGATAAGATTGACGTACGAGCATGGCGTTCTGAAAGCCAGAGGCACTTCAACCAGTACCGCAAGGATAGCGGGAGAAGAACTCCACGGTGTGACCGGAGACCCATGGACGCCCGTGGATAAGAATGAAGCGAAAGCCCTTACAGTATCTGCTGCAGGCTTCGACTATCGAAAGCTGCACCAGCTGCTCTTTCCCGGAGACTACGAGAAGCCTATCACCTGGCGCCAGGATGATGACCGGGGAAGTATGCACTTTATCGCTTCCGCTCTCACTAGGGGACAGGGCAAGACCGAGGGCTATCACTATCGGGAGCTATTGCTTCCCGAGCCCGTAATCGGAATGCTGAAGACCAGGGAGGGAGGTGACATGCTCGCAAAGTTCTCACAATCGAGGATCGAGCGATGTCAGCAAGTAAGGAACACCGTTCTGAACCGTGCCCTCTGTCTGGTTGCACAGGGAGCCCCGAAAGGGAAACTTGACTTCCGGGACAGTAAAACAAACCAATGGCTGGTGGCTCTGGACAGGAACATAGATGCAATCTTCTTCGATAGGCTCTTTTCCCAACTCGAGCTTGATCCTGAGGCCGCGGATATAGCATGGATCCGTGAACTGTTGACAATTGCTGAAGATCAGCTCGATGATGCACTCAGGAGCATACCGCAGCCTACATTGCGAAGATTCAAAGTGGAGAGCGCCGCAAGAAGAATGTTCCACGGAATGGTCCGAGATACTTTCCCGGAGCTGTTTATAAATGACGATGTTGAAGGAAAATCAAATGAGGGAGCAGCAAATGTCTGAGAACGAAAACACAACCATGCAGGGATCGGAACCGACAGAAGAGAAACGTAGAAGTCTCGCAAGTATCACAGGACAAATCACACATTCTATCGATTCAGTACTGTCTCCGGGTGATGTGGCAGAGTTGAGACGCCTTACACCCTCAGATCCGTTTTCACCCGCCTTCTTCAAACTGGTAACATCCTTTCTAGAATCAGATCCCGGGTTTCCATCCCATGGAAAAGCACGGGATGAGATCGAAAGGCGATGGGCGGTCTTCATACAGGCAGCTGCGCAGATGAAAAACCTTCACTCTATGAAGGTAGGCTTGGGATACGCGCTTGCATCATCAGGATATAGTGAACTACGGTTAGTTCGCCTGCTCCGAGCCAGTGATCCAATCCTGTACAGAGAAGTCCGAACTGCAGCGCATTACCTTGCTGCCAAGGCTCAGACGTGCAACCTGGTGGATATGGCGTACCTTCTGCTGATTCAGGTTGGTGAAAAAGCGGAATCAGTGAGAAGGAGTATCGCCAGAGATTACTATGGATATAAAACCCGTTCAGAAAAGGAGAACTGAAATGAAAAATGAATTTTTGCAGATACATACACTCATATCTTATCCCGCTGTGCTTTTAAACAGAGACGATGCAGGTTTCGCAAAGCGAATCACTTTTGGTGGAGTCAGTCGCACGAGGATCTCTTCTCAGTGCCTCAAGAGACACTGGCGCACATACTCCGGCAAGGGAAGCCTCGGGCATATCGAGGGAACAGAAATGAGCATACGCTCACGTATGAGTTTCAACGAGTTCGTACTGAAGCCGCTGCTAGAGGAAAGTATTAATGAATCCCACGCTGCAGCAGTGGTTCAGGCTCTCATGGCGAAAGTCCTCGGTGAAAGTAAGAAGGCCGAGAAATCCAGATCTGAATCCACAGAGGAAAGTGTTATCCTTCAAACGAGCCAGGTAACTGTTCTTGGCAGGCCCGAATTGAGATTCCTGTTGGATACGGCCAGGGATATCTGCATCGAGATAGACAATGAGAAAGAAGCTAAAAAAGCAGTGGAGGACCATTTCAAGAAGGAGTCCGGAAAGAACCTCAAGGGATTGAGACAGGCTGCGGGTCTTGATGCTGCTATGTTCGGACGAATGGTCACCAGTGACATTCTCTCCCGGGGAGATGCTGCTATACATGTCGCTCATGCCTTCACGGTTCATTGTGAATCGAGCGAGAGTGATTACTTCTCTGCAGTGGATGATCTCATTGCCGCCGAAGGGGAACTCGGCAGCGGACATATAAATAGTGTTGAACTGAACAGCGGCCTCTATTATGGATATGTGGTTATCGATATGCCACTTCTCGTAAGCAATCTCGAGGGTTGCGACAGGAAGGATTGGACGAAAGCCGATCGTTCTCTAGCAGCAGAAATAGTCAGAAGACTGATTTCAATCATCGCAACGGTCTCGCCAGGAGCAAAACTGGGTTCCACCGCTCCACATTCATATGCTCAGATGGTTCTCCTGGAAGCAGGCGAAGTGCAACCAAGAACATTGGCAAACGCCTTCCTTGAACCTGTATCTGAGACTCCGAACCTTCTTGAGAATGCCTACAGTGCACTGGGTAGGCATATCTCGGAACTGGACCATGCTTACGGTGAGAATACCGATCGCCGCCTGATGTGTCTTGGTCCGGCTGAACTGCTCAAGGTCGGTGACAGCTACACACTCGATGAACTGACTTCATGGGCGGCTGATTGGACCATGGGATCAAAATGAAAACGTATCTGATACTCCGTTTCGATGCACCGCTAATGAGTTTTGGTACTCAAGCAGTTGATAATTACGGACGCACAGAACGCTTCCCGTCTTTGTCTGCGCTGACGGGACTCGTTGCAAATGCACTTGGATTGGAGCACCGCCGGGCCAGCGAGATCCAGAGACTTCAGTCCCGCCTGCAGTTTGCTGTCCGTTGTGACAGACCTGGTCGTGAGCTTCGCGACTTCCAGACCGTTGATATGGGGCAGGACTTCATGCACAGCGATTGCGCCTGGACAACGTGGAGTTACCTTGATGGCCGGAGAGGAGGTAGTGCTAGAGAAAGTACTCACATAAGATATCGTGACTATCTTACGGACGCGATCTATACAGTATCTCTTGGTCTTGATTGTGAGGAGGAACAACCTAATATCAAGGATGTTGAAATGGCACTTATAAAACCAGCCCGTCCTTTGTTTATAGGCAGAAAATCCTGCCTGCCAGCTTCTATGCTCCTTTTTGGTTCAATGGAAGCATCCTCCCCGCTTGATGTTCTTCAAAGGACACCACTTATCAATGAGAAGCGTAGAAGTCAAAATGCAAAAGATGGCATTCCAGTATGGTGGTCACCTGCCGATGGGGGCGAATACAGAGGACCCCAGCGTGAGATAAGAGTGACTGACCAGCGGGACTGGAGTAACCAGATACACAGCGGGCAACGCCTCATATGTCACGGCATTCTGTATCTGAAGGGAGGAGGCGATGACTGAAAAGTATTACATGGTGAGCATCGAATTAGCGTTGGATGAAATGGTTGCACTGGCACATCGTCGAAGGTTGCCTATAAGAAATACTGACACCGGGTATTTTGTCCACGTTCAACTTAAGGAGCTATTTGGTGAGCAGGCTCCGGTTCCTTTCGCGATCCGAGAGAATCATGGCCGAATGCTGAAGATTCTCGGTTATTCTAGGATGGATTCGAAAGCACTTCGTTCTGTTGCAGAATCGTTCTCCGACCCATCTGTATACAGGTCCTGCAACTGGAGCAGCCTGGCAGACAAACCAATGCCGATTGAATGGAAGGAGGGTCAGCTGTTCGGGTTCGAGCTTCGGGCATGTCCTGTTGTCCGTATGGATTCAAGTTCTGACAAGCATAGAAAAGGTGCTGAAGTAGATGTCTTCCTGCGCGAATGCTGGGAGAATAGTGATCCCGTAGAACGAGGAATAGTCTACAGGGATTGGCTTGCTTCGAATCTAGATCGTCAGGGAGGTGCAAAACTGCGCGATTTCAGCCTAACGGGATTCATTCGGCAGAAGCTGATGCGCAGAAGACATGGTAGTGACCGGAAGTCAACTTTCATCGAACGACCTGACGCGACGATCAGAGGAGTCCTCGAAGTAAATGAGTCTGGTGCTTTTACTCAGTTAATAGAACGAGGTATCGGCAGACATAGGTCATTCGGATTCGGGATGATCCTGTTACGGCCGCTTGACTGAACCTGAAGGATCATTGGATTGAGAAAGCGCATGAAGGCTGAAAATGGAAGAGTTCTCTCTCTTGCGATAGTCTCTCTGTATAGCGAGTAGATAACAGATCATGCTCCCAGGGAGGCTTGGACTTGAAACAGCACGAATTCCCCATGCGGACAGGCATGGGCTTCTCTGGCTCTACCGGGGAAATCTCACCGTGAAGAATGGTACACTTCAGTTCACAACCGCAGGATACAAGGAACTTGAATCCGGAGTCTATGCAATCCCGTTTCAGACTGTATCCGTGATTATGCTCGGCCCGGGATGCACTGTCAGTCACGATGCCCTGCGGATTCTCGCCCGGCACAATACAGGGTTAATTGCTATAGGCGAGGGTGGAGTGCGTTACTATGCAAGTATGCCTTTCGGACCTGACGAATCCAGACTCGCAAGGAAACAAGTGATGGCTTGGGCTGAAGTCACAGGTCGCAAGATTGATATAGTGCGAAGAATGTATGCCTGGCGTCTTGGAGAAATCTTCCCGGCAGAGAACATCGAAGTCTTGCGGGGAATGGAGGGTGCACGAGTTAAGACTATGTACAAAAGGATTTCAGAACAATACGATGTACCCTGGCATGGCCGGAGATATGACAGGAGTAATCCAAATTCTGCTGATCTCCCAAATCAGGCGATCAATCATGCTGCTTCTGCTGTTGAAGGTGCAGCGATGATAGCAGTAGCAGCGACTGGTACCATCCCGCAATTGGGTTTCATCCATGAGGATTCTGGCATATCATTCTGCCTTGATATTGCTGATCTCTTCCGAGACGAAATCACCGTACCTGTTGCATTCAAGGCAGTGACAAAGTTTAAGGAGCAACGAAATCAAAGCCTTGAGAGCATCACAAGAAGACTTGCAGGCAGAGCAATGCATGAAAAACAGGTTATCCCCAACATGATTGATCGTATTAAAAAACTGTTCGAGGATACGCCAACGAAGAAAAGTTACTAAGGACGTGCCGATGACAGTGGTCATCTCACGGAATGTCGCTCCAAGGCTCAGAGGTTTTCTCGCATCCTGCATGTTTGAGATAGCCCCTGGGGTCTATACATCACCTGATCTCAGCAAAGGAGTACGAGAAAGAGTCTGGAGAGTGTGCACAGAATGGTATGAGGAACTCCATGACCTAGAATCATCAATTGTAATGACATGGCAGGATGCAAGCGAACCTGGTGGCCAGGGTATCATAAGTCTTGGATTGCCTCCGAGATCTATCAAGGATCATGAAGGCTTTCTTCTGGGTAAGACATAATAATAAGTTTTAATAAATATTAATTAGCCTTTATCTATTATTTAATATAACTATACTTTACTATGCCATGATTATTGTACGTATTTAACCATTTGCAGTATAATCAAAGAGAGGCTCCCCCGCGTATGCGGGGATGGACC
>JAFGPK010000082.1 GCA_016936235.1 Candidatus Fermentibacteraceae bacterium | reverse complement strand
TTCATGCATGTCTGACCAATGCTGTTATTATATCCCTTGAGCGGAGGTTCGTTAATCTCTCGATCGAGCATTGCACTTACTTTATCGGGAGGAATCCTATGCCTGAACTGCCGGAGAGGGTCATCAAAGCCTGGGAGGACCGCGAGGGTCCCGTGATATTCACTACCGTTAGCGGTGACGGCGTACCCAATGCTATCTTTGCCAGCTGCGTGAACATGTACGGTGATGACACCATCGTGGTGGCGAACAATCATTTCTCGAAGACTTTGAGCAATATCCGGGCAGGCTCTAAGGGATCCATCCTCTTCAGGGCGAAGAGCTGGGAAACCTTCCAGATAAAGGGAGGGATAGAGTACTTCGAAGAGGGTCCGGTATTCGAGTACATGAAGGAGTGGAATCCCCCTGAGCATCCCGGCCATGGAGCCGCCGCGCTCAGGATAAGCGAGGTGTGGTCCGGGGCCCGGCGACTGCTTTAATGCAGCCCTTCCCGTACAGCAGTGCTCTTTTCGATTGACTCAGGCTGCGGTGTATCGGTCGATTCTCCGCTGAAGGGTCACGGCACGGTCAACAGGTTTCTCCTGCACCACAATCCCAGGAACCTGTCTGTGACTGCGTATCCTCCTTCGGCAGTCCGGACTATGATGTCATGGGCGACTAGGTACTCGATTGCCCTTCCGGCGCTCGAGGGGGACTTGAAGCCGTACCTCGACAGGACCTCTCCCGAATAGGGTGACCGGAGCGGGTCATCCATCGCCACGGCCCTGAGCATTCGGCGGGACATCTCCGGCAGTGAATCCCACAGAATCAGGTAGGTGGAGTGTTCCCTCTCCAGGAGCACATCCAGGGCCTGCTCCGTCATCTCCTCCGTTACCGCTCGGCCGGATTCACTCATGTCCCATAGAGCCGAGCAGAGCATCTGGGTGTAGAAGGGATGGCCTGATGTGATTCGCAGCAGTAATTCCACCACACTGCCGGGAACGTTCCTGTCCGTTGAGGAGAACTTGTCTTCAATGAAGGGGAACCAGTTCTCATAGTCAATGGATTCCAGGGGATAGTGCCCCGCGCTCCTGTAAAGTGGGCTCGAGGAGTCCAGGAACATCTCCCTTATCAGGTGGGTGCGGCTTCCGCAGAAGAACCAGGCGATGTCGTCCCTTTCCTGTACCACGCTTCGCAGGACTCTCTCAATGCTGTCATCCCCCAGTTTCCTGATCTGCTGGAACTCGTCGAAGATCACCACCAGCCTTCTGTCACTGTTGGAGTCGGCTATTTTCCAGGATGCCCTTAGAACGCTCTCCAGCTGCTCCGGGGAGAAACCCCGCGAACTCCTGGCGAGGGTCAGTGACGGCCTTCCGTCATCGCCGACCGCCACCGCAGGAGAAAGACCCTCGAAGATACTCTTTACCCTCTTCAGCAGGCCCCTGGAACCTTCGGCCCCGGCGAACTCCGATGCGCAGAGGTCGACCAGATCCGATGCGTCGACGCATTTCCAGACGTTTATCATCAGGGTAAGGGCGCCTGCGCTTCGGAGTTCGTCGGCCGCCCTCCTCAGCAGGGAGGTCTTGCCGATGCGTCTCTCGCCGTGGATGAAGAGCTTCTCCCCGTTCAGCCCCGCCCGGACCAGGTCCTCTATCTCCTTCCTGCGGTTGCAGAAATCGCCACCTCTCACTATTCCGCCATATGAGAAGGGGTTCGGCATAAGCGGTCCTTCCTAGTTATACGCCGTAAGCGTTACGCAAGAAGTGTAATGCCTTTTCCGCCCGGGGTCAATCGCCAATGCATCGCCGGAAGGCGTTCCTCCCGTATATCCAGGATGAGATCGCCATACCGTCGGCTTTCCCCGATCATGCGGAAGTGCTTGGAGTCGTGGACGGCATCATGGTCTGGAGGTTAGCCGGGCTCGTCGAGGGGAAAGAGCACCTGTTCCGTCCCAGATACGCTTATGCTCCTCAAGGTCGCCATCGCCTCATCCCCGAGAAGGTGGACCGATTCTTCTACGCTCCCTGAACCTGAAGTCAGGCTGTTCTCAGCCCGGAAGGCCCAGGAAGCGGCCGAGGTACCAGGGCCAGATGATGAGGCCCAGGGCTCCCTGCCAGAAGGTAAGCTTGACGAAACCCAGCGTGAACAGCCATCCGGCGAACCAGAAGACTCCCGTGATGTCGCTGTTCAGTTTAAACTCGGTCTTGGGCATGACTACCCCCTTCTAAAGTGGATCCGGATACCGGCCATGGGTTGCCGCGCTTGAAGAGCACTGATCGTGATGAACTTATGGAACGGGTAAGTGTTCCGGAAACCGGACTGCTGAAAGACATAGGGACCGGGTGATTCCTGCAGGTCCGTCATCAGATCTATGATCGTACAGGGCCCCTGATCAGTCGGCCTTCTTGCCCTTCAGCTTGAAGAAGAGTATCAGCGCTATGCTGTCCAGTGAGACCAGAGTGGCTATTGTCTGGGCGTCTCCGATCGCATTGTAGCCGAATGCCAGCCTTAGGACCAGAAATACTATGGTTCCCATGAGTCCCTCCTTCTTTGGATTATGTTGAGGATACTAATACATAATTCTCCGGGATC
>JAFGPK010000021.1 GCA_016936235.1 Candidatus Fermentibacteraceae bacterium | reverse complement strand
GCGTTGAAGCAGTTCCGAAATGCTGTTCAGATAGGAGTAAGAGGGGAAGAAGACTATCCAGGAGCCCGGGACGGTGGAATGGATGCTGACTATCCTGTCCGCCAGTTTCTCCGCGAAACTCTGCCTGTACCTGTATCTTGTATCTATGTCAGAACATATCCAGACTCCCAGGTTTTCTCTGGGGAAAGGGTAGGGAACCTTTACGGACCTTGTCCGATCCGGCGGGTACCCCAGCAGGCGGCCGAAGTGCTCGAAGGGGGTGATGGTAGCCGAGAAGGCCACCCTGCTGTGACAGCTCTCCAGCCTTTCCGAAAGGAACGCCGACGGGTCGGTACAGAACCACTGCAGGATCAGGTCTTCGCCTTCGCCCCTGAGCAGAAGGTGGTAAAGGTTGCTCTCGGGGTCTATCCTTGAGAAATCGACCAGGGACCTGACCAGGTCGCTCATGGACCTCGGGGGCTCCTGCAGCTCTCCGATGAGTTTCATCCATCCGTCAACATTAGAGGGCAGGACGGTTCCCGGCGGCAGTTCCATCTCATCGTCCCCGCTGCTTCCGAGCAGGGAGGACCACTCCCTGAAACACCCGGCCCATGGTCCGAGAAGTTTCTGCCATCGGGATGTGGCGGCGGGGTGGCCAAGCAGCTCCTCCACCCAGCTCAGTCTCACTTCCGGCGAGTAGTAGTCCCTGGCTCGGGACGGAAGGTTGGCGGCCTCGTCGATGAGAAGGCAGCACTGCGAGGAGGTGCTCCGCTGGAGGAAGAACCTCTTGAGGAACACGTGCGGGTCGAAGGCGTAGTTGTAGTCGCAGACCACGATGTCGCACCTGGTGGAGAGACAGAGTCCCAGCTCGAAGGCGCACACACCTGCCCCGGCCGCCGCCTCCCGAAGGTCGGCCGTATCTATGATCTCAAGTTCGAGAAGGTCCCTCATCACTCCCGACTCCCTGACCCTCTTTCCGAAATCAACCGCGTAGGGGCAGGAATGGGGGAGGCACCTGTCCCTGCCCATGTGACACACCGAAGCCCTTGCAGCGATGAATACCGCCCTTAGGGGAACCCCTCCGGCGATTATGAGCCCCAGTGTCTCGCGGACTATGAGCTTGTGCGTGTTCTTTGCCGTGAGGAAGAAGACCGTAAGCCTCTCCGGCATCGCGCTTCGAAGGGCTCCGGAGAGTATGGCCGCGGTCTTTCCCGTTCCTGTGGGAGCCTGCATCACGAGGTAGCCCGAATCCGTGATACAGCGCTGTACTTCCTCCATCATCGCATCCTGGCCGGGTCTCATGCAATCGTAGGGGAAAACGAAATCCTCCAGGGCCCGGACCTGTCGCCCCTTCCTATCATCCTCCTCCAGGAGCATCCGGGCAGTCTCTTCAAGGAGTTCCCGCCAGAGGGTCTGTAGCCTTCCGTCGCAGAGGTCGAGGGGGAAGTTCCACACTCCGGTCTTTCGCCTGCCCGGCGAAAGATAGACCAGGCCGGCCCGAAAGCTCTCAAGGGGCACGCCCCGGGATTCGGCCAGGGCCAGGCAGTAGAAGTAAAGCTGAAGTGCGTTCCCGCTTCTGTCCTCCACGGGATCGGTGAATTCCGGTTCACCATTCAGGGTCTTGATCTCCAGGATCTCGATGATACCCCCGGACTCGCGCATCAGGTCCAGCCTGCCGCCTAGATCGAAAGCAACAGTCCCCGCCTGGAATCGGCTGCCAACCGGGATTTCCCTCTCCCAGCCGGACCTGCCCATCTTCCTCTGATGGGACGAGTGGGCCCTCTGTCGCTGCTGGATACTGAGTGGATTGTCCGATGGCACGAGACTGTCGGGGAGCCTTCCAAGGTCGATGAGATCGCCTATCCCCATGGACAGCTCCCGCTTTTCAGGGTCGTATCCGGTAATCATGCGTTTAGTATACGGAAGATCCGGCGGAATGTCACGTAGGGGACCGTCCCTCAAAACGCGAACCCGCTCCGCTTGCGCGGAGCGGGTTCAACGGATGCTCCCCTTGAGCCCTGGTGCTCGACCAGGGATGTCTTCAGTCGAGGAGCACTATCCTGCGCACCGAGTGTCCTCCTCCGGGCATGACGATCCTCGCCATGTAGACGCCGGCGGGAGAGGGCACGCCACCGTCTGTGCCGTTCCACGTGAACGTATGCGAACCGGCCTCAAGCTCTCCGCTGTGAAGGGTCTGCACCGCCCTCCCCGAGATGTCGTAGATGGTGAGTTGGAAAACGCCGGACTCCGAAAGAGTGACCGGGAAGCTCACCAGCCTGCCGGGATTCGGGAACGGCATTCCGACGCTGGACACCGGGGCATCGGGCTCCTGGCCTATTCCCACCCAGTTGATGGTGCCTGTCTCCGGATAACCGTTGTGGGCTGTGACCATCCAATGGATGTCGTTTATCTCGCTTATCGGATCGAACTGCAGTGTCACCATCCCGAGGGAATCCGTAAGCCCCGTGGCGTAGAGGCTGTCGGTCTCATGCCTGAGGCAGACCAGAGCCCCTTCCACCGGACCCCTGTCCGGCATGGAAACCTGGAACAGCGCCTCGGTGGATCCAGGGGGAAGGTAACCGGGTGGTATGACATCGATTTGAACCGGGACTTCCGTCCTCATGTCCATGGTGGGGTCTCCGAACACCAGGAAGAGGTCCCATTCCAGCTCCGCGTAAGACTCCCAGCCGGTGGTATAGGGATTGAAGGGGGCTGCCGCCTGCATCTCCAGCTTGCCGTTCATCATCATCTGGCCGGCAAGGTAGCCGCCGGAGGGGTTCGTATAGCTGAAGGGGGGTGAGACGTACTCGTCATTGAAGCTCATGTAGCAACCGAATACTATGTAGTCGTTGAAGTAGCTGTAGGAGGATGCGCAGGCGGCTATGACGGCCGTGGCTCCGCCTTCCATCCTGGCGAAGGACTCGGCGAAGCACAGGTTCTGATGGAACTGGCCGGTGAGGCAGTTGAAGCTGAACACGACCGGCGCCTTCTCACCGTTGGTCAGCTGGGTGAGATCGGAGGTATAGAAGGGCGGATCCGCCCAGCCGCTGACGCTTCCGTGGTCCCTGTGCTGAATAAGGAAGACTCCTTCGTTTATCGAGTCTATGATGTCCTGCTTGGTTCCGTCGTAGGTAATCTCCGACGGTATCATCTCGCCGCTGGAGGGAAGGTCGGGGTTGTAGTAGTAGGGCGGTGACACCGTGGCGTCGGTGACGTAGACCCTTGCCGCTGTCTTGCCGTAGATGTCCTCGTAGGTGTCGTGGACGGTCTCGCAGGTGTAGAGGAACCAGCGGGCCGCGGTGTTCCCCCCGTAGGTCTGGAGCATTCCGGCGCAGAGCACGTTGTTCCAGAAACCGGCGTCCATTACGGGGTCGAACTGCCACCTGAGCTGCTTCTCCTCGATATTGGGATAGAAGTCGGTGGGAGTCGCGAACCTTCCGTGGTAGATGTCCGCCATGTAATCGGTGCCGTCAACGCAGAAGTACCTGTTGTCGCTCCACATTCCCGTGGGGGCGTTGTAGGCCGTAAGCTCGGGACCGTCCCCGACCAGCAGTACGAAGGAGGGGGGCACCGTCCAGTTGTCGTAGGCGTTCTGGATGTAGTTTTTGATCTCCGTGTAGCTCCATGTGCCTGCCGCCACCACGGCCGTCAGGTAACCCTGCTGGTACTTGGCGGTCAGGAACTCGTCCATCATCGTGTCGACGAAATCGTCTCCGGCGAGTATCAGGAGGTCCGCGGCATCGATCTCCCTGGCCTCCCTTGAATTATGGGCGTAGACCGGGCCCGATACCCGCGCGCTGGAAGTGGGGTCGGGCAGGCCCAGAACATCGGCGTTCACCAGCACCTGCCGGTAGGTGGGAAGGAAGAATCTCGAAAAGAGCCTCTCATCGACGCTTACAGTTCCGCCGAAGTCGATCCTGATCCTCATGGCGGGAGAGACGGAAAGAATGCCGGTTTCCGAGTCCCATCGGACCGGGTTGATGGCGAAGCGGCCAACCGTGACACCCCGGAGCCTTCCGTCGACCTTGCATTCCACCGGCTCAGACTGGTACGAACCGGCAGCGTAGGCCCAGGGACTGTAGGTGAATGGAGGGGGTTCGGTGGCATTGTCCGGCTGTATGGGCTGCATGGGGTATGGCGTGAGGATTCCCACCTCCACCTCTCTGCTGTACTCCACCTCCATTGTGATTGACGGGTTCGACGGGAGAGCCGCCAGGAACGACAGCTTGGGAAGCTGTGGACAGCCGGCGTCCAGAGCGGACATTGTGGCGCCGGGTACGTTCAGGCGCGTGAAATCCACTCCTCCTTCGGTCACGGGCGTCAGCTGGATACCCGGGACCGTGACATCGATAACCATTCCCTGGGGAGTGGATTCCACTACGGTGAAGGTGGCATGGTCGGCGCCTTCGACTCCGAACTCGACCCATTCCGCAGAGACCGCGAAACAGACGGTCAGAAGGAGCAGGGGAAGCATCCTCATAATAATTCCTTCCGTATCATATAAATGTTAGTACAAACCGTTATCTTACATAAGGTTACCGTTGTGTACATTGTATAATTGCACGGGTGCCCGCCGTCCATGCGCCATCAGCCGGCTACGGCGGAGCCGATTCGCCCCGGGATCCCTATATTCGTTCAAACGGATATTCCAGGACTCTGGACTCGTGCAACATGGAAAGGTGCCGGAAAATGTCATTCCTCCTGATAGTATTCATGGTCCTGCAGGGGACGGGAGAGCCGCGCTACATGGAGCCCGACCGGACACTTGTCGATATCGTGGATGTGCAGTGGGCGCCCTGGGCCAGCTTATCTCCGGACGGAAGCAGCTGGCTGATGGTGACTTCAAGGCAGAATCCCTCCATAGAGGAGCTGGCAATGGAGGAGATTCGTCTGGCCGGAATGCGTTTCAGCCCCCGCACCCTGGCACCCACCAGGAGCGGAAGGTACACGGGCCTGTCCCTGATGAGGTATCCGCGGCTGGAGACGGTGGAAGTGACCGGTCTCCCCCCGGAACCCCTGATCCTCCGTGTAAGCTGGTCTCCCGACGGAACAAAGGTCCTCTTCACGAATGAGACCGCTGAGGGCGTGGAACTGTGGGTTATAGACGCGGAATCCGCCCACGCCAGGATGCTCACCGGGCCCGTGGTCAGCCTGTCGGCGAACGAGTTCCCCGAATGGCTGCCCGATGGTTCCGGTATCTTGTGCTGCACCGTTCCCCGGGACCGGGGGGCGCCCCCGTCGGAGGATCCGGTGCCCTCTGGACCCGTGATACAGGAGACTTCGGAAGGTCAGACACCTGCCAGAACCTACCAGGACCTCCTGGAGAACCCTTACCAGGAGAACCTGTTCGAGTACTACATGACCTCCTCTCTCACCCTGGTCCGTCTGGACGGGACCATGGAGGAGCTTGGGGAACCGGGAATGATATGGTACTTCTCGCCTTCCCCCGACGGCCTCTACCTGCTTGTCTCCAGGCTTGTGAGGCCTTTCTCGTATTCCGTGACCGCCGGCAGGTTCGCGGAGAGGGTGGATATACTGGACATGGAAGGAGGGTTCGTTTGCGGGATCGCGGACTTCCCGGTGAGGGACCACATCCCCATCGCCACCGGAAGCACTTATCAGGGACCCAGGAACATCAGCTGGAGAAGCGATGCCGACGCCACCCTCTGCTGGGTGGAAGCCCTGGACGGAGGGGACGCCGGAGCCGAGGCGGAGCTGAGGGACAGGGTGCTCATGCTGCGGGCCCCCTTCCAGAGCGATCCTGAGGTCCTCATCGAGCTGGACAACAGATTCAGCGGCGTTCAGTGGAGCAGCGACACGCTGGCGGTGGTAAGCGGATGGTGGTGGCCCACCAGGAACTGGAAGGCGTGGTGGGTCAGGCCGGGTGATCCTAATTCCAGCCCGGCACTGCTATTCGACCACTCCTGGGAGGACAGATACGGCGACCCCGGAACACCGATCACGAGACCGGACAGAAGGGGCGGGGATGTACTGGTGACATCACCGGACGGCTCATCCATCTACCTCCAGGGTGACGGCGCTTCCCCTGAGGGTGACAGGCCTTTCCTGGACAGGCTGAACCTGAGTACGATGGTCACCGAGAGGCTCTTCCAATCCAGCCCGCCCTGTTACGAGGAGCCCCGGGGATTCGTGGACGAGGAATGCACGGAACTGCTCTTCACCCGGGAATCGCCGGATGACTACCCCGACTACTTCATACGCGACTTAGCGAACGGCAGCGAGGTGCAGGCAACCTTCCGCTCCAATCCACTTACAATGTTCAGCGGCATGACCAAGGAACTCATCACCTACTCCAGGGAGGACGGAGTCGAGCTCTCCGCCACCCTTTACCTGCCCCCCGGGTACAGCGCGGACGACGGGCCGCTTCCCATGGTGATGTGGGCCTACCCGCAGGAGTTCAGGTCTGCAGATGCAGCAGGCCAGGTGTCCGGATCACCCTTCACATTCGATTACATCGGCTGGTGGTCGCCTGTGGTATGGCTCACACAGGGGTACGCCGTCCTGGATGACCCCGCAATGCCCATAGTAGGGGAGGGGGACGAGGAACCAAACGACACATTCGTCCAGCAGCTGGTGATGAGCGCCGAGGCGGCGGTGGACGAAGTCGTGCGGAGGGGTGTGGCGGACCCGGAGAGGATAGCAGTGGGAGGCCATTCCTACGGCGCGTTCATGACAGCCAACCTCCTCGCGCATTCGGACCTCTTCGCCGCGGGGCTGGCAAGGACCGGGGCCTACAACAGGACCCTGACCCCCTTCGGCTTCCAGTCGGAGGACAGGACCCTCTGGGAGGCCAGGGACGTTTACATCGAGATGTCGCCGTTCATGAGCGCAGACATGATAAACGAGCCGATACTGCTGATACACGGCCAGGCGGACGACAACGCCGGGACCTTCCCCATGCAGAGCGAGAGGTTCTACTCGGCGATCAGCGGTCTCGGCGGCACCGCCAGGCTGGTGATGCTGCCCCTCGAGAGCCACAGCTACAGGGCCAGGGAGTCCATCCTGCACGTGCTATGGGAGACCCAGGAGTGGCTGGCCAGGTATGTGAGGGATCGCTGAGCACTTCCGCTCTTCCCCGCCTCTACCCGGTCTGTTCCGGTTCCCCGCCGGAAGGATTCACCGGCTGCATTCTCTGCTGTCTGCCGGCGGTGGCTGCGGCTATCTGCTGTCCCATGAAGCTGTCCATCGGGTAGATGATGACCAGGGAGCTCTCCTCCTTGGAGATGTCCAGCATAGCCTGTATCTGCCTGAGTGCCATTGCGTCCGGCTCTTCCGCCAGGATCCGGCTTGCCTTGATCAGAGACATGGCCACGTTCTCCTCGGCCCTGGCCTCGATCTTCTTGGCCTTCGCCGACCTCTCCGCCCTTGCGATGACGGCCAGCTCCTCCACCAGCGACGGAGGTGTGCCCACATCGGTTATCCGCACCGCTCTCACGTCCACGCCATAGTCCATGGCGGCGGTGTCTATGATCTTCTTCAGGTCCTCGGCGATGCGGTCAGTCTCGCTCAGGAGCAGGCGGAGTTCGTTGCTTCCTATGGTGCTTTTGAGAGCCTCCATGGAGGCCCACTCGGTTGTCTTCCAGTAGTTCTGCACGCGGATCGCCGCCTTCTCCGGGTCCTCCACCTTCATCTCGATGGCGGCGGTGACATCGATGGGTATGTTGTCCTGGGTGAGGGTCTTCGTGGCCTTCACTTCGTATGTGGTTATCCGTACGTCTACGGTGCTCGCGTTGGAGTAGATGAACGGGGGGACCACTATACGACCGGGTCCCCTGGCACCCACGGATTTGCCCAGCCGGAGAAGCACGATCCTCTGCCATTCGGGAATGATGAAGAACATCTTTGCGAAAACGTTGGCGAACCAGAGGAGAAAGACGGTCTTGACGCATATCCAGAGGAACAGGAGGTCCAGCTCCGACTCCCAGTCCGACACGCTGGGCAATACGAGAAGCAGCCATAGAGGGATCAGGATCAGGAGTCTCACGAGATTCCTCACGAAATTCTGAACGGGATTTCGACTTAACACTGTGCTCCCCTCTCTGATGTGGACATAATTTCATCCGCTCAGCGGTACATTAGCCCCGGCCATCGGGCATGTCAATTTAACTCTGTAGCTCCCGGCTCCGGTCTGATTGTATATTCGTTCCAGTATTGTCCAGCAGCAATTATCGGAAGCTATGAGGGGATTGATATGGACTTCAACGAATTCAGGGAGAAGTGGAATAGCGAATGGGCATTGACCGAGGAAGGTGCGTTAAGGGCATTCCTCATAGGTGTGATCGAGTACCTGAAAAACCCCGATGAGGGCGGCAGGATGGTAGCCCTGACGCTGCCGGACCATTACATCAACGATGACGGGTCGCCGGGACGGGACGCATTCCTGGAGTATTTCGCCAGGAACGACGGGAATGCAGCGAAATCCTATCTCGGGGGTACCCCCGAGAACGGTTACAGGTACGACTACGGTCATCCGATAAGGATACTCGAGCAGTCCGACCTGGGGGAGAGCGAATCGAAGATCTTTATCCAGAGCGGGGGGAAGGACCTGCCTTCACCGGTGCATCTCAGGAAGAACGCCGACGGCATTTGGAAGCTTTTCAACGTCAGTTCCCTGGCCACAGGGGTCAGGAAGACGGCGAACAGGGATTTCTAGTTCGCCGATTGAATTCAGAGTGGAAAGATGGACAAGTTCAATCTCGTGAGGGGGTCCAGTATGCCCGTGAAGACGATCCGGTCGGGTTCGTCAGTTATGGTGCTGTTTCTGATGATTATATCCGTAACGTTGAGCTGCGGAGACTCCGGAACCGGTCCTCAGCAGGGTTCCGGAGATGCTTACTACGTATCCCCCGATGGCGACGACGACAACCCGGGCACTTTTGACTCGCCCTGGGAGACCATCGGGATGGCTGCCAGGACTATCACTGCAGGGGATACGGTGTACGTCCGTGACGGCACCTATTCGGAGAGGGTGGTGCCGGAGAACTCCGGGACCTCCCCGGAAGCGGGAGTGGTATACATGGCCTACTCTGGAGAGAGTCCGGTCATCGACGGCACCGGGATCAGCATACCGGGAGACATGAGAGGGCTTGTGGAGATCTCCGGGCTTTCCCACATAGTGTTCGACGGTTTCACCGTGATGAACGCCGGGACGGCAGACAATCACTGCGGTATCCTCGTTTACGGGAGCAGCTCCGTGACTGTCAGACACTGCCGTACGTTCAACACGGTGTCTTCGGGGATAGGAGTCTGGGACTGCAGTACGGTTACACTTGACGACAACGAAGTGGAGCTTGCATGCAACGACGGGGAACAGGAGTGCATCACCGTCGCTGGAACGGAGGACTTCACGGTAAGCAACAATCTCGTTCACCATTCGGGTCCCGGATCCATCGGCGGAGAGGGAATAGACATCAAGGACGGCAGCAGTGATGGAACTGTCTTCGGCAATGTAGTCCACGACATAAACAGGATCGGCATCTACATCGACGCCTGGGACAAGCAGACCGGTCCGATAGACGTCTACGGAAACATGGTGTACAATACAGCCGATGACGGCTTTGCGATAGCATCGGAAGCCGGGGGACTTCTGATGGAAATCGATATCTACAACAATATTGCCTGGGGTAATGCCAGCTCCGGTCTTTCAGTGGCATCCTGGGGCGAGCCCGTTCCGCATCATCCAATCTCGAACGTTCTGATAATCAACAACACTTTCTACGGGAATGGATCTCAGGGCTGGGGTGTTGGAATCAGCGTAGAGAATCCCGATGCCGAAGAGATCACGATAAGGAACAATATCCTCAGCCAGAACCTGTATGCCCAGATACTGGTGGAGGAGGCGGGCATCGATCTGGTCGTTGACAATAACCTGTTCTTCGGCACGGGGACACCATTCGGTTCAAGTTACATTACGGAGAATCCTGATCTTCTGGACCCGTCAAACGGCGACATGCACCTTCAGTCATCTTCGCCGGCCATCGACACGGGCTCTTCAACTAATGCCCCGTCAGATGATTTCGAAGGGAACTCCAGACCTCAGGGAGCGGGGTACGATATGGGGGCCTTCGAATACATCTAGGACTGTTCTGCTTTAGAGCAATCCAAGCAGAAAGGCGTACTGCTCGGCGTAAAGAACAACCATGGCGAGTGCGGGACTGTTCTGCTTTTGAGCAACCCCAGCAGGAAGGCGTACTGCTCGGCGTAAAGAACAACCATGGCGAGTATGGGACTGTTCTGCTTTAGAGCAACCCCAGCAGAAAGGCGTACTGCTCGGCGTAGTCCCGCAGCCATCCGAACCTGCCTGACGCCCCTCCGTGGCCGGTGCCGGTGACTCTGAGGAGCACCGGATCGGTCCCGGTGTCAAGGAACCTGATATTTGCCACCCATTTGGCCGGCTCCCAGTATCCGACCTGGGTGTCGTTGAGGCCGGTGTAGACGTAGAGGGCCGGGTAATCCACAGGCTCCACATTGTCCACGGGGGAGTAGGAGAGGATGTACAGGTACTCCTCCTCGCTCTCTCCGGGATTCCCCCATTCGTCGTACTCATTGGTGGTCAGGGGTATGGAGGGGTCAAGCATAGTGGTAAGGGCGTCCACGAAGGGGACCCCGGCCACGACCCCTCGCCAGAGGTCCGGCCTCATGTTCACAACGGCTCCCATCAGAAGCCCGCCGGCGCTCTCCCCCATGGCGAAGACCCTGTCCGGGTTGCAGTACCCCTCTTCGATCAGGTACTCGGCGCAGTCTATGAAGTCGTTGAAAGTGTTTCTCTTATTCAGAACCCTGCCCTCCTCGTACCACCAGCGGCCCATCTCGCTGCCGCCCCTTACATGGGCGATTGCGTACACGAACCCACGGTCCAGCAGTGACAGCCTGGTGGAGCTGAAGGACG
The DNA here is from genome assembly GCA_016936235.1 of Candidatus Fermentibacteraceae bacterium. Taxonomy (GTDB): domain Bacteria; phylum Fermentibacterota; class Fermentibacteria; order Fermentibacterales; family JCC-6; genus Aegiribacteria. The sequence goes on along the minus strand of JAFGPK010000021.1, from coordinate 18,749 downwards.
GGTCCATGCTGGAGCCGTAGGCACCGTAACCGTACAGCAGGAGAGGATTCTCCCCGGGCCGGAAGAGGTCCTTCCTGTACACCAGGCTCACGGGGACCATGACGCCGTCCCGGGCGGGGACTGAAAGCCTCTCGGTGCCGTACAGCGTCCTGTCGAAGTCCTCCCCGGCGAAATCCATCTTCAGCACCCTCATTGAGTCGGCCCCTATGTCGTAGGCAACCGTGGACCACGGTGTGGTCATGGACGAGTACCACAGCCTTATGGAATCAGCCGAGGTGTCGTAGTTGGAGGTGGTGTAGATGGTGGAGGCCTCCTCTCCGATGCTGGCGAAATAGCTGCTGCCGTCGGTCCTGCCAAGAATGAGCAGCTTCTTGAGGCCCCCGGACCTCACCGATACAGCGAGGAGGTCGTCGAAGACATCTATCCTCTCGACCAGTACACTGTCGGAATGAGGCAGGACCGTCTCCCATCCTTCGATACCGGGAGCGTCAGCCGGCGCCGCCATGATGGAGTAGTTATCCCCCTGGAGGTTGGTCAGGATGTAGAAAGTATCTCCCATGGGCTCCACATAGTATTCCAGCCCCTCGGTCCTCGGCTGGACGAGAAGGAAGGTGTCGCGCGGACTGGATGCCGGGAGAACCATGCATTCCGACTCCAGGGTGCTGGAGGTGGAGATGATCACCCATTCCATGTCCACCGAGTTCCACACCCATGGCCAGAAGGTCAGGTCGTCCTCCCTGAAAACGCACACTTCGTCATCACAGCCTATCGTCCTCCGCATGATCCTTTCGGTTCGGCCCGTGGCGTCGTTGAGACCGTAGAACACCATCCTGGAATCGGAGGCCCATGCCAGGTCTCCGGAACAGTTGTGTATCGTGTCCAGCACATCGCCGGTACGGATGTCCTGGAACACCAGTGTGTTCCAGTGGCCGCCGGTGGTGTCGTAGGCCCATGCCAGAACCGAGTTGTCGGGGCTGACGCTCATGGCTTCCACCATGAAATAGTCTTTTCCGGAAGCCGGAACGTTCTCGTCCAGCAGTACCTGGGGCTCGCCCCCCGGGTGAGCCGCTCGCATGTTCACCGCGTAGTCCTCACCCTCCCTGTACTCGTACCAGTACCAGTATCCGTTCCTGTAGTAGGGGACCGAGGCGTCAAGCTCGGGTATCCTGGCGCGCATCTCCGCCACCAGAGTGTCCATCAGCCCCGCGTACTGACCCATGACTGAATCCGTGTAGCCGTTCTCGGCATGAAGGTATTCGAGCACGGCAGGGTCTTCCTGATCTCTCAGCCAGTAATAGCAGTCCACACGGGTGTCGCCGTGGGCAGTGATCTCGAAGGGTATCCTCTCCGCAGCGGGGGGCTGCATCGAGACGATAACGAGGGCGATGATTCCGGCAGCTGTCATGGGTTCCTCCATTAAAGGGTTCAAATCCCCGATACATGGAGAATATAAGCGGAAACCTCCGGTTTTCTACAAGCCCGATGCAACACAGGACCGACCAAGGTCTTACGATGGTGGTCCCGAGTTCGTATATTAACATGCAGATATGTAACCGGTGCCGCCTGCAGCGGCGATTCAGGAAGAGGTCGATTTGAAAGAGAAGAATAAGGGGAAGAGGGTGGTGGTATCAGCGTCGGAAAGGGTAAGCATGCTGCCCCCTTACCTGTTCGCGCAGATTGACAGGCAGAAGGAAGCGGCCAGGAGGAAGGGGATGGAACTGATCGACTTCGGTATCGGCGACCCCGACCTCCCGACCCCCGCTCACATCGTGAAGGCCGCCATCGAGGCGGTGAAGGTCCCCGCCAATCACAGGTATCCGAAGGGCGGAGGAAGCGAGTTCTTCAAGGAGGCGGCCAGGAACTGGATGAGGGAGCAGTTCGGTGTGTCCGTGGACGAAGGACTGGATGTGGGAGCCGTCATCGGGACGAAGGAGGGCATAGCCCATGTTCCCAACTTCTTCTGCAATCCCGGGGACATCGTGCTTGTCCCGAATCCGGGATACCCTGTCTACAGAGCCTCGGCAATCCTGGCCGACGCCGTACCCGTGGACCTACCGCTGCTGAGGGAGAGCGGTTTCGTGCCGGATCTCAAGGCTATCGCCAGGGAGGTGGTGGACAGCACCAGACTCGTGTTCCTGAACTATCCCAACAACCCCACGGGTGCCGTCCTCACTCTTGACCAGATGGAAGCGATGGTGGCCTGGGCCCGCAGGGAGGATGTCCTGATCATCAGCGACAACTCCTACAGCCACATACGGTTCGACGGCAGACCCCCGGCTTCCTTCCTTCAGATACCCGGTGCCGGTGACGTATGCCTGGAGTTCCACAGTCTCTCGAAGACATTCAATATGACAGGGTGGAGAGTGGGTTTCGTAGCCGGAGGGTCCAACCTTGTCCGGACTTTCATGGGAGCCAAGGAGAACATTGATTCGGGTGTCTTCACTGCTATACAGAAGGCGGCGGAGACCGCCCTCGGATCGAACATATCGGGCTACTTCGACATATACGCCAGGAGAAGGGAAGTGCTGGTGGAAGGCCTGCGAAAGCTTGACTGGGACGTCTGCGACTCACCTGGAACCTTCTACGTGTGGGTGAAGCTTCCCAGGGAAACCCAGTCCATGACCTTCGCCAAGAAACTGATAACCCACACCGGAATAATAGTGACGCCCGGCAGCGGCTTCGGCACCTTCGGTGAGGGTTACGTCCGTTTCGCCCTCACCATCCCCGAGGATTCGATACACCAGGCCATCGGAAGGCTGGAGCAGAAGGAGCTGTTCAGCCACAGGATAAAGGCTTGGCTCAAGAAGGGCATGAAATGAGGGGAACCCTGGAGCTGGAAGGCCTAATTCTCAGACTGAGGCTGGGCGCGCTGCCCGGCGAGAGGCTCTCCTCCAGGGACCTTCCCCTGGACGTCTCCTGGACGGGAGAGGTCACCGGTGGCTTGTCCATTGACTACGCCGGTATCTGCGAAAAACTTGCGGTTCTGCAGGAGAAGGATTATGACTACATAGAAGATGTTGCCTCGGATGTACTTTCGCTTCTATCCAGCGAGTACCCCCGGGGCCGCTGGAAGGTCAGGGTGAGGAAACCGTTCCCCCCCGCCTGTCTCAGAGTGGAAACCGCGTCCTTTACCATCGAGGGAGGTGAAAATGGCTGAATTCGCCCTGGGGATGGGAAGCAACCTCGGCAACCGCATCGAGAACCTGCTTGAGGGAGTGAGGTTCATACTGTCCCGCCCCAGGATGGGTCGCTTCAGGCTCTCCGGAGTCTATGAGACGCCCCCGCTGGAAGGTGTCGGGGGGAGTGATTTCTACAACTGCGTTCTGACGGGCAGTTTCTACGGCACCGCGGACGAGCTTCTCGGGAATTGCCGTGGAGCGGAGGTGCTGATGGGTTCCATGGTCAACAAGAACAACGCTCCCAGAACGCTTGACCTCGACCTTCTCTTCTTCAACGATGAGACAAGGTCAGACTCCCGGCTGACCCTTCCCCATCCCGGGATACGCAGAAGGAGATTCGTGCTCCAACCCCTTGCGGAGGTCTGGAACCGGAGAATCCCGGGACTGGGATACACGCCTTCGGAACTGCTTCGTAAATGTAAGGACAGCAGCAGTATATCTCTGATCCTCAAGATGCCCGAACAGGGATGCTTCTGGGAGGTTTGCAGCTGAAGTCCCCGCTCAGGTACGTTGTGGTGGAAGGTCCCATAGGCGTTGGGAAGACAACGGTCTGCAATCTCCTTGCCACAAGCTGGAAGGCCGAGACCGTCCTTGAGGAAGTGGAGGAGAACCCTTTCCTCCCGAGGTTCTACAGGAACCGCAGGGCCTGGGCGTTCCAGACACAGCTGTTCTTCATGCTCAGCAGGTACAGGCAGCAGAAGAAACTGGCCCAGCTGGACCTGTTCAGCAGGAGGTACGTTGCGGATTACATGTTCGCCAAGGACCGGATATTCGCCTCGATCAATCTGGAGGACGACGAATTCGCCCTGTACGAGAAGCTGTGCTCCCTTCTCGCCTCCGACATTCCCCAGCCTGACCTGGTCATATACCTTCAGGGTTCCTGCGACTCCCTCCTGAGGAGGATCTCCAGCAGAGGCAGACCCTTCGAGACCGACATCAGCAGATCCTATCTGGAACAGCTGATAGATGCGTACAATGACTACTTCTTCAGGGCCAGGAAGCACCCGACCCTTGTGGTGAACACTGACCATGCCGATTTCAGGCGCACGGGCGAGGATTTCAGCCGGCTCCTGGAGGCGGTATCGAACCATACCGGCGGCGTTGAGAGCTTCGTCCCGAGACTTGGCGGGAGAAGGTGAGCGGTATCCGCATTGCCGGGACATCACAACAGGTGGAGGAGCTGGTCCGCCAGTGGCGGGAGAGTGGTCTGACAGTCGGTTTCGTACCCACCATGGGCGCGCTTCACAGAGGCCATATCAGCCTTGTGGAACTGGCACTGGCTGAGACCGACAGGGTGGTGGTGTCCATTTTCGTCAATCCCGCCCAGTTCGGTCCGGGAGAGGACCTCGACAGCTATCCGAGGACCGTTCCTGAAGACATCGACAGCCTTGATGGCGCAGGCGCCCACTGTGTCTTCCTGCCGGCGGTATCCGAGATATACCCGCCTGGACATTCCACCACCGTGAAGGTATCCGGTCTTCCGGAGAGCCTCTGCGGCAGGTTCAGGAAGGGCCATTTCGAAGGGGTGACAACCGTGTGCGCCATACTGTTCGGCATTGTGAGGCCGGACGCGGCGGTGTTCGGGAAGAAGGATGCCCAGCAGCTGGCCGTGATAAGAAGGATGGTCAGGGACCTGAGGCTGGGTGTCAGGATAGTGGCCGGCGATACGGTGAGGGAGCCGGACGGGCTGGCGATGAGTTCCAGGAACGCCTACCTGGGCAAGGAGGAGAGGATCCAGGCAGCCGTCATTCACAGAGCGCTGGCTGAAGCGTCCGCATATGTCGGCAGTGGCGGGACCGGGGCGGAGAAGATAATCGAGACGGCGCGCAGCATCATCCGGGAGGCTCCGCTGGCCAGGATACAGTACATCGAGCTGGTGGATCCCGAGACCATGGAACCGATCCGGAGCCTCAACCCCCACGGTCTCCTGGCCGTTGCTGTATATTTCGGAGATACGCGGCTCATCGACAACGTTACCCTGGAGACCCGGGGTCTCTGAAGGAGGAGATATCTTGCACAGGTGCTTTCTTGGAGCGAAACTGCACAGAATGGTGATAACCGAAGCAGACCTTGACTACGTTGGTTCCATCACGATCGATTCCGACCTGCTCGACATCTCCGGCATCCTTCCCGGAGAGAAGGTCCTGGTCGCCGACCTCGAGAGCGGCCGGAGGTTCGAGACATACGTCCTTGCAGGCGAAAGAGGCAGCGGGACCATATGCATTAACGGAGCGGCCGCCAGGCTGGTCAGGCCCGGTGACAGAGCCATCGTACTGCAGTTCGTCTGGGTTGGCAGCGACGAAGTGCCGCCGGAGCCCAGGGTGGTGGTGGCGGACGACCAGAATCTCAACCCCAGACTGCTTCGTACATGACAGCTTGCGTGATACTGGCCGCAGGTCAGGGGAAGAGGATGAAGTCAACCCTTCCCAAGGTCGTCCACCCGGTGCTGGGAGTGCCCATGGTCCTGCGGGTGGTCAGGCAGGCTAGAAAGACCGGGCTAGATGAGCCGGTGGTCGTGGTGGGTTACGGCAGGGATGAAGTCATACCACTGCTGGAGGCGGAGGGCGTCCCCTGGGCGGTCCAGGACAGGCAGCTGGGGACCGCCCACGCGGTCAAGTGCGGCCTTCGGGGAATCGATGCGGACAGCCTTATCGTCCTGCTTGGCGATGTCCCCCTCCTCAGGAGCGAGACCATCGAAGCTCTGGAGAAGGACAGGAGGGAGGCCGGGGCCGCCGTGGCTGTGCTCACCACTCTCCTGCCGGACCCTTCCGGTTACGGAAGGATAGTCAGGGAGGGGCGGATGCTCAGGGCTATCGTGGAGGACAGGGACTGCTCTCCCCGGCAGCTTGAGATCGGCGAGATAAACACGGGACTGATGTCCTTCGACGGCCGTCTGCTTCCCGCACTCCTGGAAGCCATTGACTCCGACAACGACCAGGGTGAGTACTATCTCACGGACGCTGTGTCCATCGCTGCGGGAAAGGGTCTTGCCTGCGTGGCGGTCACAGCCGCGGATCACAGGGAGGTGTCCGGAGTGAACGACAGGGTCCAGCTGGCCGTCGCCACGGAGTACCTCAGGAGCGCCGTGGTGGAGGGTCATCTTCTCGATGGGGTAGGGATCCCTGATCCCGGGACTGTCTGGATCGAGGAATCGGTCGAGATAGGCACCGGAGTTACGTTAGGAAGATGCGTGAGACTCTCGGGAAGGACCACAGTGGGCGACGGTTCTGAAATAGGTGACGGATGCGTGCTGGTCGACACCGCGGTACCGGAAGGTTCAAGACTTGAACCCTACACGGTCCTGGGATGGAAGGGGTCCCCTTGAAACATCTGGAAGCCCCTTGGAGGAGCGAATACGTCACCGGCGCCTCCTCGGGGGAGGGTTGCATCCTCTGCGGCATCGGCGGCGACACAGGGAAGGACAGACAGAACTACGTTCTTCACAGGGAGAAAGGTTTCCTGGTGGTGCTCAACAGGTTTCCCTATATCAACGGTCACCTTATGATCGTGCCCCTTAGACATTGCCCGGACCTCTCGGGCCTCGAGGACGGGGAACTGGGCACCCTGGCGCGACTTCTGGTGAAATGTGAGAAAGCGCTGGTCCATGGAATGGACTGCATGGGGATCAACGGAGGCTGGAACCTCGGAAGCTGTGCCGGAGCCGGCATTGAAGGGCACATACACTTCCACATGCTCCCCCGTTGGTCAGGTGATACCAATTTCCTTACCACGGTGGGTGAGACCAGGGTCCTGTCCGCCTCGCTGGATGACAGCTACAACAGGTTGTCCCCGTACTTCAACGCGGGGGGAGGAGAACGATGACCTCTGTAAGGGGATTCCCATGGAGATGGGTAATAGCCTGTCTTGCCATTGCCGTTGTCGCCATAACCATACTGGTGCCACCGCCGGGCGCCGATGAAGAAGAGAGCCCAACGGAGCAGCCGGCTGCGACATCCGACACCGTCGCTCATGTCCAGGCGCCCGAGCTTTCGGTACCGGACACTGTCAGGGTTCTGGTGCTGAACGGAACCTTCATCGACGGTCTTGCCGGAAGGACCCAGATGCTTCTTCTGAGGTCCTCCTCCGATTCCACCGTCGTCCTCGCCCCCTTCGACCCCTCCGATGCTCCGGAAAAGCCTTACGAGGAGACCATTGTGATTTCCCACCTTCAGGACCTTTCCTCCGCCGCGGCCGTGGCCTCGATACTGGGCCTGGAAGACGACTGCATCGTCTGGGAAGTGCCTCCCGCAGGCGTGCCGGTTGAAATCGACGTAACGGTCTGCCTGGGCCGGGACCTCGGCGGAGAGTTCCCTGAGAGCGAATAGAACCGATTGAACCGCATGGAGGTGTTTTTTGTCCACAGATATTCTTGATACCCTTGCTGAAGCGATACATCAGAGGCACGGTTCGAGGGTGGTGGCACTGGATATGAGCCGGGTCCCGCTGACCATGGAGGCTTTCCTGATCGCCACCGCCGAGAACCGGATACAGGCCAGGGCCATAGCCGACCACGTGGAGGAGACCGCCAGGATGAACGGCTTCGTCAAGCACCATATTGAGGGATATGAAGAGGGAAGCTGGATACTGCTTGACCTGCTGGACCTTGTGGTGCACATCTTCCTGCCGGAGACCAGGGAGTACTACTCTCTCGAGATGCTGTGGAGCGATGCGCCGTCCATAGTGTACGAAGATGACCGGGAGCCCGGGGATGATGAGCCCGGTCCAGCTTCGGACTGAGCTGGCCCGGCGCCTGGACAGGTCCATAAAGGACATCTGGGGAGACTCGTCGCCTGATGGACCTCATGCCGAGGTGTCCCGCTCGGACAACCTTGAGTTCGGGGACCTCTCCTGCAACACGCCCTTGAAACTGGCGGGCATCCTGAGGGAGAACCCCAGGCGCATCGCGGAGAGGATACTGGATGACTGCCGCGGGGATCTCCCGGGGATATCCGCCGTCTCCGTTGACGGTCCCGGTTTCATCAACATGACCCTGTCCCAGGGACATCTTGCCGAAGTCTGCCTCAACCTTGCCGTAAAGGGGCTGAAGGCCCACCTCCCGGATACAGGCCGGGGGAGGAGCGCTCTTGTGGAGTTCGTCAGTTCCAATCCCACCGGCCCGCTTACCGTCGGGCACTGCAGACAGGCCGTGCTGGGTGACGCCATCTCCAACCTCCTGGAAGCCGTGGGCTGGAAGGTGAGCAGGGAATACTATTACAATGACGGCGGGCGCCAGATGCGCCTTCTCGGAGAATCCCTCTCAGTCCGCTACGCCGGCGGGGACGGGTCGGACATACCCGAGGGCGGGTACCGGGGCGATTACCTCACCCGATGGGCCGGTGAGCTCAGGGAGAGCATGGGCGACGGTCTGGACTGGGAACGAGACAGGGATTCCTTCATAGGCTTCGCGGAGGAGAAGGCCATGGAGATGATCCGGGAGGACCTCTCCCTTCTGGGAATAGAGTTCGACAGGTTCTTCTCCGAGAGCGAGCTGATACCGCTTGGCGTCGAAGCCGCCATAGACGGTCTTTCCGCCGTGGAGGTCGACGGCGGAAGACTTGTGTATTCCGATCCCTCTTCTCCAGTGAAGCTCTGGATCCGTTTCACGGCCCTCGGCAGGCCGAAGGACAGGGTCATTCGAAGGGAGGACGGCAGCTACACCTACAGGATGCCGGACATCGCCTACCATATGGACAAGTTCCGCAGGGGCTACGACATGATCGTGGACGTGTTCGGCGCTGACCATCTTGATACCAGCAGGGATGTCGTGGCGGCTCTCGAGGCGATTATGGGAGAGCGCGAGGTCTCCCGGAGGCTGAAGGTGGTGATCCACCAGTTCGTGACCCTGCTCAGGGGAGGCGAGAGGATCAAGATGTCCACGAGGTCCGGGGAGTACGTGACCCTGGCCGAACTGGTGGAGGAAGCCGGTTCCGCCGATGTGACAAGGTACCTCTTCCTCACAAGGCGGCCGGATGCCCACATGGATTTCGACCTCGACCTGGCAAGGAAGGAATCAGGCGAGAATCCGGTTTATTACGTCCAGTACGCACATGCGAGGATTTCGGGAATACTCCGCACCGCGGAGGAGGCCGGTATCCGCGTTCCCGTGGAGTACACCGACGGGCTGGCCGGACCCCTCTCCGGCGACCATGAGAGGGAGCTTATGAGGCTGCTGGAGTCCGTGCCCGTGGAAGTCGCCTCCTGCGCCGAGTCCATGGAGCCCCACAAGCTGACCGAGCTGCTGTCGGTGCTGGCCACCGGTTTCCACCGATTCTACCAGCACGTCAGAGTGGTGGACGTGGAAGATCCTTCAGGATCCTCCGCCAGGCTGATGCTCTGCCAGGCGTGCAGGCAGTGCATCGCGGGGGTACTCAGCGTGCTGGGCGTCAGTGCGCCGGATCGGATGTAGAACCCATGAACGAACGGATGGATTGGTAGGGAAATGGCATTACTGGTTGTAGGTTCCGTAGCGCTCGACACGATCACCACCCCTGCGGGGAAGGTGGAGGAGACCCTGGGGGGCTCGGCCATCTATTTTTCCCTCGGGGCCAGCTGTTACGATGTCGTCAAGGCCGTGGGGGTCGTTGGCCCTGATTTCCCGGTTTCCGAGAAGAGGTTCCTGGCCGAGAGAAGGATAGACATCAGGGGGATAACCACAGGCCAGGGCCCGACCTTCAGATGGGAAGGGGTGTACGGTCCCGATTTCGGGGATGTCAGGACAGTGAGGACGGAGCTGGGAGTATTCGCAAGTTTCAGGCCGCGTCTCCCGGAGGACTACGTCAGTACGCCCTGCATCTTCCTGGCAAACATAGATCCCGCGCTCCAGCTCGAGGTCCTTCAGCAGGTGAGGAATCCCAGATGGGTGGCGGTCGACACCATGAAGCTCTGGATAGACCAGCAGAGGGACAGGGTCCTGGAGGTCTTCGGCAGAGCCGACATAGTGATAGTCAACAGCTCGGAAGCCCTGATGATATCGAGGATGCCGAACCTTTTCGAAGCGGCTTCCTTCATACTCAAGACCGGCCCCCGGTACGCGGTGGTGAAACTCGGTCCGGCAGGAGCGATGATCTTCGGGGGAACGGTGCCGTTCATTCTGCCTGCCTACCCCCTGGAGAGGGTTGTTGACCCTACCGGCGCAGGCGATACCTTCGCTTCCGGTCTCCTCGGATACCTTGCGGGCAGCGACAGCGACCTGGATTTCGACAGCATCAGGAAGGGGCTCGCCTACGGAGCCGTGAACGCCAGTTTCGCCTGCAGCGGGTTTGGAGTGGAGATGCTGAGGGAGGTAACAAGGGAGGACATCGACAGGCGGATGGAATACTACCTTTCCTCCAATCAGCTGAAGGAATGCAGGATATGAGGGGAATGGACTACCGCGGAAGCGGTGTGGACATAGGTGAGGGCCAGAGGGCGGTCGATCTGATGAAGGACGCCGTGAGGCGCACGTTCAACCCTCGTGTACTATCAGACCTCGGCCAGTTCGGCGGCCTGTTCAGCGCCGTGTTCACAGACATGGAGGAACCGGTTCTGGCTGCCAGCACCGACGGCGTGGGCACGAAGCTCAAGGTCGCTTCCATGACGGGCCGGTACGGCACGGTGGGGCAGGACCTGGTCAACCACTGCGTCAACGATATACTCGTTCAGGGGGCGGTCCCCCTGTTCTTCATGGATTACATCGCCTGCGGAAAACTGTCCGCCGTGACGGTGGCGGAAATAGTGACAGGCCTTGCGGCGGCGTGCGAACAGAACGGGTGTTCGCTCCTCGGAGGCGAGACCGCCGAGATGCCGGGCTTCTACTCGCCGGGGGACTACGACGTGGCGGGGACCATCGTCGGGGTGGTGGAGCGAAGCAGGATTATCGACGGTTCCGCGATAGTCCCCGGGGACGCCATAATCGGGCTGCCCTCAAGCGGGCTTCACACCAACGGTTATTCACTGGCCAGGAACGTGCTCTTTCAGACCTCCGGCATGAGCCCCGATGAAGTGCATCCCCTGCTGGAAGGGGAGACCCTGGGAGACGCGCTGCTCCGGATACACAGGAGCTATCTCGCCCCCCTGAAACCTCTGCTTGCTGAAGGGCTTATCAAGGGACTGGCGCACATCACCGGTGGAGGGATACGCGGCAACCTCTCGAGAATACTCCCACCGGGCTGTGGAGCCCTCATCGACTGCGGATGGGAAGTGCCCGGAATATTCCGGCTGATACAGGAGCTGGGGAACGTGGACAGGCGGGAGATGAGGGAGGCCTTCAACATGGGCGCGGGCATGCTCATCGTTGTGGACAGCGGTGATTCAGAGAACGTGGGCCGGCAGCTGGCATCCGGCGGGGAGAAGCCATTCCGCGCCGGTATTGTGACTTCGGGTCACGGTGTCCTTTTCACGGACGGACCGGATTGATGAAGCAGAGGTAGCAGATGTACAAGGGACTCATTGAGAGACTTGCCCTTAAGAACGGATCACGGATACTCCTGGCGGTTCTTGACGGGCTGGGCGACATACCGATAGGGGAGCTGGGCGGCAGGACACCCCTGGAAGCGGCGTCCACACCGAACCTTGACAGGCTTGCCACAGGCGGGGCCCTGGGAATGCATGTTCCCATCGCAAGAGGTGTGACCCCTGGAAGCGGTCCCGCCCATCTGGGGCTGTTCGGATACGACCCCGTGGAGTACGAGGTGGGGAGGGGGGTTCTCTCCGCCCTCGGGATAGGGTTTCCGCTCCGGCACGGCGACCTTGCCGCCAGGATAAACTTCTGCACCGTGGACGGCGCCGGAGTCGTGACCGACAGGAGGGCCGGGAGGATCTCAACGGAGAAGTGCCGGGAACTCGTTTCCCTCCTTGGCGGCATCGGCATCCAGGGCGTGGAAGTGCACGTCATGCCGGTGAAGGAGCACAGGGCATGCGTCGTGTTCCGGAACGGAGACCTGAGTGATGATATCAACGACACCGACCCGGGGCTGGTGGGGGAAAGACCGGTGCCTGTGAATGGTTCCGGCCGTTCGAGCGAAATCGTAAGGGAGTTCCAGGAAAAGTCCGCCGGGATCCTGGCCGGACATCACCCGGCCAATTTCCTCCTGATGAGAGGTTTCGCCCTTCACAGGGAGTTTCCGACGATGGAAGAGCGTTTCCGGCTCAACGCGGCGGCGGTGGCCCTCTACCCGATGTACAGGGGAGTAGCCAGTCTGGTGGGAATGAACGTAATGGCATGCGAACCCGAGACCCTTGAAGGCCAGGTTCACGCTGTCGAACTGGCGCTCCGGAAGGGACACGATCTTGTTTTCCTCCATCACAAACCCGCGGACAGCTCCGGAGAGGACGGCAATCCCGCGGCCAAGGTATCCGCCATCGAGGATTTCGACAGGGTCCTGCCACGTTTCCTGGAGCTGAAGCCGGACGTGGTGGCCGTGACCGGCGATCACAGCACTCCCTGTCCGATGAAGCTCCACAGCTGGCATCCTGTCCCTGTCCTGATCCACGGCGGCCCTCAGAGAACGGGGTACAGCTCGTGTTTCTCCGAGAAGCAGGCGCTGTCCGGCTCGCTGGGCACATTCCTCTCCACGGATCTCATGCCCCTTATGATGGCTGCGGGGGGAAAGCTGTCAAAATTCGGCGCATGATATGAGCCGTTCGGCGCTGGTGGCTCTTTCCGGAGGGGTGGATTCATCCCTGGCCCTTTCGCTTGCCACGGACATGTACGATGATGTCAGGGCGGCGTGGGTCGACACCAGGGGAGCAGGTACTCCCGATGAAGCCGGGGAAGTGGCAGCTTATCTGGGCGTTCCCCTTCTGGTGGTGGATGCCGGGGACGACTTCAGAAAAGAAGTCGTCCAATGGTCCCGTCGAGTTCTCTCCCTGGGCCGGACCCCGAATCCCTGCGCCAGGTGCAACGCCAGAGTAAAGCTGCTTTCCATTCACAGGATGCTGCGGGATTCCGAAGACATCATCACCGGCCACTACGCAAGGATGGAGGCCGGAGTGCTGAAAAGGGGCCGGGACCCTTCGAAGGACCAGAGTTATTTCCTTTCCATGGTGGGGATCGAGATACTCGGAAGATGCGTATTCCCGCTGGGAGGAATGCTGAAGCCGGAGGTCAGGGAGAAGGCGGAGGCCCTTGGCCTTCCCTGCAGATCCAGCGAGAGCATGGACCTCTGCTTCGAGACCCTGTCCGGAGGACGGCCGGGAGCGGTGAAGGATGTCCATGGGAACCTCCTGGGCGAGCACCGGGGGATGGAGATGTTCACCATCGGACAGAGGAAGGGCCTCGGGGCTTACGGAAAGCGGATGTACGTGCTTTCTCTCGACCCTCTGGAGGGAACCGTCACCGTAGGGGACAGGTCGGACCTGCTGACCACGGGCTGCACGGTGGAGGAGATGAACTGGCTCGCAGCGCCTGCGGGATATCCCTTCCGAGCCCTTGTACAGACCAGATACAGGCGGAGAGCGGTCCCCGCGATTATTGATGAATCGGGCGGCTGCCTGCATATTGAGTTTCCCGGGGCCGAGGAAGCGGTTGCGCCGGGGCAGGTCTGCGCTGTATATCAGGGGTCTTCGCTGATGGGGGGAGGCATTGTGACCTCCACCCGGAGATGTTGACGGGATAACGCATGAAGAACGGAACGACGGCCGCTGTGGAGAGACTTCGGAGAGACCGAAATGCCGTGATACTGGCACACAGCTACCAGCCCCCGGAGATCCAGGACATAGCCGACCATGTGGGTGACTCCCTCGAACTGAGCAGGATAGCGGCCGCCACCGACGCTTCGGTGATAATACTCTGCGGCGTCAGATTCATGGCCGAGACCGCTCACATCCTGGCTCCCGGGAAGACGGTGATACTTCCCGAACCGGACGCCGGCTGTCCTCTCGCGGACTGCATAGAGGTCCCCGCCCTGAAGACCATGCAGGAGATGTATCCCGAAGCCCTTACCGTCCTTTACGTGAACTCCCCTGCGTCGGTCAAGGCCGAAAGCTACGCCTGCTGCACCTCGGCCAACGCCCTCCGGGTCGTGGAAGCGGTTCCCTCACGGGAGGTCATATTCGCGCCGGACAGGAACCTCGGCACCTTCGTGAGCAGGCATACGGGAAAGAGAGTTCATATCTGGAACGGCGCCTGCAGGAGCCATGCCGCGGCGGATCTCAGGGAGATGCGCGCCAGAATGGAGGAGTGGCCCGACGCCCAGCTGCTTGTTCACCCGGAAACGCCTCCGGAGGCCTGGGAGCTGGCGGATGAAGTGCTGGGGACAGGAGGCATGATCAGGCATGTGGCTTCCTCTTCCTGCGCGAGATTCCTCATAGGCACCGAGGAGGGCATGGTGTACAGGCTCAGGACACTCTTCCCTGACAGGGAATTCATGGCTGCGGGTCTGATCTACTGCGAGAACATGAAGAAGATCACTCTGCAGAAGGTCCTGCGCTCCCTGGAGACCCTGGGACCCAGGGTGGAAGTGGATCCGGAAGTGCGCCGCAGAGCTTATGAATCCGTGGCAAGGATGACGGAGGTCTCCGGGTGAGGAAACCTGTGGTGGGGGTGACCCTGAACTGGTACCGTAACGAAGACGGTAAGGTGCCGTCCTACGGAAGATGGCTCTTCGGCCTCAATCAGAGTTACGCGGAGCTCCTCGGCGGGGCGGATGTCATGCCCATTGGCATATTGCCTGTCTCTGAGGATTACGGAAGCATTCTACAGGTCCTGGATATGGCGGTCCTCACCGGGGGCGGCGACCCGGACCCCGAGCTTTACGGCCAGATCGAGAACGGTTCGGTGAACTGCTCCAGGGAAAGACCGCTGTGGGAGATGGGATTCTACAGGGCCGCCCGTGACCGGGGGCTTCCGGTCATGGGCATCTGTCTCGGTCTCCAGCTGATCGGGATGGCGGAAGGTGTGCAGCTGATCCAGGACATTCCAGCTGAAGTGGACGATCCATGCGGACATCACGGAAAACCTGACAGACCCTCCAGGCATCCCGTCGAGCTTATGGAAGGTACACTTCTCCATGATACGTTCGGTGAGGAGATCGAGGTGTCGAGCTTCCATCACCAGGCCCTGAGGGAGGTGCCGGCCGGATTCCGACTCGCCGCCCGTTCGCCTGACGGCGTCATCGAAGCGATCGAATCGGATGACGGCAGGGTGATAGGGGTCCAGTGGCACCCGGAAAGGGATTTCACGGGTCCCGTCCTGCTCCGCAGGATGGTGGACCGGATAGGCTGGACGGGCTGAGGTGCTGTTCCTGGCCAGACCCAGGTACGAGGTCAGGATATGGGGCTCCCTGAGTTCCGGTGAAGGGTCCGTCGGCGAGATCTGGTGGATCTACCAGGATGACGGCGGCTCTACCGCCCTGAAGGGACCCGACGGCCGCCGCTCCACCGTGGCGGACCTTGTCTCCCGGGGCCGCCTTCCCGGAGGATCGTGCTATCCCGTGCTGCTCAAGACCCTTCACACCGCTGACAGGCTCTCGGTCCAGGTCCATCCCGGCGTTTTCGGAGGCCCTCTCTTCAAGGAGGAGACCTGGATAGTCCTGAACGCGGAAGATGGAGCATGGATGATGGGCGGTCTCCTGACCTCCGACAGGGAGTCCTTCATCAGGGCCGTGGACGACGGCACCGCGGGCGACCTTCTCATCAGGACGCCGCTCAGGGCCGGTGAAGCCTACCACATTCCCCCCGGAACGGTCCACGCTCTCGGTCCCGGCCTGACGGTCCTCGAAGTCCAGAGCAACTGCGACGTCACCTACAGGCTCTACGACTGGGGCAGGGTCTACGGCAGCGGCGTCTCCAGGGAGCTTCACATCCGGAAGGGAACAGAGGCGGTGGACTGGAGCCGCCCCGGGTGTCCCGTCCCCCTGGGCGACGGGGGGAGCTTCGATGATCTGAAAGCCGCCTATTCCATCGTCCACGTACAGGGCGAGAAGCCGCTGGCGTTGCAGGGAGGGGCAGTTTTCTTCCTCTCCTCGGGAGAAGCCTCTTTTGAAGGCGAAGTGGAAGCTCCCGCCTGCCTGATCGCTGACAGGGACGGTGGCGAGTTCACTCTAAGGGGCCGGGGATACATCATAGAACCCTGAAGGGAAGGCAATGGGATCCGATTTTTTCGCGGTCATAATGGCGGGGGGCAGGGGCACCAGGTTCTGGCCGGTCTCCACCTGCAGCAGACCGAAGCAGTTCCTGAGGCTCGCAGGTTCAGGCACGATGCTGGAGGAGACAGCCGACAGGTTCCTGGGCCTTTGCGGCCGGGACCGTATCATGGTGGTCACCGGTGCCGCCCACGAGGACACCGTCATGGAGCAGCTTCCCTGGATGGACAGGGATAACCTCCTCCTTGAACCGGTGGGAAGGAACACGGCTCCCTGCATCGGCTGGGCTGCCGGGACTCTGATCGAAAGGGGTCTGGGTTCGGAGCTGATGATAGTGGTTCCTTCGGACCACGTCATCGACAACCCGGAAGGTTTCAGGGAAACGGTCCGCATAGCAGCAGGCCCAGCCATGGAAGGCAAGCTGGTGACCATCGGCATCCCCCCGGACAGACCGGCCACCGGCTACGGCTACCTGCAAACCGGAAAATGCCGGCCCGGGGAAGCATGCAGGGTCCGGGCTTTCAGGGAGAAGCCCGACCTTGAGACAGCGTTACGCTATCTGGCCAGCGGCGACTACCTCTGGAACGCCGGCATGTTCATCTGGAAAGCCGATGTGATAATGGAGCAGATCCGGCTTCATCTTCCTGAACTGGCTCGCGGGCTTTCACGCATGGGTCCGGGAACCAGACCCGATATCGGGGCTTACGGTTCCCTTGAGTCCTTATCCATAGATTTCGGATTGATGGAAAAGGCGGACGACGTGGTGGCTGTCCCTGCTCTCTTCGAGTGGAACGATATCGGTGACTGGCCGTCCGCCAGGAGATGCGGCGTGGGCAGGGGAGAGGTCCTGTTGTACGACAGCGCTGACACCACCGTGTGGAACCAGGGCAGACTGACCATCCTGCTTGGGATCAGGGGTATATCCATCGTGCAAACGGACAGAGTGACACTGGTCATGAGCGACGAGTATTCCCAGAGACTGAAGGATATCGTCGACGGGATGGAGGACATACATCCCGAACTGCTCTGACAGGCTGGGAATTAACCGGTGGGATCGTCAGCTATGTATGAAAAATGGGGAAGGCGGGTTCGACCCGCCTTCCCCAGTATTGCTGGCAGTATCCCGGTTCTAGATGGCGGCCTTGATGGCGCCCCAGGTGCTCTGCTCGAGAGCTCCCGGTGTGAAGTCTATGTCCAGGACGTAGATGAAGTCGTTCTGGGGATAGATGTAGAGGTATGTACCGTCATAGTCTATGCCGCCGTTCACCGGACCCTCGAAGAATGTTGTCGACCATACCGGCGTGGTGCCGGGAGTGCCGTCGGGAGCAAGCTCGTGGATGAACAGGTTGACATCGCTGTCGATCCCGCATGCCACGAACAGGTAGTTACCGTATACGGCAAGTCCGTAGACCGACTCGTAGTCCATCTCGGACCAGCTGATGCTGGTCTCGGTGCCGGTGTAGGCACCCCATGCAAGCTTGGACTCGTTGGGGCTTCCAACGTACATGTGCCCGTATCCGGCACCGATACCGAAAAGGTTGGTGTAACCCACTGGACCGTCGATGTTGCGCAAGAACGTCCCGTTCTCCTCGAACACTGAGAAGAAGCTTGAAGCATAGTCTGTCATGAACCACTGGCCGTCGCTGCCGTATACGCAGAAGGCCTGGTCGTCAGGGTCCACTCCCCCGGTGATGGCCCATGAGTTGCCTGTGGGGTCGCCTGTGTCCATCTCGAACTCGTAGTTCAACATATCGCCCCAGTTGAGTATCCAGATGCTGTTGGCGGTGTTGTCCTTGATTGCCAGTCCGTAGGACGTGGCGAGACCTCCGGCAATCTGGGTCACTATGGTATAGGTCCCTCTCTGGGCCCACGGATTGGACCCTCCGGAGCCTCCGACCCTGTCGGATGCCGAAAGTGCCAGCGTGATCATCAGAACTGCAAGGATCGCGTACTTCATTATTTTCCTCCATTTCCGATCGTTTGCATAACATTCATATAATCAATAGGCCATTTTCCCCTGAATGTCAAATTAGACCGGCCGATTCCACCTGCTTCGCAGGATTTCGTATATTCGCTTTGAGATCACGATTCTGCCGGAAAGGAGCCTGTCCGAGATAGAACCCCTTGAACTGCTTCTGAGAACCTGCGGAGAGCTGGATTCCTTGAATGACGAGACTTCCATCCTGAAGGAGACGGTGGAAGCAGCCTGCAGGATGGCGGGAGTTGACTGTGCCGGGATCTATGAACCTGAATCCGCTTCCGGCCAGTTCGTCCTCTGTGTCTGGAAGGATATCCCGGACTGGTTCCTGGAATCCTTCGCGAGACTTTCCTCAATGTCACTGAATGACATTGAGGTCCCGGAGCGGGAGACCCCGTCCATGGTTCCAACAGGGGTATTCCCCCTTTATTCGGACGAGAATCCCGGAAGTTACCTTCTCGTCGCATCCAGGTCCCCCGATGGGTACGATGCCCGGTTCCTTCCTTTCCTTCACTGGCTGTCATCCCTGGC
>JAFGPK010000020.1 GCA_016936235.1 Candidatus Fermentibacteraceae bacterium | reverse complement strand
GTCTGTCCCCGATGCGGTAAGCGCAGGTCCGGTGACGAGTACGACCGGATCCTGAAGACCTACTTCTCGGAGCTTTCGGAAGATGAGATGGAGGTTCATCTCTGCGGGCGATGCAGGGATGCTAGGGGAGGGAACTGAGGCTTCCCGGGCTTTCGGGCCTCACTGATACGCTGGAGCCGACCCTGAGCCAGTCGTAGCTCCATCGCGCCGTGTTCTCGCCCATCCTTACGCATCCGTGGGAACGCCGGGTCCCCAGCATGTTGGTTCCCGACAGGAAGGTCTGATGGAGGCCTATCTGGCCGGAGGGGTGTATGCATAGCCAGTAGGGCATCCTTACGTTGTACGAACTCGAGACAGGCGCCCTCCGCCTGTACAGGACACTGAACTCCCCGGTGGGCGTATCGTATCCTGCCCTTCCGGTGGACACCAGCGCCAGATTGGCTTCCCTTCCGTCCTCCAGGAAAATTATTGTCTGGCGGTCGATCAGGACGATGGCTTCCCTTGTCGTCGCCCGGCCGTCTGCGTCCTCCGGCGCCAGTGACGCGCTGAGGGAAACGGCGAGTACTCCAAGGAACATTCGGAAAAGTTCGACTGCGCTTACCAAGTGTCTGACCTCCAATGCAGTGTATACTGTGCCGCCGGGACAGGATTGTCAAGATTTTGCCTCCACCGGTACCGGTGAACATTGACGCGAGAGCTGGAAAGGGTCAGATTTCATAACTGCCGCACTTTCAAGTTTTATGTAGAATGAACGGAGGATAGCTTTGCCTGATTTCGACCTGAAGAGAAAACTCATGCTGCTGGCGGTTGTTTCGGCAGTGCTCCTTGGAGCCTGCAGTACCCCCGCTGTCACCGGCATGAAAGTCCATATGCAGAACCAGGAATACAGTGACGTGATCCACCTGGCCGACAGCGTCATAGCCATGGGCGATTCCCTGAACGCGGAGGTCTGGTTCTGGAGAGGCAAGGCCTTCACAGAACTGAGCCAGTGGTCGGATGCGGCCGAGTCTTTCTGGAAAGCCCATCAGCTTGAAGGCTCAGGAGCGCTGGGCATCGAGGAGTACTGGTTCACGTTCTTCAACAGCGCCGCGAATATTCTGAACGAAGGTGATATAGGCGCAGCGGTGGGCATACTGGAGAAGGGCATGATCGTGGCCCCCGGCAGGCCCGATTTCCAGATGATGCTTGGAGACATCGAACTTAACGTGAACGATGACCTTCAGGCCGCCCTCAACGACTTCCAGATCGCAGCGGACAAATCAGAGGCGCTGATCGGGGAGATCCAGCAGATCATCGACGAGACACAGGACCCGTACGAGCTCGACTACTACTCCCAGAGCCTCGAGCATGCGAAGACTCTCCTGATGCAGTCACTCTTCAATACCGGCAGTGTTCTTTCCATGATGGCCATGGAATCAGGCGATGAGAGTACCGAGGAATACGTTCAGCAGGCGCGGGAAGCCTACCTCAGAGCCCTCGAGGTCGACCCAACGAACGTTGACATGCTTGATGCCCTTGCAGGAGCCTACCTCATCGAGGAGGATTACCAGTCGGCCCTGGAGATATTCGCCCAGGCGATCAACAACATTGAGCTGGGAATCTCCGAAGGATGGCTCGCCCCTGACGAGGCTGACGCCCTCAAGGCCGATATCCTGGTCTCCAAGGGGTACGCCCTAATCGAGATGGAGCAGTACGATGAAGCCGTTGCCGCGCTGGGCGAAGCGAGAACCCTGATAGGGGACGATTACATAATCCTCTCCTCTCTTGCCCACGCCAATTTCGTCATGGAACGCTATGACGAATCGCTGTCCGAACTCCAGTCGGTCCTCATGATCGATGGCCTGGGTCCGGATGAGCTGGCCAACACCTACTACATGATCTATGCCAGTTACAACAGACTCGAGAGGGACGGGGATGCTGCAGAGGCTCTTGAGACCGCCCTTCAGTTCCAGCCGGACAACGCCAACTACTGGCGATATCTGGCCAGCACCTACAGCAGGCTTGGAAGGCGTAACGACGCGATCGAGGCCCTTGAGAGAGCGGAAGAGCTGGACCCTTCAGAGTAGTCGGTTCAAGATACGGATCAGAAGAAGGGGGAAGGCGGACCTTCCCCCTTCTTTCAGATGTCGCCCGCCGGAGGTCAGCTCCGCCTGAGGCTCACCATCAGCTGGTCCTTCTGAACCGTATCACCGGCAGATACGCAGACCTCCCTGACACGGCCCCTGATCGTGGCGCATATCTCGTTGTACATCTTCATGGCATCAAGGAGGAGGAGGACGTCGCCTGGCTGGACCATGTCACCTGCTGCCACGCGTACCTCCACTATGGTCCCGGGGATGAAGGCCCGTACCTCCGACTGATCGGGAAGTCCCCGGTAATTGCTCACGCTGTTCTCGGGCACCTCGGTAACGTACTCCGTATCATCGATGTTCAGTTTCTCGGTTTCCCCGCCCATTGTCATTCTCCCTACAACGGCATGTTCCCGTGGGACCTGCCGGTCCTGGACTGCTTGACCACCGACAGGGCTTTGATCAGGGTGTCCCTGGTCTCGCTGGATCTGATGATGGTGTCAATGTAACCTTTCTTTGCGGCCACGTAGGGATTGGCGAATTTCTCCTCGTACTCCCTGACCTTCTCCTGCCTGCAGGCCTCCTGATCCTCGGCTGCCTCTATCTCCTTCCTGAAGATTATGTTGGCGGCTCCCTCGGGTCCCATCACGGCGATCTCGCCGCATGGCCAGGAGGCGACGAAATCAGCTCCGAGATGCCTGCTGCACATTGCGATATAGGCGCCTCCGTAAGCCTTTCTCATGATCAGTGTCAGCTTCGGCACGGTTGCCTCACTGTAGGCGTACAGGATCTTTGCTCCGTGCCTGATGACTCCCGCGTGCTCCTGGTCGACCCCGGGAAGGTAACCCGGGGTATCCACCATGGTGAGCAGGGGGATGTTGAACGAGTCGCAGAACCTTATGAAACGGGCAGCCTTGTCCGACGCGTTCACATCCAGGACTCCGGCAAGGACCCTGGGCTGGTTGGCCACTATGCCTATGGATCTTCCCGACAGCCTGGCGAAACCGACCACGATATTCCTGGCGTAGTGCTCGTGGACCTCCAGGAAGTCGGAACCGTCAACGATGCCCCGTATTATCTCCTTGACGCAGTAGGCGCGCCTGCGGTTGTCCGGTATCACATCATCGCCCAGGGGACTGTCCGGGGGTATGGGCTTCGAGACCGGAGGATTCCGGCTGGAATTCGGCGGCAGGAAAGACAGCAGCTTCTTCAGGGTTTCGAACGCCTCGGGCTCGCTGCGTGCGTAGAAGTGAGCGTTCCCCGTAATCGCCGCATGGGTCATGGCTCCGCCGAGTTCCTCCTGAGAGACCTCTTCCCCCAGAACGGTCTTGATCACCTGGGGCCCGGTAATGAACATATGCGATATTTTGTCGACCACGAAGACGAAATCCGTAAGGGCCGGGGAATAGACAGCGCCCCCGGCGCAGGGCCCCAGGATCACTGATATCTGCGGGACCACGCCGCTGAGCCTGGTATTGCGGAAGAAGATCTCGCCGTATCCGCAGAGGGATTCGACACCCTCCTGGATCCTTGCGCCTCCGGAGTCATTTATCCCGATCAGCGGGATCCCGGCCTCTGCCGAGCCGTCCATCACCTTGACTATCTTCTTCGAATGCGCCCTTCCCAGGGAGCCTCCCGCTACGGTGAAGTCCTGCGCGAAGACCGCCACGGGCTTGTCATCCACCTTGCCGAAACCGGTGATGACCCCGTCGCCGGCGAGTTCCTTCCTGTCCATTCCGAAGTCCTTTACCGAGTGCTCTACGAAGAGATCGATCTCAAGGAAGGACCCTCTGTCAAGCAGGAGATCTTCCACCCTTTCCCTGGCGGTGTGCTTGCCCTTCTCCTTCTGCTTCTCTATGGCTTTCTCCCCGCCCCCCTTGAGCTTGTTGGCCAGGATGGCGAGAAAATCGTTTACGGATTTCATTATTGACATCGTCTGTATCCCCTCAGAGGTGTGGAACCTGCAGGTATCGGTCTATTCTCCGGCCGCGGGCGGGGAAGCCGCGAAATGCTCGCCCCACATCAGATGGAATTCAGCGGCAGGAGTAAGATAATTCAGTTCCTTCAGCAAGCGGTAGTCCGCCAGGGCTTCCTCCAGGGCTCCGGTTCTCCAGAGCTGCTCGGCTCGCTGGAGCCTGGCCTCAAGGAATCCGTCGGATAGCTGAAGGCTCTCGGAAAAGAGTTCGATCGCCCTGTCCCCGTTCCCTGAGACACTCTCTATGTTGCCGAGCATCAGGAGGGTATAGGGATTCCTGTTCATCATCAACGCGGTCGCACCCAGTGCGACCGCCATGGAGTCCAGCCCGCACAGTACCGCTATGCTCCCGGATACCGAGTAACCCCAGGGGGAGAGCTCCGTGCCGGCGTCCAGTATGGCCCTGACTGAATCCAGGGATCCGGTCCTCATTCCCGATACGAACATCGCCGCCGCTCCTATGACGGCTGAATCACCCATGGAGGCTTCACCGTTCATGTATTCGGCCCAGGCAGCCGGTGGTACCATGAGGGGCGGCGGGCAGGATGCTCCCTGAACGGAGCTCCGCATCCCGTTCTCCGTCAGGACCGCCAGGCTGCTCCGGAGCGTAAGGTCCCCCGAGCGTTCCGCAGCCTGCACCGCATCATCGTATCGGCCTGCCCTGGCAAGGACCCAGGCCTGCAGAACCCTCAGCCTCGGGTCTTCAATGCCCGGGTCGCTGCCCGACAGTACGGAGTCCAGAGAACTCCTCATGCCTTCGCTGCCGAATACGAAACCCGGTGAATCAAACAGGGAGTCCGTGCACAGCATGAGGGCTGTCGCAGGGATCATTGCCGGCTGGTAGTTCATGGGCGGGGAGGCCGCCATTACCAGTTCGTCCCTCCATGAGTCCGGCATCTGGTAGTAGAGTACCTGAAGCAGGGTCTGGGGCGCCAGGGGATCGACCACCTCGAAGCTGCGGCTCAGGAATCCGGTCTCGTCAAGGAAGGTCTTCCTCCCGTAGACTATGGTGATGCTGTCCCAGTAAACCGGAAGCCAGGCGGGACTGGCGGAGAGTATGTAGGCTGAGGATTCACCGGGCCCCGGCCAGTTGAAGAGGGCCAGGTCTATTCCCCCTGAATCGAGGATGCCCATCACAGCGGGAGCGTCCTCCGGCCTGGCGTACGCCAGGAGCAGGTAACCGGCGTAGAACCTTTCGGTGTAGAGGTGACAGCGGCCGTCCATATAGAGTGGAAGCCTTTCTCCGAGCCGGTACTCCAGATATCCCGATATCTCGTTGGTGTTGAAGATCCTGGCGCTGAGCAACTCCGGGTTTTCCTCCAGGAACGATGTGAGTTCACGGGGGTATATCGACCAGTCCACACCCAGTCCAGGTTCCCTGGGCGGACCGAACTCCCTTGGCACTCCGACGATGAAGGGCAGCGCCGCGGCCGCTGAAAGCATCAAAGCCGGAATCACCGGCCTGATCCTTCCCAGGAGCGGGGAGACCCATGCCACCGCCGCGAGGGCCAGGAAGTCGATGTTCCTGCTCGAGAGCAGGGCTGCTGCCGAAAGGGCTCCAAGGGCCAGCATCCTCGATGCGCCGATTCTCTTCCTCCTCCCGGCCGCGACGATCCAGGTGGCCACCAGAAGAACGACCAGAAGAACAGCGGTGGTGGAGATGCGATGGCCGGGCTGGTACAGAGGATGGAATGGGCTCCACCACTCCCTTATCGTCTCCCTGAAAAGGGGTCTGGACAGGAAATCCGTAAGGTAGCCGACCGATCCGAAGCCGTTGGGATGCAGACCTGCCGACAGCACCGCTCCACCCAGCACCGCGGATCTTCCGAGGACACTTGCCCCGTCTCTGCGGATGATCCCTTCCAGTACCGGTACTCCCAGGAGAAACCATCCCATGACGAATCCTCCGTGAGCGTTGGTCCATATCACCTGCAGGGGTATGAAGACAGCCAGGGATGCAAGGACGCCTCCCGTGCCCCTTGCCAGAAGGTAGAGGTACAGGCTGAACATCAGTATCGAGACGATGTGCGGTCTCACTATCCACCTTCCATGGCTCAGTGCGAACCACAGCAGCCCGGAAAGCACAATGGCGGGTATTCCCGCCCCCCTTCTGGTGGCGGCCATGACCATGAACAGGACGGCGGCCATGATCAGGAGAGTCTTGAATATCACCGGTCCCGTCTGGCCCAGGGTTCTCCAGGAGATCGCGAATAGGACCTCGGAGACCCACTCCTGCTGAAGCCATGTCTCTCCCCGGAATGTCCAGGTGAAGGGGTCATGGGTCCTTATGGACCCCGTATCCAGTATGTCCTCCCCGTTTCGCAGGTGCCAGAAGAAGTTGCCGTTGTGGACCGGGGTCAGGCAGTACAGGGCGCATACGGCCAGGAATGCGGCAAGCATGATCCAGGCGGACGGTCCCATGCCACGGGTGCGTTCAGTATCCTTCACGCAGCATCCTTATCCTCTCCACGGCAACCCGGCCCCGTGCCCACTCCACGGCCGTTTCCATGCATCGTTCCCGCTCCCCTTCATCCAGCGTCTGTACGCCCCTCCTGGCCCATATTTCGGCCACCTCGTCCCCGGCGAACGTGTCGTGCACCTCTCCGGAGTAGGTGAAGATGTCGTAATCGGACCAGTCCACAGGCCGGGTCCCGGATGTGAAGAGAAGCCCGTTCAGGTGCAGATTATCGTTCTCCCAGCCCCTGATCGCGTACACCGCTCTTCCGCCCATGAATTCAGGCAGTTCCTCCGGCGGCGCCATCCTGAAGAAGCAGCGGTGTGTGTCCATGGGGATGATGTCGGGTCTCCTGTCAGCCACTTCCATCAGGTATGCGGAGTGGAAGGTGCTCATTCCCGCCGTGACGAGGACCGCCCCGGGTCCCGCGCCCCTCATGTAATCGCCGGCGATCACATCAGTCACCCTGTCGTTCCTGCGCCACGCCATCGATGCGCCGGAAAGGACCGAGAGGAACACAAGTGCCACTGCCGCCGCTTTCAGCAACCTGCCGCCGCCGAACATCCTGGAAAGACCCATCGAGGCCCAGAGCCCCAGCGGCAACACCGCGATCCAGAGTATGCTGGATGTGTCCGGGATAGTATAGGACGAAACGAAGAGGATTCCCCCCAGAAAGCTCAGGAAGAGTCTCCAGGACCATCTTCCGGAAAAAGCCGCCAGCCCGGCCATTGCAGCCAGGGTCATGATGCCGGTAGCCCTCACCAGTTCCTGCAGGCCGTTCAATGAAGGAAGAGCGAGCCGGGAGCCGTAGAGGGTCAGATAACGCCACAGGGCGTCCGCGTCAGCCGGACTTGAATAATGGCAGAGACCCCCGAAAGTCGATCGCAGCGGAGCGAAGAGCCAGAGAGAAACAGGCAGCGCAGCCGGCAGCAGCCACCTCTCCCTGAACCTGCCGGACAGTGCCGGCGGGAGAAGGAAGATGGATGTGGGATGACCGGCGAAGAGGGAGAGGGAGAAGAAATAGGGGCCGGAGGGCGACCTGCCCAGGGAGATGGCCAGCAGCACCAGCAGGATGGCGAAACCGTGGACCTCCACCACATTCAGCTGAGCGAGCACCGGGCCGGAACTGATGAGCATGACCGCCCCGGCAAGGGATCCGGCCCTGCTGCAGCTGAATCTCCTCGCGGCAGCGTAGGCTGCGGCCACTGTTCCCCCGGCGACCATGGAGGAGAACAGCCTGAAACATGCGTAATCGAGCCTGGCGCACGGGGTCAGCAGTGAGAAGAGCCTCAGGAAGAAGATGTACAGGGGGTAGCCCGGAGGATGCGGGAGCTGGAGGCTCCTTCCGCAGATCACGAACTCCGTTCCGTCCATGAAATCGATGGAGACCGAACCGGAGAACCATGCCAGGCCTGCCACCATGGCTGAAGCGGCCAGTACCGGATAGAGGAAGCGCCCTCGCTGCACTCTAACGCTCGGATGGGTCGGGGGGAGCGTTCAGGCCTGGAAGGAACTCCATGAACGTGAAGTCGCCGGGATACAGTTCCAGGCCGTAGGCGGCATTGGTGATCATGCCGCAGGTGTCTCTCAGGGCTGCGGAAGCAGCGCACGCTATCCTGATCGTGGCCGGATCGGGATTCCCCATGGAGGCGATGGCCCTTTCTGAGTACTTGAGTGCTGAATCCGGACAGCCGGCGCTCAGGTACCAGAGAGCCGCAGTCCTCAGCACTCCAGTGGAGGCAGGTGACAGGGCCAGGCATCTTCGCAGCAGGTCCTCCCTGTCGGGAACACCGCCGCCGGCGAGGGGCGCCATCAGCCTGGCCTCCATTATCTCCACCGAACCGGGGAAAGCGTCCATCCCCGTTCTGTAGAGGGAATCGTAATCACCTCCGGTAATTGCCGTTACGTGTATCGCCCATGCGTACTGACCCGCCATTGCATCCGGATGGGATACCGCGGCCCTTGCGTACAGCGCCGCCCTGTCCAGGTCGCCCGAGCCGGCACAGGCCGCCGAGAACGCGTTGTAGAGCTGCGGCGAGGGCCCCCTGAGCTCCATGGCGCGCTGAATGAACAGAGTGTCGGTCTCCCTCACCGCCCTGGATACCATTATTCCGCCGAGGTCTATCTCATCGAGCAATCCTCTGTCCTCCACCACTATCTGAAGGAGGGAATCGAACTGCTCCTGCATTCCCTGGGACAGGGCAAGGTTAAGCCCCAGGCGGTAAGCGTCCGGGCTGCGGCTGCCATGGCCCAAGGCGGTCTCGTAGCACCATCTTGACCTTGCGAGGTCGCCGGCTTCCAGTTCAGCCTTGGCAAGGTTGAGCATGTCGCCCCCCGAAGCCGCCATCTCCCTTGCCACAGGGAGGGAGAGGTCCAGCCTTCCGTTCCTGCTTATGGCGTCCATGAGCCATGAGTAATGCTGGGTATACGATGTCGTATGATCGGGAGCGACGGCCATTACGGCGGCGAGAGCCGCGCCTCCGGCTGCCGAGGCCAGCCACCGCCGTCGGGAGATGGTCAGGGCGCAGAGAACACAGACGCCAATGATCACCGGACCCCAGGAGAGGCCTGCGGGGCTGGATGCCGTGAGGAACGCGGCTGCTGCGGCGAGACCGCCGGCAAGCCAGGCGGGGCCCGGCAGCATGGCGAGGGATAAGCCCAGCATAACCAGTGCCGCCGTCGGCCAGCCCACAGCAAGGGCGGAGGCCAGGGCAACGGTGCGCAGGGTCCAACCGGCCGCCGTCCCCCCGAAACGGGACATGACAATGAGAAGTGCCGCCAGGAACGCCCCGGCAGCCGATGCGGCGTCGGCGAAGGTCATCCTTCCCCCCGCGGCGGCAAGAAGGTAGACGGCACCGGCAAGAGGGGCTGCGATCGAGAGAGCCCTTCTCCGCAGGAATGCGGCGAACTCCCCGGATCCCTCCCTGTCCAGCTTCCTGTAGAACCAGGCCAGGATCAGGGTCACCGGGACTATGTCCACAAGGAAAACCGTATAATGCAGAGAGCCGGTCAGGTGCGGGTACGTTGCCGCATGCCACTGGAAATACTCCTGAAGGGTCTCGGCGTACGGGAAAAGGTCCATCGTCAGTATGTATATCAGGCCGGGCCATGTGAAGAACGCGAGGAAAACCGGGGCGAAGAGGATCGCGGTCCCCGTTCCTCTGACGACTCGTCTGTCCTTTGCCACCGCCCAGGTGAAGACCCCTGCAAGCAGACAGCCTATGGCAGCCTCTATCCTGATCCCCGCCGTTGTTCCGGGAAGCTCCACCAGAGGATTGAAGAAGTTCAGCAGGAAGAAGCCGGCGTTGCTTCTTTCCAGCGGGAAATAGCCTATGGCCGAAGATGTTCCAAGGGCGTAGTCAAGCAGTGGAGGGAGGAGTGTCAGGGTCCAGGCGAAGACCATCAGCTTGAGAAGTCTCGGAAGGGGATAGCCTGACAGGATGTGCATGAGGGCGGTCAGGCCCAGCATCGGGAAGACGTAGGCTATCGGGAAGTGGAACACGAAGGCCGGGACGGGAAAGAGCATGCCGGCGGAAACGGACTCCAGGAGGTTCCTGAGGATGACCGTGGCCATGAAGAGCCCGGCCAGCTGCGCGCGGGTGGTCCTGATGGACGCGAGTTTCTCGATTGCGTTAAGAATCATTACCCTCATCGGTCCCGCCATATCTCACCGGGATCCTCGAGAACTGAGAGTACCGGTACGCTGCGAGGGAGGTCCGACTGCCAGTCCAGGCCCATCAGAAGCCTTACGGTGGTGAAGAAGCCGGACTCGGTGACCCCGTACGGAGTAGCACCGTTTATGCCGCTGCCCGCAAGAATGAACCATCCGCGGCGCGGAGGGTCGTCGGAGAGCGAGTAGATCACGACCCGGTATTTGGAAAGGACTTCAGGTGAAGTCCAGAAACCGGCCAGCTCCATCACATCGGACGGGTCCTGAGTGCACATGTCCATCATTACCAGGTCCGGCTTGTACACATCCCAAAGGTCCAGGAGCAGCTGATGGTACTTCACACTGTCCAGCGCCATCGATCCCGGCAACTGTGAAAGCAGTTCCTCCGGAGAAGTGTGAAGACCGCCTGAAGAATCGCTCCAGATCCGCATGTCATCATCACCGAGTGAAAGGTCCGGTATCGTGTCGCTGACCAGCGCCACCAGCATTCCCCTTTCCACGGCCTCCTCCAGCAGCGGGGCGTAACCCCCGGGTTCCACGTCCCCATGGATGAGCGCTGCGGCGGATATCCTTCCCCGGCCCGCGGCGATGTCCCACGGGATCCCGGCAGTCGCCTCCATTCCCCTGAAGGCGATTATGATGATGGGGCTGTACTCCAGGGAGGAAGCCGTACCGGGTCCGTTGCCGCTTCCACAGCCTGAGATAAGCGCCATGCACAGGAGTGCGGTTCTGGTCATTGATACCTCCGGGGAGTGAGTTCTATCCCAAGGTTCAGGCGTCAATATAACCAATGCCGCGCGGGGGACGGAGAGGGCTCTCTCCCGTCGCGGTCCGCATTAAAGAACAGGGGCCCGTGAGGGCCCCTGTTCCGTCCGGAATTCCGGTGGGTTACCTTGCGAGAACCACCTTCTGGCTGGACATGCGGTCGTCGGCGAAGAGCATGATGAAATATGTCCCGTTGGAAAGGTCCGTTCCCTGGAACTGGACCGAGTGCTGGCCCGCCTGGATGTCGTCGTCAAGGAGAGTGGCCGCCACCCTTCCGCTCATGTCGTAGACCTGAAGCTGGGCGTTGCCCGCCTCGGGCATGTTGAACGTCACCGAGCCTCCGGCGGTCATGGGGTTGGAGGACACGCTGAGGTTCAGCTGGTCGGTTACGTCCGGCGATCCCTCGATACCGGTTCCGAGGGAGGAGATGGATATCTCGTAGAGATGGTCCAGCGGGGAGGTGCTGATGAGCGCCGGGAAGAAGATGGCGTAGTCCCATCCGCAGGCTCCCACCGTTACGTCGAGGTTGCCCGTTGTCGGGTCGCAGTCGTACCATTCGAAGTAGTGCCTGCCTGAGAGGTCCTGCATTATTACGCCCATGTTCCACTCGAAGCCGTCCCGGCCGTCGAAGGACATCTCTATCCAGTCGTTCTGGTAATTGGTAAGATTGACGCGGACCCAGTGGATGCCCCAGGTGTCGGGCTCGTAGTTGGTGGTCTGGTCGCCGGTGAATGGAAGACTGGTGACCTCATGGTAGGGAAGTACCCTGGGGCCCGGGTTCCAGAGAACCACCTCGGGATTGTACATGCCGCAGCCCGCGTACCAGTTGCCGGCGGTGAACCACCTCCAGCAGCCGTAGTCCATGAAGAACTCCTCGAAGGTCATGCCGTGGTCGGCGAACATGTCGTCGTGAGCTGCGAGCATCGTATTGCCCACCTGGGCGGCGCAGTACTCCCAGATGCTCCGTACGGACTCGTAACCCCATCTGTCCCACATCATCCAGGGCCACGTGAAGGCGCCGTACCAGTACATGGAGCCCGAACGTATGTCCATCCAGGGGTAGCGGATGGGATTCTCGCCGTAGCTGATGTACATGAGGTAGTCGTTGACGGTGGGATAGACCATCTCCTCCATCCACACGGCGCAGTTCTCCATGAACCATGTGGGCTCGTTGTAGTCATAGGACATCTGGATCGCGTGCTGGAACTCATGGGCCACGGTGCAGACCCTGGTTCCGGAGGCGGTGATGTTGCTGCCTATCACCACATGGCTGGCGGAGCAGCTGTGAGTGGAATCGGGGGGATGGTACTCCCCGTTGCAGGTTGTGTATCCGAGTACCCCGCCGCCCAGGTAGCAGATGTACATGTCATACTTGTCGTCGCCTCCTACGCCCATGTCCGGAGGCGGATGGATGAAGCCCATATCGTCGCACTGTACCGCCCATGCCGAGTCCGCCGCCAGGACGACGGTGTTCGCGTAGGATGAGTTGGTGGCGTCCGCGCCGGAGTCGGTCCAGTGGATCTTGAAGTGGCCGGAGGGAGAGTCGATGGTGTATTCAGGACCGGTGAGCACGGGTCTGTTGGCAAGGGGCGAGTCGGTCTCGCCGGTGAGGCGCATCGCCTCAAGGAGAGCTGGCGTGCCGCATCTGGCGGCGTCTGTTCCGTCGGTATAGAGCGACGGCAGGTTGTCATAATCCGTCACGCTCTGCACAAGAAGCTCGGCGGCTTCCGTTCCGCTTATCTCTCCAGCTTCCATCGAGGAGAGTATTCTCTCCATCGGGGTGTCTCCCGTGGCTATGCCGGAGAGAACCAGCAGAAGAGAACCAAGCAAAGTCAGATAACTTCTCATTGATCCATCCCTTCTTGATTATGCCCGGGCGAGCACCCGGAATCTATGATTATTCAAAATTGTTAGTTACAGTCCAACAACAACCTGTGGGAATCACCCGCAGATTCTGCAGGGGAACATGCCGCGTTTCGCCCTGCAAAGATACTTTCTGCAGAGAGTAACGTCCATACACGCCGACCGGTTCCCCGAACCTCTTCGCGAAGGTTGCCCGAATGGACCTCAGTGAACATAGTCGGGGTCTGGAGGTGATGCGGTGAAGATAACTTTCCACGGAGCCGCTCAGGCTGTGACGGGATCGAAGCATCTGCTGGAAGTGGGCGGAAGGAGGATACTCCTTGACTGCGGCCTTCATCAGGGGCACAGGGAGGAGAGCGAGAGGCTCAACCGCGAGATGCCCTTCGACCCCGGAACACTTGACGCCATTGTGCTGTCCCATGCTCACATAGACCATTCGGGCAATCTGCCGGGAGTCGTGAAGAACGGTTTCGCGGGGATGATAACATGCACTTTCGCCACGCGCGACCTGGCGGCCATAATGCTGCCTGACAGCGCTCACATACAGCAGTACGACATCGAGTACCTGAACAGGAAGAGGGAGAAACAGGGTCTGAAGCCGCTGGAACCGCTGTACGACGCGGAGGATGTGACGGAGACGCTGAAGCACTTCATGTCCATACCCTACAACAGGTCCTTTCCCCTGTTCCCGGATATCTCACTTCGTTTCCTTGAGGCGGGTCACATACTCGGTTCCACGCAGGTTGAGCTCACGGTGAGGGAGAAGGGCAGGAGCAGGGTGGTCCTCTTCTCCGGTGACCTGGGCCGACCGGGAAGACCTATCCTGAAGGATCCCGACATGAGCGCCAGGGCCGATGTGCTCATAATGGAGAGCACATACGGCGGCAGGAACCATGAGGAGCAGGAGGAGGCTCTGCAGAGGTTCGGAGGGATCATCAGAAGGACATTCGACCAGGGGGGCAAGCTGATAATTCCATCCTTCAGCGTGGGCCGGACCCAGGAGGTCCTCTATTACATCCATGAACTGGTGGCCAGGGGCGAGATGCCTCCCATGAGGGTATATGTCGACTCCCCCCTCTCATTCGATGCGACCGAGGTGTACAAGATCCACCAGGAATGCTTCGACGCCAGTATGCGGGATTACCTCTACAGCAACATGAGCCCCTTCCAGTTCGAGGGTCTTCACTTCACCCAGGGGGTGGAGGATTCCAAGGCCCTCAACTACGATCAGAGCCCTATGGTAATCATCTCGGCATCCGGGATGTGCGAGAACGGAAGGATACTCCATCATCTGAAGAACAACATTGAGGACGAGAAGAACACTGTCCTCGCCGTGGGATTCATGGCTGAGCACACTCTGGGAAGGAAACTGGTGAACGGTGAGAAGCTGGTGAGGATATTCGGGGAGGAGTACCAGGTCAACGCCTCCGTGGAAGTGATCAACGGTTTCTCGGCCCACGCCGATTCCGACGCCCTCCTGGATTACGCCGTCAGGACCGGCGGAGAGGCGGAGAAGATCTTTCTGGTCCACGGGGAGCCTGACCAGTGCGACATACTCTCGGCCAGAATCACTGAAAGGACCGGAATAATCCCCGCGATACCGTCAAGAGGCGATTCCTTTGAGCTGTAGCGCCGCTGGAACAAGGGGCCGCCGCCCGGGGTACATCAGACAGCACTGTAAAATGAACTCAATACGGGGGAGCATATGACCATTCTTTCCTTTGTCCTCATCTCGCTGTCAGGGTTCTATTCCGTCGATTACCTTCCACCTCCCGGAGGAGTGGGCTCAGAGGTGCTGGCCATCAACACAAGGTCGCTGGGCATGGGCGGCGTTTCGGTCGGTCTTCCCAACTCCAGCGGTTTCACGATGCTCAATCCCGCCGCATCCGCCTGGACCCTGGAGGGCGGCGTGGCCTTCACCGGAAGGTACTCGGAGAGCGATGATGCAGCCTGGGACAACCGCCTTGGCTTTCCCATGATCTCGGCCTTCATTCCCCTCCCGGCCAGGATTGTCATATCAGGGGCCATCGAGGGCAGGAGCAGGATCGATACCCGCCTGGACGACGTTCAGCTGGAGGGGGACTGGACGGGTGACTTCACCTGGTCCGGCGGACTGGTTGAGACCTACATAGGGGGCACGCTGAGGGCGAACGACTGGCTGGCCTTCTCCCTGGGCGGCCGGAGCACTTTCGGGAACATCCAGTCGGACGTTGATCTCACCAGCAACGACTCCACTCCTCCCATTCCGATCAACTCCGTCTACCGGGACGATGCGCGTTTCAGGATGGCCTGGGGAGCCACAGTGGGCCTTATGATAAACACCGACAGGTTCGGGTGCGGATTCTCCGTGTCAACCGACAGGAAAGGGACGCTGGAGATAGACAGGGACTTCAACGTCACAGATTCGGCGGACAGCATCAGGAGCAGCGGTCTTTACACCATACCGGGGGAGGTTTCCCTGGGGATCTCCTTCAGACCTGTGGACAGGATCCTGGTGGGGATGGACCTTTTCCGCAGGAAGACCCTCAACATACTGGGCAGCCGGACCGAAGAGGGCTCCATTTACTCTGTCGGGGCAGAAGTGGACGCCGGGGCGGGGATACTTCCAAGATGCGGATACAGCTATATGGACGGCCTGTGGAGGGACGGGGCCCAGACCCTGTCCGCCGGTCTGGGATACACGTTCAGCCAGGCAAGGGCAGGCCTCGACCTGGCCGTGGGATACAGCAACTGGGACGATCCGGATGACGGTCAGGAGAGCGAGACCGTCTTCAGCATCTCTCTCTGGGCCAGCGAGAAATGGCTGGGAGAGTAACCTTCCCCGCAGGGACCGTCGCAATAGTACCCGCCCGGTTCGCCTCCACGAGGTTCCCCGGCAAACCCCTTGCCGATATCAGCGGAGTGCCCATGGTGATCAGGGTGATGCGCGGGATCGCCGGCTCCGTTGACAGGGCGGTGGTGGCCACAGATGATAAACGCATAGCAGAAGCGGTGGAGGGAGCCGGTTTCCAGGCCGTCATGACCGGCGACGCCCTCTCGGGGACGGAGAGGGTCTTCATGGCCTGGAACCAGCTGGGCCGTCCGGGGAAAACCGTCATCAACGTCCAGGGAGACGAACCCATGGTGACAGGTCACTGGCTGAAGCCTCTTACCCTTGAGCCTCCCGGGGGGGACCAGGTCCTCACCCTTGCCCGGCGGGTGCCTTCTGCCAGGGCGGCTTCACCGGGGAGTGTCAAGGTGGTGGTAGCGGGGAACGGCGAAGCACTTTACTTTTCGAGGTACCCGGTGCCTCATGGATCGGACCAGGTGCTGGAGCATATAGGGATATACGCTTTTTCGCCCCTGTCCCTTTCCCGGTGCGTTTCCTGCGGCACCACCGAGCTGTCCGAGACGGAGAGGCTGGAACAGCTGGCCTGGATGGAGTCCGGGATCCGGCTGAAGGTGATGGTGGGGGACTTTCCCGGCATCGGGGTGGACACTCCCGAAGATCTGGAGAAAGCGGTGGTCCATTTCAAGCAGTAGCAGAGAACGGCTGTTCGTGATCGGGCCCTGCAGCCTGGAATCCATGGATGTGGCCATGAAGGTCGCCGAGTTCACATCGAGGCTGATGGAAAGGCTGGACGGTCCTGTGGAATGGGTCTTCAAGGGGTCCTTCCTGAAGGACAACCGTACCAGCCCGGGAAGCTACAGGGGACCTGGGATGGATGAGGGGCTGAGGATACTCGAGAAAGTCTCGTCAGACTTCGGGGTCAGGACACTCACGGATATCCACAGTTCACTTCAGGCCGGTCCCGTGGGTCAGGTGGCGGACGTAATACAGGTCCCGGCCTTTCTCTGCCGCCAGACCTCCATTCTCGAGGCGGCCGGTGCCACTGGAAAGCCGGTCAACATCAAGAAGGGGCAGTTCATGGCGCCGATGAACATGAAGGGCGCTTCGGAGAAGGTGACTTCCGCCGGCTGCCCGGAGGTCTGGCTCACCGAAAGGGGAACCTTCTTCGGGTATGGAGATCTGGTGGTTGATCTCCGATCCCTGTCCGTCATGAAGGAATTCGCCGCCAGGGTGATTCTTGACGTGACACATTCCCTCCAGCTCCCCGGGGCGGCGGGGGACAGTAGCGGAGGCTGCAGGGAATACGCTCAGGCTCTGGCCAGGGCCGGCGCCGCCTGGGGGGTGGACGGTCTGTTCATAGAAGCCCACCCCTGTCCCTCGGAGGCTTTGAGCGATTCCGCGACGATGGTGGACCTGCCGGCCCTGGAGAGAATGGTCAGGGATTCCCTCGCTCACTGGGAGGGCCGGTGACACCGCTTTCGGAAATAAGACTGCTGGCACTGGACGTTGACGGCGTCCTCACTGACGGATACCTCTATTATGGCGCCCGCGGCGTGACGCAGCGCTTCTGCGCAGGTGACGGAGCCGGCCTGGTGGAACTGCGCAGGCTTGGTTTCCCTGTGGCGCTGATCTCCTTCAGGGATTTTCCCGCAACCCGCAGAAGGGCGGCGGACCTGGGCATCGAGATTCTCTGCCTCGGGAGTCCCATGAAGGAGGAGGCGCTCAGGATGATCTGCCGACACCTTTCCATTGAATGCCGGCAGGCGCTTTTCATGGGCGACGGCCTTATGGACCTCCCGGCCATCAGGACCGCCGGGGTGGGAGCATGTCCCGCCGACGCACATCCAGCCGTAAGGGCGAGTTGCGACATCGTTACAGAACAAGCCGGAGGCTGCGGTGCCGTACGTGAAGTGGTGAACCTCATCCTCGGGGAGCTGCCCCATGGATGACCTCTACCGGGAAGCCCTCAGGGTCCTGGAGATCGAGGCCTCCTGGATAAGGGAGGCGGGTGCGCTTGCATCGGGAAGTTTCGCCGGCGCCGTCTCGATACTTGCGGAGACCAGGGGCAAGATAGTCATATGCGGAATGGGGAAATCGGGCCATGTGGGAAGGAAGATAGCGGCAACCATGACCAGCACCGGGAGTCCCGCCTACTTCCTTCACCCCTCCGAGGGGATCCACGGTGATCTCGGGCTGCTTCAGAAGGGGGATGCCGCCCTGGTCCTGTCCAAGAGCGGGGAGACCGAGGAGATAGCCCTGCTCCTGCCCTGCTTCGAAAGGCTCGGCATACCGGTGGTGGCCATAACAGGAAGCGGTGATTCACTTCTTTCCAGAGCCGCCGATGTGGTCCTGCCCCTTCCCGATATGAAGGAGGCCTGCCCCCATGATCTCGCCCCCACCGCCAGCACTACGGCGATGATGGCCCTGGGCGACGCGCTGGCGATGGCCCTGCTGAACATGAGGAATTTCTCTCCGGAGGACTTCGCCCAGTTCCATCCCGGCGGGATGCTGGGCAGGAAGCTTCTCACCCGGGTCTCGGACCTGATGGACCCCGGACCCCTGCCGGTCATGGAGGAGTCGGCCCCCCTCTCCGAGGCGATAGCTGCCATGACGGCGCACAGGGGAGTCTGCTTCGCTACAGACGCGGCCGGGAGACTCAGCGGTATTTTCGTTTACGGAGACCTGGGAAGGCTCATGAAGAGCAGGACGAACGTACTCGACCTGAAGCTGGGGGATGTCCTGATACGTGATCCGATCACCTGCACCTCCGCGGAGCTGGCCTCGGTGGCCACTGCCAGGATGGAGGAGAGGGGGATAACCTCACTGGTGGTCACCGATCATGACCGGCTGCCCGTTGGCATACTGTACCTGCACGACTGCCTGCAGGCCGGTGTGAAATAAGCCTTTAATGACCTTCCGCCTTCCATTCCGCGGAATCAGGCACTCGCTTCAGCTTCCCGCGGTCAGGCTGGTGGTCTTCCTTGCCGGCATTATCCCAGGGTGGATGGCCCGCCCGCTTTCCACCCTGCTCGGCGTTCTGGCTTCCACGGTGCCCGGAAGGTCGAGAGAGATATTCAGGATCAATAGAAAGCACGTCATCAGGCCCTCCGGCCTGGAGGTGAGGCTCTGGAAAGTATACGCCAACCTCATCAGAGGCATCCTTGACTTCCTGAGGCTGAACTCGCGTTCCGACAGGACCTTCATGAAGTCGGTGGAGGTGAGGGGCGCAGAGCACATGCAGAAGGCGCTGTCCCACGGAAGGGGGGTCATGGCGATCACGGCCCACTACTCGGCCTGGGAGCTGATACCCAGGGCGGTATCCCTCCTGGGGCACGATGTGGGGGTCGTGACCAGGAAGATCGGCAGAGGCGGCGCGGCGGATTACCTGGACAGCCTGAGGTCCCGCCACGGAACAGTGACCATAGACAGGGGAAGCGGTCTGGCGCGGCTGATGAGGGTGTTGCGGGACAACACCGCAGTGGGTATCCTGATCGATCAGGACACCATGGGCGTCGAAAGCGGCTTCGTGGATTTCCTGGGCCTTCCCGCAAGGACTCCCGTGGGTCCGGCCAGGCTTGCCCTGAGGTTTGATATTCCCGTCCTCACACTGCATATATCGGGAAGGGGGGACGGCGGATATGCCGTGCGGATCGATGAGCCCCTTGACCTGGACGGATACAGGGATGACAATGGTTACATGAGACTCACGGCTGACCTTACAAAAAGGATCGAGGAATGGATCGTTGAGGACCCTGAACAATGGGTATGGATACATGAACGCTGGGCTCGCCGTCCTGGCTGGGCTCCTGGCCTGCAGTAGCGGTGAACCGGCGGAGCTGGATTCCGATCGGGAGCCGGTCCAGACCGTAGAGGATTTCACTCTCGTGCAGTCCATCGCCGGAAACAGGTCCTGGCGGCTCGTCAGCGACCTGGCCGTATACACGGAAGGGGACAGCCTTCTCATCCTTTCCGGCGTGGACCTGACCTTCTTCGAGGAGGACATACCCACCACCATGCTCAGGGGCGATTCTGGAAGGGTCGAGCTGCGCTCGGGGCTTATGAGGATATGGGGCGAAGTCATTGCCGATACTGATGACGGAAGGCACCTGGAAACGGAGGAGATAATCTGGGATGACAGCCTTGAGACATTCCACAGTGACTGTCTCGTGGTGATGACCATCCCCGATTCGGCGGGAAGCACACTGCTCTCCGGAAGGGGAGTGGACCTGGATACGGGACTGGGTGCCGTGGCGGGTGTCGACATAGAGGATGAATTCACAGCGGTCTACTCAGGGGAGCTGGAGCTTGATTGACCAGAGCCTGACCCTGGCCTGTCTTCTTCTCGCCGGAAGCGGCGTGTTCACTACCAGCGCCGACAGGGCCTTCAGCAGGGAAGTCGCAGAGGGTGAACTGGTGATCGACCTGGTCGGGAACGTTTCCGTCACCGACGGTGAAGTGACGGTCACGTCCGACAGCGGCACCGTCTGGCAGAATTCAGGCAACGCTTCATTCTACGGCAACGTGACGGTGATCGCCGATACCCTGACCGGAACCTCGATGTTCCTGGAGTACATCAAGGCCGCTGGTATCGTCACCATGACGGGGAACGTGGAGCTTACCGACGGGCAGACCGTCCTCAACGCCGGGGAAGTGGTCTATTTCCGTCAGTCCGGCAAAGCCACCGCAAGGGAGGACGTCGTCATGACGGGGCCTTCCCTGGGTTATGTCCAGGGTCAGTACGCTCTGTACGACAGGGAGAGGGGCAGCCTCTTCATCACCGTCGACCCTGTCCTCAGAAGGGTGGTGGAGGGTGACAGCCTCACGGTGACGGCTGACAGGCTTGAGTTCTTCCCCGAGGACAACTCCGCCGAAGCACAGGGAAACGCCACCGTACTGATGCCGGCCAGGGATTTCAGGTCAACGTCGGAATACCTGAGGTATTTCGGCGATGAGGAGAGGTTCGAACTGTTCGGCTCACCTGTACTTGAATCAGAGGGCAGTGAGCTCTCGGGAGACTGGATGGAGATCCTGCTGGATGACTCTGGCGATCCAAGCCGGGTGAGGATCGAGGGGGACGCCGCCGGATATTTTCTCGACAGGGATCAGGATCCTCCGGCGGAGACCTGGTTTTCCTCCGAAAGCGCCTTCTTCGAGTTCCAGGACGGCGATCCGGATTCGGTGATGCTCGCCGGCGCGGCGCTTCTGAGGATGAAGTCGGGAGGTGATGCCGCGCAGAGGGATGAGATGAACACCGTCAGGGGGAACATGATGAGCATCAGTTTCGAGAACGGCGAGGCCGTGGAAGTCATCGTATCAGGAAGCGTTACAGGAACCTACAGCTATCTTGGAGGCAACCCTTGAGCGAGAGAACGGCCGCCTCACCGGGCCCGCGGGTCCTGAGGACAGAGGACCTGGTCAAGAAATACCGGAAAAGGGCGGTGGTCAACGGAGTGTCCGTAACGGTCAGCAGGGGGGAGACCGTGGGTCTGCTCGGCCCCAACGGGGCAGGCAAGACCACGACCTTCAACCAGATAGTCGGGTTCATCACACCCGACTCCGGCGATGTCTTCATGGATGATATCAGGCTGACCCACCTTCCCATGTACCGGCGTTGCAGGCTTGGCATAGGGTACCTGCCGCAGGAGTCCAGCGTGTTCAGGAAGATGACCGTGGCGGACAACCTCATGAGCATCCTGGAGACCACCGGACTTCGCAGGAGGGAGAGAAAGGAGAGGCAGGCAAGGCTTCTGTCTGATCTGGGCATAGAGAAAGTGGCTGATCAGAAGGCTTTCACCCTGTCCGGCGGGGAGAGAAGGAGGGTGGAGATAGCCAGGGCGCTGGTGACCGACCCGGCATTCCTTCTGCTGGACGAGCCCTTCGCGGGAATAGATCCCATAGCTGTGGACGACATCCAGGGTATCATCAGGGACCTGCGGGCAAGGGGTCTGGGAATACTCATAACCGACCACAATGTCAGGGAGACACTTGCGATAACCGACAGGGCCTACATAATGTACGATGGAAGAATACTGATATCCGGGTCGGCGCAGGAGCTTGCCGAGGACCCGGAGGCGCGCAAGATCTATCTCGGAGAGAGGTTCAGGCTGTAGAATGCCGGAGTTCAAGCTAAACCAGAACCTCAGGATGGTCCAGACCCAGAAGCTGGCCCTGACCCAGAAGATCAAACAGGCCCTTGAGATACTGCAGCTGCCATCCATGGACCTTGAGAACCTCATAAGGCAGGAGCTCCAGGAGAATCCGCTCCTGGAGCAGCGAAGCCCGGATGAGAACCCTGTGGAGGCCAGGGAAGGCTCCTCTGATGAGGAATACGGGGAAAGGGGAGGCGAGGAGTGGGGGGAGGAACCCTCCAGGAGCGACAGCAGGGAGGAAGACACCCTGGACATCCTGAGGAAGCTGGACGAGCATTCGGGAGACGGGTACACCGGCCCCTACAGAGACGATGATGAGCCGTGGATGCCGGAACCTCCCAACGAGCCTACCCTGTACGAGCACCTTCTCGACCAGGTCTGGTCGCTCTTCCTGCCGAGGGATCTGGAAGAGGCCGTGGTATATCTGGTCTATTCCCTTGACGGCCACGGTCTCCTGTCCCTTCCCATCTTCGAGCTGGAAGCCGGCTGGGAGGGAGATGCCGATCTTCTCGGCAGGGCCCTCGACATTGTCCGCTCCCTTGAGCCCACCGGTGTGGGAGCCTTCAGCGCCTCCGGCGCTCTGGAGATGCAGCTGGAGAAGCTGGGCTACACTCCCGACAGCCTCGAGTACAGGATCGTGTCAAACCATTTCAGCGAACTTGCGGAGAGAAAGATCAAGGCCATAGCTGCGGCTGAGGGTGTCTCCCCCCACAAGGTCCAGGAGGCGGTGGACAGGATATCGGCCCTGAACCCGTGGCCCGGCAACGAGTTCTCAGCCTCCGCCAACTCCGCCGTGATACCCGACATCATAATAGTGGAGATCGAAGGCCACTTCGAAGCGGTGCTGAACGACAGCAGGTTTCCCTATCTCATGATATCCGACAGGAACAGGATGATATTGGAATCCCCCGGCAGCAGCGATACCGAGAAGGAGTACGTGAAGAAGAAGTTCCAGAAGGCATCCTGGTTCATAAAGGCAATCAGGCAGCGTCAGGAGACCGTGACCAGGATAGGCGGCTTCCTGGCGGAATACCAGCGGGACTTCTTCGAGATGGGGCTGGAGGGGCTGAGGCCGCTGACGCTCCAGATGGTGGCGGACGCCCTGGGATACAACCAGTCCACCATAAGCAGGGCCATCAACGGTAAGTACGTGCAGTCCCCTCAGGGTATTCATGAGATGCGCTTCTTTTTCAGCCGCGCCATGCCCGGGGAGTCCGGCGAGATATCCAGCAGGGCGGTGAAGGACGAACTCAGGAAGATCATCGATAACGAGGACAAGAGGAAGCCCCTCTCGGACGCCCGGCTGGTGGAGGCGCTGGATTCGGCCGGGATAGAAGTGAAGAGGAGGACGGTGGCCAACTACAGGACCGAGATGAACATCCCGACAGCAGGGAAGAGAAAGAGGTACTGAAGCCTGCTCCAGTAACAGATCGAAGGGAGGTTTCGCTGGTATGGATGAACCGGTCATCGATATCGTCGACCTTGATTTCCCCGAGGGTTGCAACATCATCTTCGGGCAGTCCCATTTCATCAAGACGGTGGAAGACCTTTACGAGGCCGTAGCCGGCACCGTCCCCGGAGCGGAGTTCGGTCTGGCCTTCTCCGAGGCGTCCGGTCCCAGGCTGGTGAGGAGCGACGGCACCGTTGCCGAGCTGAGGGCGGTGGCCGAGAGGAACCTGCTGCGGCTGGGCTGCGGCCATACCTTCATGATAGTGCTCAGCGGCGTATTCCCCATACAGGTGCTGAACCAGGTGAAGGCCGTCCCGGAGGTCTGCAGGATATACTGCGCCTCGGCCAATCCCGTACAGGTCATCGTGGGCAGGACGGATCAGGGAGGGGGCGTGATGGGCGTCATAGACGGCGAGCCTCCACTGGCTGTGGAGATAGAGGAGGACATCGAGAACAGGGTTGAGCTCCTCAAGAGAATAGGCTACAAGCGGTAGCGGGGTCCCATCGATGAGATCGGTCCTGTTCTTCTTCATGCGGTCTTGAGGCAGGTTTCAGCACTTTTTCAAGCGCAGTACCGGAAGGATTTCCGCAATACTGCGATTGACTCCGCATCCGGAGAGACCTCCCCTGCGAAACCGGAAATCCACCTGCTGCCGCCGTCAAGCATTGACCGGTCAGGACATCAGGAGTTATCACTTTAAGGTATGAAACATTAAATAGGTGGAACGGTGATCATCGTTGGGAGTACATGCTGGCGGGGTTGATAAAGACCGGTAGGACTGATTCAAGGTGGGAGATCGCCTTCGTCCTCCTGACCGGACTGGGCAACATTCTGCTGGCCGAATGGCTGAATCTGCAGCTGGTATATGTAGTGGCAGCCTGTCTCTTCTGGACAGGTTTCGTTGCGGTTCGAGCGGCCGCGGATAGATCGGTTCTCGCTGAATGGGGATTCACGAAACGAAGGTTCGGCCGGAGTATAGTGCTTCTGTCACCCTTCATGCTTCTGTCGGTCCTGGGATCTGCAGCCTACGGGAAGTTCACCGGCAGCATGGTGCTTCATTGGCATATGTTGCTGGTCCTTCTGCTCTATCCCATCTGGGGTCTGGTCCAGCAGTACCTCGTTGTCGCTCTGATAGCGGGCAATATCAGGGAGTACGGCCGGTTCCCGGAGCCCGTGATCGTTCTCCTCACGGCTTTCGTATTCGCCCTGGCTCATGCTTCATCTCCACTGCTGGTCGGAGCCTCGTTCTGTCTTGCCCTGGTAACCACTTCGGTTTACTTTCGCACCCGTAATCTCTGGGCGCTGGGTATATTCCACGGCCTGTTCGGCACCTGTCTGTACTTTTTCGTTCTCGGACGGGACCCCTTGCTGGAGATAATCCATGGTCATGGATGATATCAGGGAAGAACAGGGCGTTGATCATCAGCGGGATTGGCTAACGCTGGACAATGCGGCCCAGATCTACCCGGCGGCATTCTCGGAGTGGTCTCCCGATGTGTACCGGCTCTCGGTGACGCTTAAGGAGCCCGTTCGAGTTTCCGCTCTGCAGCAGGCTCTTCGGAAGGTTTTTCCCAGATTCCCCTACTTTCAGGTACATCTCCAGCGAGGTCTGTTCTGGTATTACCTTCAACGCGACGATGACATCCCCGAGCTGCGTCCCCTGAGTACGGTTCCGGTCTCGGTGATGCCAGGACCGACGGGAAGCGCGCATCTGCTGCGTGTGCAGGCAGGCGGTAATACAATAGCCGTTGATTTCTCGCATGTGCTTACTGACGGCACGGGAGCGGTACGCTTCATCGGAACCCTGGTGACTCAGTATCTTCGTCAGAGGGGCGTCCACATAACAGGCTGGAAACCTTTTTTCGATCCGGAAGAGCCATTCTCTCAGGCCGAATTCGAAGATGCCTACAGCAAATACTTCGACAGGGATCTACCAGGACCGCAGAGACTGTCTCCCGCCTATCACCTTCCCGACCCGCCCCGGTCCTTTTACCGCGTCATAACCGGAAGAATGCCCGTCGACGAAATGCTGGTCCTCTCAAGAGATCACGGGGTCAGTCTTACCGAGTATCTGGTTGCTGTGTACATGTACTCGCTGGCGCAGGTCAGGGCGTCCGCTGCGGACGACGGATCAGGAAGAGGGATTCTGCGCATAGAGGTGCCTGTCGATATGCGCCGGTTCTATCCCTCGCTGACCATGCGCAACTTCTCCCTTTACGCGTCTCCGGAGATAGACCTGAGACTGGGCGCCTACAGCTTCGACGCCATAGTCAAGAGGGTGCATCACAGCATGACCCTTCAAGTAGATGGAAGGGAACTTAGCCGCCAGGTCTCGCGCAATGTTCGCGCCCAGCGAAATCCATTCATTCGGATCATGCCT
Source organism: Candidatus Fermentibacteraceae bacterium (assembly GCA_016936235.1). GTDB lineage: Bacteria > Fermentibacterota > Fermentibacteria > Fermentibacterales > JCC-6 > Aegiribacteria. Next base: position 67,243 of record JAFGPK010000020.1, on the reverse strand, counting down.
CTATACCTCAAGGACCGATTGCTCCTGTTCATTCGAAAATGGCTGGGAGAAAGGCTCTATTCCGGTGTGCTCACCAATATCGGGCGAATCGATGTGCCGGAGGAGATTCTCCCTCATGTCAGTGAGTTCGGACTCATGCTGGGCCCGAACCCGTGGATGAAGTGCAGCTGCGCCATACTCAGCTTTCAGAACGATCTCAGTATCAACTTCGGAAGTGTGATCGAGAGCCGGGAGACGGAGAGGCTGTTCTTCTCGCATATTGCGGGTGAGGGAGTACAAGTGCGAGTTTCCGAAAGGAACAGTGATCTATGAAAATCTGCGAGTTCTGCAAGGTCGAGGTGGAGGAGGATTCACGCTTCTGTCCCCTGTGCCGCAATGCAATCCCGCCATGGACCGAAGGTGATAAGGAGGAACCGGCGCCTTCCCCGCGCAAACCGAAGGAGGCCGGGCGGAGCATCCGGCGATGGGCACTGGAAATCCTGTCTCTCATCGCAGCCACGGGCGCCGTCGTGGTCCTGGCAATTGACCTCGCCTCAGACATGTCCATCACCTGGGCTCGCTATCCGTTGATATTCATCGCGTTACTGTGGCTTTCCGTTCATATGGCGGTACTCTTCTCACACCGCGCATGGGTGTACCTCCCGGCACAGATAGCAGCCGTCTGCCTGTTCCTCTTCCTGCTGGACCTGTTCACACCGGGACCGGCCTGGTTCGTTCCTCTTGCTCTTCCTGTGATACTGCTGACAGTGACTATTCCTGTGCTGACTCTTGTCACCGCAAGGAAACTCGTTCTATCTACCTTCAGCAGCGTAATCGCCGCAATTGTGGCTTCCGGTGTTCTGGCAGTGGGACTCGAGCTGCTTATCAACAGCTACTTCGCCCACCGCTGGTTCCTAAGCTGGTCTGCGGTGACATTCGGATGCATGATGCTGCTCGTCCTGCTGATGTTCTATCTACGCAGGTGGTTCAGGGTGAGACGCGAGGAGATTCGAAAGCTGTTACACCTTTAGGATTTCGGTCATCCGGCAGGTATCAGCCCTTTTCCGCGTAGTACCGGAAGGTGCTTCTCATAGCCTCCTCCACCGTCATGGAGGGTTCCCATCCCGTCAGCCTGCGGGTGAGGCCGTCCTCCAGGTCCCACTCCCGCGCAAGCAGCTCCCTGCACTTGTCCATGCAGAAGAAGGGCGTCCTGCCGGAGAAGGACGCCAGGGCCTCCGACATGAAACCCGCAGTGCGGACCAGGAACGGAGGCACTCTCACATGGAGTATCCGCCTTCCCGAAGCATCCTCCAGCACATGGTGGAAATCCTTCCATGAGAACAGCCTTCCGTAGGAGGGCGAAAGGGTCTGCCCAACGGCCCCGGGGAATCCGGGAAGGGAAGCTATCAGCCTGGCCAGGTCCTCGGCGTACACAAGGCCGAACCCTCCCCCGTTCAGCCAGGGTGAGACGAAGAGACCCCTCAGGGCCATTCTCATGACCGGGGCAGAGGCCGGGTCGCGGGGGCCGAAAATAGCCGGAGGCCGCAGGATTATCCAGTTCCGGGAATCCCTGACGGCGAACTCACCCAGCAGCTTGCTCCTGCCGTATGCAGTAACGGGACCGCAACCCGAAGGCCCCGAAGCCGCCTGACTGGAGATGAAGATGAAGAGGGCGCCCGGGGCGGCGGCCTTTCCGGCCGACAGGAGGTTCGCCGTCACCAGCGCATTGGCCCTGTCGAACTCCTCCTGGCTCCCCGCGCTTGTGGCTCCGGCGCAGTGGATTATCACATCCGCTCCGGCCAGGGGCTCCTCCATTGAAGAGGGGTCCATGAAATCCACCCTGGCCGTCAGGCAGCCAGGCGGGACGTTCTCCGTGGAGGAGGAGGGGCGGAGCAGCGCCATTACCGGCCGGCCTTCCGCCAGGAGTATCTCAGCTACGTGACTGCCCAGGAAACCGGAGGCTCCGGTCAGCACCGACCTGTTCATATTTCACCGGAATCCGTTGACTTCAGAGGGTATCCTGATTAACTTCCTGCGCAATGCTACATGTTGATTCCCTTAATGACAAGGTGCAGTATGAACCTTACAGAGAACGATGTCTTTCAGAAATGCTTCGATTACGAGAGGCTGGAACAGGTCAAGAAGTCCGGCCTTTACCCCTATTTCATTCCGCTGAGCGGTCATGTGGGGGCCGAGATGAAGATAGAGGGCCACAGCATCATAATGCTGGGCTCGAACAACTACCTTGGTCTCACCGATCACCCCAGGGTAATGGAAAGCGCCAAGGACGCCATAGACAAGTACGGTACAGGTTGCACCGGGAGCCGTTTTCTCAATGGAACACTGGACCTTCACATCGAGCTTGAGAGGAGACTGGCCGAATTCCTGGACAAGGAGATGGCCATAACGTTCAGCACCGGTTTTCAGTCCAATATGGGGGTTATTTCAACCATCGCGGGGCGGAACGACATTATCTACCTCGACAGGCTTGACCATGCATCCATCATTGACGGGTCCAGGATGAGCTATGGCAGGGTCCTGAAGTACAGGCACAACGACCACGAGCACCTGCGGTACATGCTGGAGAACAACCGCAAGCACCCGGGGGTGATCGTCACCGACGGCGTATTCAGCATGGAGGGCGACCTGGCAGACATCCCCGGTCTTGTGGAGATAAGCAAGGAGTTCGGTGTCCGCCTCATAGTTGACGACGCACACGGGGTGGGGGCCATGGGTCCCAGGGGAAGGGGCACCGCGGAGCATTTCGGGTGCCACGAGGATGTGGATATACTGGTGGGAACCTTCAGCAAGTCCTTCGCCTGTGTGGGGGGATTCGCGGCAGGGCCGGCCAGGGTTATGGAGTACATCAAGCACACCGCCAGGACCATGATATTCTCGGCCAGCCTGCCACCCGCAGCCGTTGCGACTGTCATCGCGGCGCTGGACGTTCTCGAGCAGGAGCCGGAGCTGGTATCAAGATCTCACAGTGCAGCTGAGAGGGCAAGGCAGGGATTGGCCTCCATGGGTTACAATGTCGGGAATTCAGAGGCTCCCATCGTCCCCATCATAGTAGGTGACGAGGTCCAGACACTTCTCTTCTGGAAGAGCCTCTATCAGGAGGGGGTGTTCACGAATCCGGTCGTGAGTCCCGCCGTGGCCAGCGGAGGAGAGATGCTCAGGACGAGTTACATGGCGACCCATACCGACGCCATGATCGACAGGGCCCTGGAGACCTTCGAGAAGTGCGGCAAAGCACTGGGCATAATATGATCCTGGAGGTCCGATGCCTTTTTCAGTCGAGAGAGTAGAGAACAGGGGTCAGCTGCGGCAGTTCATAGACCTTCCCTTCAGGCTGTACTCCGGCGATCCGAACTGGGTCCCTCCGGTCAGGTACTTCCAGAGGGAGCTGCTGGACAGGGAGAAGCACCCCTTCCACAGGCACGCCGAGGTGGAGTACTTCCTGGCCCGCGGCGACAGCGGCAGGGTCGTGGGCAGGGCCGCTTCCATCGTGAACCGTGCCCATAATGAATACCATGGCGAAAGAACGGGTTTCTTCGGTTTTTTAGAGCTGGAGAACGACCCTGAACTGGCTTCGGCACTCATGGAGAGGTGCGAGGAGACCCTCAGGAGTGCCGGGATGTCAAGGATCAGGGGACCCATGAACTTCTCCACCAACGAGGAATGCGGGATGCTGGTCAAGGGCTTCGACGGAAACCCGCTGATAATGATGACCTACAATCCGCCCTGGTACCCCGACCTGATGGATGCCTGCGGCTACGTCAAGGTGAGGGACCTGTTCGCTTACAAGCTGTTTTCCTCGCTTGCCGCGGAATCGCGTATGGCCAGGGTGGCGGAACTGGTGAAGAAGAGGAGCAACGCTGTCCTGAGGGACATCTCCGTCAGAAACATCCACCTGGAAGTGCCTCTCATAATGGACATCTACAATGAGTGCTGGCAGGACAACTGGGGCTTCGTCCCCATGACCAAGGAAGAACTCGACCGGATGGCCGACGAGCTCAAGATGATAATGGTGCCCAGCATGGCCCCCATACTCGAAGTGGACGGGCAGCCCGTTGCCTTCGCGGTTTCCATCCCCGATGCGAATCAGGCGATGAAGAAGGCGGGCGGGAGTCTGTTCAAGTTACTGCTGGCAATGAAGGTCCCGTTCTTCAAGGTCAGGATGGACCGGAGCAGGGTGCTGCTCCTGGGGGTCAGGAAGGCATACCGGGGCAGGGGGTTCGAGGCACTGCTCATCGATCGGATAATCAGCTCGAATGTGGAGCAGGGAGTCGTCTGGGGAGAGCTTTCATGGATACTGGAGGACAATGCGTCAATGAGGAAGATACTTGAGAGGGACCTCAAAGCTGAGCAGTACCGAACATACAGGATATACGAGAAGGATCTCTGAGGCTCATTGACGGTCAATGAGGAAGATACTTGAGAGGGACCTCAAAGCTGAGCAGTACCCGAGCATACAGGATATACGAGAAGGATCTCAATCTCCACCCCTGATCCACCGGGACCCCGGCTAGTCCCGGAACGACGACACTATCAAGACCTAGAAGGAATGTCATGACAGCTGAAGAGCTCAAGAGACTCTATTTCGATTTCTTCACCGCGAGGGGGCACACCCTGATCCAGGGAGCCTCGCTGATACCTCAGGAAGACTCCACCATACTCTTCACTCCCGCCGGGATGCAGCCCCTGGTCCCCTATCTCCTGGGTGAGAAACACCCTGCGGGCAACAGACTGGTCGACGTGCAGAAGTGCATACGCACCGGCGATATCGAGGAGGTTGGCGACTCCTCGCACCTCACCTTCTTCGAGATGCTGGGGAACTGGTCGCTGGGGGATTACTTCAAGCGTGAGTCCATACAGTGGAGCTTCGAGTTCCTCACAGGTCGGGAGTGGCTGGGCTTCAGCCCTGAAAGGCTGCATGTCACCGTATTCGCCGGAGACGGGCAGGCCCCGCCCGACGAGGAGGCGGCCGCCCTCTGGGAAGAGGTGGGGGTTCCCGGGGACAGGATCTATTTCCTCGGCAGGGAGGACAACTGGTGGGGTCCTACCGGGGCCACGGGCCCCTGCGGTCCGGATACGGAGATGTTCATCGATACAGGAAGACCCGCATGCGGACCGGAATGCAGACCGGGGTGCGGTTGCGGCAAGTACTTCGAGGTGTGGAACGATGTTTTCATGGAATACAGGAAGACGGCCCTTGGAGAGTACGTTCCCATGGGCAACAGGAACGTGGACACGGGGATGGGCGTGGCGCGCACCGTGGCCATGATCAACGGCTGCGACTCGATATTCGACATACCGCAGTTCAGACCTCTCTTCGGTTTCCTGAAGAAGCTGTCGGGAACCGGTGACGAACCCTCGGGTGATGCCCGAAGGTCCCTGAGGATAATCTCGGACCATATCAGGACCGCCACGCACGTACTGGGTGACGATCAGGGCATCCCGCCATCCAACCTGGACAGGGGGTACGTCCTCAGGCGTCTGATCCGCCTGGCCGTGCGCCACGGAAGGAAACTGGGGATCGACGAACCCTTCACCCACAGGCTGGCGGAGCTGGTCATCGAGACCGAGTCCGGCGACTACCCCGAGCTGGCGCGGAACAGGAACTTCGTCATGAAGGAGCTGGAGCAGGAGGAGGAACGTTTCGAGGAAACACTCCAGTCTGGGCTCCGTGAGTTCGAGAAGCTGCTTCCCAACCTCTCCAGGAATCCTTCGAGGACGATACCGGGGCGGGTGGCGTTCAAGCTCTACGACACCTACGGCTTCCCTGTGGAGTTCACTGCGGAGCTGGCTTCGGAGCACGGCCTCTCCGTTGACATGGATGGTTACACTAAAGCCTTCGACAGGCACAGGGAACTGTCCCGGCAGGGCAGCGAGGGGAAATTCAAAGGTGGTCTGGCGGACAACAGCGAGATGGTCACGAAGCTCCATACCGCCACACATCTTCTCCATCAGGCTCTGCGGGAGGTGCTGGGAGACCACGTGGAGCAGAAGGGAAGCAACATCACCGAGAAGAGGCTGAGGTTCGACTTCAGCCACCCGGACGCCATGACCGACAGCGAGATCCGTCTGGTGGAGGAGAAGGTGAACGGTATCATAAAGGCCGACCTCCCGATAGTCTGCCAGGAGAAGGTCCTCGAGGATGCCCTGGAAGAGGGGGCCATCGGGCTCTTCCGGAACAGGTACGGCGACATGGTGAAAGTGTACAGGATAGGCGATTTCTCCATGGAGATATGCGGAGGTCCCCATGTCTCCAGGACGGGGGAGCTGGGCGGCTTCAGGATAATCAGCGAGAAGAGCTCCTCCCGGGGAGTGCGAAGGATAAGGGCGGTGCTGGAATGAAGATCATCTCCATGGCGGTTCTCTGTTCCCTGATCACTGTCAGTCAGGCCTTCGGGGACGAACCCGCGGATTTCGGCGGGACATGGGAGACCACCTACGGGACCCTGGTGCTGTTCCAGGAGGGACTCGAGGTCAGCGGCTACTACACCCTCGGAGGCTATTCCACCGTTCAGGGTTCGGTGGACGGCGAAGGGAAACTGGCCTTCACGTACCAGGAGCCCTCGGCGTCCGGAGAGGGCTGGTTCCTGCTCTCCGAAGACGGTAACGCGATCCGGGGAATGTGGAGACCCGACGGCGGCGGTACCTGGTATGACTGGGAAGGCTACAGGGCCGGGTCGGGGACGGCGCCGTCCAACTGGCTGGTGGTTCTGGAATCCGAATGGCAGACATCCCTCTCCGAGGACGAGTACTCCTTCGGTGAGATGCTCGCCGCCTGGTTCGCCAGGGTTCCCGGGGTCACCGTCAGGCACCGGTTCGTGCACGACGCCGACGACCTGAGGACCTTCTGCCTGGAATCCTCCGGGCTTCCCGGCGACCTCTACCTGGTCATCGCCTCCCACGGCTCGAGCTCAGGCGTGGAACTTGCGTCGGGAACGGTCTCCTCCCGGGACTTCCTGCAGGCGATAGAACCATGCAGGAATCTGGCCATGATCCACTTCAGCTGCTGCGAGATTATGGCCGGCCGTCTCCCCCGGGCTATCGTCGGTTCCAGGGACAGCTGGCCCCAGGGCTTCCTGGTCTCGGGTTATACAAACAGCGTGGACTGGGGAGCGAGCGGTATCATCGAGATATTCTACCTCAACCAGATACTGGAGAACGGGATGGAGCCTCCTGAAGCCGCCGCCAGCGTGCTTGAGGACATAGATTTCTCCGGCGTGTCGGCCACCGGGTCGATGGAAGCGGCGGGATTCACCTGGCTGACGCCCCTGATGTAGGGTTCGGTCACAGGCAAGTACGGAAAGGAAACCCGGGATGGAACTCCTGAAGAGATTGTGCGAGGCCGACGGCATCTCCGGCCATGAGGATGCCATAGTCGAGATTTTCAGGGAATCCCTGAAGGACCACGCGGACAGTTTCACCATCGACGCCATGAAGAACATCATCGCCCTGAAGAGCGGGAGCGAGGGGGACGACCGCATCAGGGTAATGCTGGCGGGGCACATAGACGAGATAGGCTTCCTCGTCTACAACATAGACGAAAGCGGGTTCGCCTCCGTGGTGCCCGTGGGAGGGTGGGACCCCACCAGCATCATGGGCCATACCGTCCGTGTCCATACACGGTCCGGGGAACAAGTGCCCGCCATGATGTCGGTTCTGTGGGAGCCTCCAGGCAAGGACGACAGCCCGAAGCCGAAGATAGACAAGCTCTACCTTGATTTTGGCCTTCCGGCGGACGTTGTGAAGGAGAGAGTGAGCCGCGGCGACTGGGTCTCCATGGACACCGGGTTCATGGAACTGGGGGACTGTCTGCTCGCGAAGGCCTTCGACGACAGGGTCGGGACCTACATAGTAATCGAGGCCTTCAAGCGCTTCAGCAACCCCGCCATCGATGTCTACGCGGTGGGCACCTCCCAGGAGGAGGTGGGGCTCCGCGGTTCCACGGTGGCCGCCCAGACCATCAGGCCTGACATCGGCATAGCCGTTGACATAACGGGGGCCGGCGACACCCCGGGATATCCCTCCAGGATGAAGATAGCCGACCTGGGCGGGGGCGTGGCCATAAAGCAGATGGATTCAAGCGTGATCAGCTCCACCCCCATGGTGGAGTACATGAGGAAGCTGGCGGAGGAGAAGGGCATCGACCACCAGATGGAGATACTGGTAAGGGGCGGCACCGATACCTCCAGCATGCAGAGGTTCTCTCCCGGGGCCCACTCCATATGCCTCTCCATACCCACCCGATACGGCCATAGCCCTGTGGCAGTGGTCCACCGGCACGACGTGGAGACCGCCATCGAGCTTCTGACGGAGTTCCTCAACTGCATTGACGGAAGGGGCGAATTCCTGAAAATCTAAGGGGGGAACCCGGCTTCCTCGAGTATCCTGACGTGCTGCCCGGCCCTCGCGCCATCTCCCAGGGCGGAGGCTATCCTGGCCGCCTCCCTGTGTCCCTGCACCCAGACCACACTCCCCCTCTCCGATAACAGGGCGGCCCTCTCGAACAGTTCCAGGGAAAGAGGGTAGTCCTCCATGTAGTGGGCCCTGACCGCCAGCGAACTGATGTAGAGCTCCTCGGGGACCTTTGGTACCGGGTAGAAGAGACCGGGCAGAGCCAGCAGGAGGCCGGCCGCCCCTGCCGCGGACCATCTGATCGCAGACCTTCTCAAGCCGCGGACCAGTACCGTAAGACCTCCTGCCGATGCAGCTGCCATCACCGGGAGGACCGGCAGGAAATACCGCTCGGAATGGACGAAGGCCAGCGTGGACAGAAGAGCCAGCGCCACCGGCGCCATTATCACGGTCCGGTGCCTTCCCCCTGTGAGGAAAGGTAGAAGTCCGGCCAGGAAGGCCAGGACGAACAGCATCCTGGGAACGGGGAAGAACGGCAGTACCGGATTGAACGAGCCTATCCGCCCGACATCGTAGTAGGTGTCGAAGCACCCGGCGCCGAAGAATCCGCCCAGCTTCACCGCCATGAGCCTCATCTCTTCAAACGGATGATTGACCGTCCATGTGATGGCGATACCGGCCCAGTACCTGTCGGCGGATCCCGGCGTATCGTGGCCCCTCTCAGCCGCCGCCGCCGCCGCCACCTCGTGAATATCCCCCCGGCCCGTCTCGACCAGTCCCAGTGAGGGGACCGGGGGGCCGTAGCCTGTTGATTCGGAGCTGTGCCCCAGTACGAGATTGGTTCCCGAGGTCCTCGGGAAGGGGTAGAAGCCCCCACCCACCCTCTGGTGCTGTATCGACAGGAACACCAGCGGGACCAGGAGGAGGAGCAGGGAGATAACTGTCTTCTTCCATGCCCTCATCTTCAGCCATTTCCAGAGGGGTATGGACATCAGCGCCATGAAGGGGGGACGAAGGCCGGCCATCAGACCCGCGATGAGACCGAAAAGCGCAGGTTTCAGATCCCCGGTGGCCTCCTCTGTCTCCAGCAGTGTGAAGGCGGCGACCAGCGCGGTGAGGGCCGCCACCGGCAGTATGGTCAGTTCGAAGAAGGCCGCCGGGGAGTAGAGGCTCCAGCAGACGGAGGCGGCAAGTGCGGTTCTTATCCCGGCGCCGGCCCTTCGAGAGAGACGGAATATCATCCAGGCTGTCAGGGCGCCCAGGAGGGACTGGAACAGGAAGAGCCCCGTCCTGTCCGCACCTGCGGCGTAGAAGGGAAGAATCAGGTACCTGTAGAGCGGGCTGGCGTAGACGAAGGGGCCGGAATCCTGCGCTCCATGAAGGATGGCCAGCGCGGCCCCCTCGAACTTCCTGCAGGCCAGGACCGGCCAGTAGTAGAGGTCGGTCCGGCTCCCGAGGACGTAACCGGAAAAGTGGACCAGCCTTGTGAGCAGCGCGAAGGAGACGGCGATGAGGCCGTACCCGCCTGCTGCCTCCGGGACCGGGTTCCTCAGGCCCATGGATTCATGGCCTGGATCAGTCCATCACCGTAATGCTGGAGGGGTCTTCGGGATCAGCCATCACCGTGACCTGCGCCCCGGGCGAGAACCTCTCCTTCTCGCTCTCCGGAATGGTCATCTTCGTGCGGGCAGTGAAGGATCTGCCGCCGGGCAGCTCCACCTTCAGTTCCAGCAGGTACTTGGGGACATCGTTGATGGTCCAAGCGGTGGGCTGCATGCTCTGGACCGTGCCGGTCCCCTCCACGCCCCTGGTGACAAGTCTCGAAGCCTTCCTTCCCGCCCTGATCTGACGGACCCCTATTGCCAGGAAGATGCCGCCCATGACGAAGAGCATGATCTTGACACCCAGCGGGATCCCGGCCCCGGCCCGGCCCAGGACCGGGCCCAGGAACAGACCGAGGGCGATCATGAAGACGCCGGTTACGGCGAAACTCTGACCGAAGCATCCGGGATTCTGCATGCCGGAGGCTGCGTGCCCCCTGCTCTCGTGATACTTCTCCTCGGCTTCCGGAAGGCTCAGTGGGCAGACCTGCAGATTGGAATCCGAGTATACCGATACTATGCTCCTAAGGGCTTTCCTGCCCAGGCTGCCGTTGACCTCCATGAAGAGGTAAAGCTGCCTTGCCGCCTCCCCGGTCCTGCCCGATCTCTCAAGGGCGTTGGCCCTCTGGACTATGGCCTTGCCGTCCAGCGCAGACGTTATCGGGACCTCATCGAAATCCTGTCCCAGGAGTTTCAGGACCCCTTCCCAGTCCCCCTCCACCGTGAGTATGTCCGCCATGGAGACCCTGTAGCTGCTGTCGGTCTCCAGGTCCTCGGAACGGGGATTGCAGGGAGCCAGCCATCTCCTGGCGGCCGCGGTGTCCCCCTCAAGGGCCGCGTTCCTGGCCAGGAACCCGCGCATTATCTGGCGGTGTCGTGGAAGGGTGAGGACCTCCAGGGCGCTTTCGTACAGGGCCCGCTCCCTGAGGTCGTCCTCCTTCCCCGAGTAGTGGTTGGAGAGGATGATGGTCAGGTAGTAGAGGAGTTCCGCGTCGGAGTAATCACTGCCGGTGGAGAGTTCCCTGCAGGTGGAACTCCAGAGGGAGAGGGCCTCCTGCACCTTCCAGGGGGCAAGCTCCCCGCCTGAGATGAGGGGCTTCAGCTCCCGGGGCATCTCCGGCTGCCTTCCGTCCTGGCGCCGGAGCATTTCCATCCTGGTCTCCTCGTCCATCTCCACGGCGGCCGCCAGGGGCTCAACAGGCTCTTCCTTCCGGGGCAGGAACAGGTTCGACGTTCCGCAGTACTCGCACCTGACCGTACCCCCGGCGAACCCCGTCTCCAGAGGGGCGCCGCAGTTCCCGCACATCAGGACCCTTCTGTCGAAATCGAATTTCTCTTTCATGTGACCTCCCGGGCCGGTGGGCCTGTTCGAGGAGATGCAGGCGCGGAAGGCACCTATCTTCCCCCGCCGGCAATACCTATCAGGAAAAGCACAGTCATCACAGCGGCGATTATCATGGCGGTCCTGGCCTTCGACGGAGACGAGTCGCGGTAGAGGAAGTAGATTATCCACCCAAGGGGGAAGAACAGGAAGACGAGGCATCCCATTCCCATGGAGAGCCTGTCCGGAGCTTCCTGATGATGGTAATGGTGAACCTCCGTTACCGAGGGTTCCGCCGGCGTACCCTTCCAGCTCTTGTCGAATTCACTTGCATGGTAGGTCGACCTGCAGTATTCACAGGTGAGGGTCTCCCCCTGGAAGGTTCCGATCTGGGCTCCGCAGTTGGGGCATTTCATGCAGCTCTCCTTTCGAATCCCCGTAATCTATCCAGCCGGGTCTTTGCTGTCCAACCTTCCATGAGGGACTGTGACGGAACGGCGGGAGGTAGTATTTTTCCCCCATGCTATCGAAGATCAGACTGCTGTACCGGTTGAAGTCAGCCAGCCTCAGGGGGGCGGTAGCCTCCGAGTGGAGCGGAAACAGGCTGAAGCTGGTGGCCGGTCTCCTGACCATGGCGGTGCTGGTACCCGGCATATTCCTGCTGTTCCGTTTCCTCTTCGGATACATATACGGCCTCGAGGAGACCTTTGCGGGATTCGGCGTAGCCCTTGCCAGAAGGCTCATGTCCATGACCTTCATGACACTTGGGGTCTTCATCGGGATTTCGTCCTTCATCAGCGGTGTCTCCGTGGTCTTCAGGTCCTGGGAGACCTCCTTCCTGCTGACCATGCCCGTACGGGACAGGTTCACGGCATTCTACAGGGGTATCGAGAGCTGGTTCAACGCCGGCTGGGCCATCCTCCTCCTCGGCATCCCCATAGTACTCGCCTTCTGCGTCTCCCTGGACACCAGCGCCCCTGCGACTGTCGCAGCAGTCATGATCTTTCCTCTGCTCATGCTCACCTGGCTCTCCTCGGGCACCATAATCCTCGGGGCTTCTATAAGGCTCAGCAGGAGCAGCGGGAGGATATGGAGGACGTCGGGCCTCCTTGGCCTCCTTGTTGGGGCAGGGCTTTTTTTCATCCTCCGGAATTCCGATCCCTCCGGGATGGTGGCCGAGGAAGACACCGCCCTGGACGCCCTTCAGAGTTTCGTCGCCGACCTGCCCGTAGCGGGGGGCAGATTCTGGCCCCACAGCCTCTTCGCGAACACGATCATCTCCATCGACGGCGGCGACTGGTCATCGGGGCTCCTTAACACCGGCATCCTGACGGCGGAGGCTCTGGCGGCATCAGGGATAGCGTGCCTCATGATCTGCCCCGGGTTCAGGAGGATGTACTCGGCGGTGGGAGCGTCCTCATCAAGGAAGAGGGGGAGCAGCATCTTCCTCAGGTCCGGAGGACGCTTCAGGACCATGCTCAGCAAGGACATCCTGCTCTTCTTCCGTGACCCGGTTCAGTGGAGCCAGCTTCTGCTCCTCACGGGACTGTTCCTTGTGTATGCCATGAACATCAACCGCTTCCCCACGAACATCGGCCAGGAGTTCTGGCGGGCAATCCTCGTATATCTCAATTTCTCCTTCTCCTGTTTCGTCACGGCGACACTGCTGGTCAGGTTCACCTTCCCGTCCGTAAGTCTGGAGGGTCCGGGGCTCAGTTACATCCTGCAGCTTCCCCGGGGAAGGGCGTTGCTTCTGGAGAGCAAATGGGCTGAATCCTTCATGTTCATCACACCCTTCATCGTAGGCCTGGGGATCTGGTCCACGCTGAAGATCGGGGCCGGATGGACCCTTGTGGCCATATCGGCCGTATCCCTGACCCTCATGTGCACCGCCCTTGTAAGCATCAATGTAGGTCTCGGTGCCGTCTTCCCCCGGTTCGAGAAGGGGAGCGCGGCCAACATCGCCAGCAGCCAGGGAGGGATAATCTCGGCATTCGCCTCCATGGGATACGTGCTTGTATCCATCACGATCCTCGGGCTCACGCTCAGGAACTCATTCGCCGCCCGTTTCCCTTCGGAAGCGCTTCTTCATACGATGAGGCTTTCACTGGGGATCCTGACGGTCCTCACCGCCTCCTCCGCTCTTATATTCATGAGATCGGGCTACAGGAGCCTGGTCAGGAGGGATTTCTGAATTGACCGACATCGGGGTGGATTACGGGAGGGGAAGGACCGGTTTCGCCGCTTCCCGGTCCGGCGTGGTGCTTCCCCTCGACCCCCTGCTCAGAACCACCTGGGAAGGCATCGTAAAAAGGCTCAGGGATATCCAGGAGCTGAGCGGGGAGGGAACGGTGGTGCTTGGGCTTCCGCTGTCCGCCTCCGGCAGACCCACCGACCTGTCCCGTGAGGTCGAGGAACTGGCCCTGTACCTGAAGGGGAAGGGATTCTCTGTGGAACTCGTCGGAGAGACCGGATCGTCCCTCGAGGCCGGGCGGACGCTGGGAAGGACCGGAGAAAGGGATGGAAGGGATGATTCCATGGCCGCAATGATAATCCTGAAAAGGTATCTCGGATTGCCGTGAAGAGAAAACCGGTACTCGCAGCATCGGTGGCGGTTCTGCTTGCCGCCGCCTTCGCGCTGGCCCTGAGCTGGTGCGGAGGGACTCCGGGCAGGGGGGTTCAGTGTGTCTTCAGGGTGGAGAGGGGATGGGGCGCCGACATGATCTCCCGCGCACTCTGCGACTCGGGCCTGGTGAGGTGCAGGTATTACCTGCTCTGGCGGTATTCCAGGCTCGAAGGCAAACCTCCTCTTCAGGCTGGAACTTATCTTCTGGACGATTCCATGCCGCCTGACTCCATACTGGGAATCCTGACCAGGGGCGATGTGATACCGGTGGCCACCAGCTGGGTCACACTGGCCCCGGGGCTGACCCTTGAACAGGCAATGGAAGTCATCTCCGTCTCCGCATCTGTTCCCCTTCCGGTGCTGGACAGCCTCGCCGCCGATACTGTCTTCCTCTCTTCTCTGGGAGTTCCGACACTGGAGGGCTACCTCTTCCCGGAGACCTACGAGTTCGCGGACTCGCTCGAGGCGGGGGAGATCCTGACCCGCATAGTCAGGACAGGCATGGCCAGATGGCCGGACGAGATGGAGGCGAGCCCCGAGAACACCGGTTTGTCAGTCTCCGAGACGATCATCCTGGCTGCCATAGTGGAGAGGGAGGCCAGGGTCGATTCCGAGAGGGCTCTCGTGGCCGGCGTTTTCCTGAACAGACTCCGCCTGGGAATGAGACTCGAGAGCTGCGCCACCGTGCAGTACGCTCTGGGAGAGGTCAAGGAAGTCCTTCTGTACAGCGACCTCCGGATAGATGATCCCTACAATACCTACCTCCACCCGGGACTTCCCCCGGGACCGATCTGCTCTCCCGGCGGCCCCTCCATTGATGCCGCCGTGCATCCCGACACCTCCCAGGGCTACCTCTATTTCGTCAGCAGGGAGGACGGGACCGGACTTCACCTCTTCGCCAGGACCCATTCGGACCACCTGGCCAATATAAGGTCCATACCCGGAAGGTGACCTTATCGACATCATTCATTAGTGTTATACTTATGTTTCGCAGGTTCACGGAGAAGCATGTCTGAAGAAAGGAAACGCTATGAGCGAGGGAAGAGAACTGGGATTCCTGGAGAAGGCGATTCGCCTCATCCCGGGCTACAAGGGTTACAAGAGCAAGGAGGAGAGGCGCGACAACGACCACCTTTTCAGGATGACCCTTGTGAGCAGGCTCGACAGCCTGAGAACCGATATCAGCGAGATACCCGCCGGCCTCAGGGGTCCTGATGCGCTGAAGTCGGTCACCGACTTTGACAGGATACTGAAGAGGCTGGAGAGGGTGACCGATGAGATCAGGTTCGCCTCCAGGGGATACAGGGGCTGGTTCGACATGCATAAGGTTCGTGAGGACGAGCTGGACAAGCTTTACGCCTTCGATATTAGCCTCGTTGAGGACATCGAGGAGCTGGAGGAATCACTGGGAGCCCTGCAGGCTGCCGCAGCGGCGGGTTCGGATCTCCGGCAGCCGATAGACAATATGGTTGACATCCTTGTTGAGTTCAGCAAGAAGATGTCCGAGCGCAGCGAACTGATGATCGACCTGGAGAAGAACCAGCCGGTTGACTAGTCCAAGGAGAGGTTGACGGACCATGTTCAAAAAAATGGAGATAGTAGAGTGGATGGACGACAGCGGAAAAGAGATCGTCCACAGGATACCGGAGGGGGGTTCCGGCGAGTTCCGCCTGGGAACCCAGGTTGTCGTAAGAGAGAGCCAGGATGCTGTGTTCTTCAGGGATGGCAAGGCCATGGACGTTCTGGGTCCAGGCAGGCACACCATCACCACGGAGAACATACCCATACTGGCAGGACTGGTGAGTACCCTCTTCTCCGGTAAGGATTCCCCGTTCAGGGCAACGGTGTTCTACGTCAACAAGAAGACGTTCACCGACATGAAATGGGGCACCAAGGAACCCATAATATTCAGGGACAAGGAACTTGCCATGGTGCGTCTCCGGGCCTTCGGGAGCTTCTCGATGAAGGTGGAGCAGAGCCAGCTGTTCATCAACAAGGTCGTAGGCACTGAAGGAAGATTCAGCACCGATGAGATAGAGGGATTCCTCAAGGGCATGATAATCTCCAGACTGGCCGACCTTCTTGGAGAGACCCTGGAGACCATCTTCGATCTGGCCCAGTACTACGACGAGATCGGGACCCTGGCGAAATCAAGGCTGGGAGATGATTTCGGCAAGTACGGCATTCAGCTTGTGGATTTCTACGTACAGGCCATCACTCCTCCGGAGGAGGTCCAGGCCAGAATAGACGAGAGAAGCGCCATGGGGGCGCTGGGCGATATGAACCAGTACCTCCGCTTCAAGACAGCGACCGCCATGGGCGATGCAGCCGCCAACGAAGGCGGAGGCGGAGCCGCCGGTGCCGGTGTCGGCATGGGTGCGGGGCTGGGGATGGGTATGACCATGGCCAACATGATGGGCCAGACCATGGCCGCAGGGGGCCAGGGCGGAGGCCAGGGCGGGGGAGCCCCTCTGGTCAACTGCCCGTTCTGCGGCAAGAGCGTCCCCCAGGGCAAGTTCTGCCCTGAGTGCGGCAAAGCGCTCGGGATCCAGTGCCCGGCATGCGGTGCCGCCGCGGAGCCCGGCGCGAAGTTCTGCCCTGAGTGCGGCGCAAAGCTCGACGGCGGAAAGAAGTGCGGGAAATGCGGTGCGGATGTTCCGTCGAACTCGAAATTCTGCCCGGAATGTGGAGAGAAACAGGAATAGATGCCGGTAACGGTACACGGGCTGCTGGAGAAATGGGCTGAACAGACACCGGACGCCACAGCGCTGTGCGATGACCGCGTCGAGATAACGTATGCAGACTGGTTCCGGATATCGCGTCACATCTCATCCAGGATCCATGAGGCCGGAGGCGGACGCGGTCATGTGATAGGAGTGGTCTCGGGAAAATCGGTGCTGCTGCCCTGCATGTTCACCGCCGTCTCCATGGTGGGAGCCAGGTTCGTCTCCCTGAATCCCGACTGGCCCGTCCAGGAGAGGCAGAGGGTGTTCGGCAGATGGTCCGACCGTCTGGTGCTGTCATCACTTGAGGATTACGAGGCCTCTCAGGACGAAGATACCCTTTTCATCGGCGAAGATGTGCTGACGGGAGAGAAAGCCCCCCCCTCCCTTCCGGAGATAGGAAGCGACGAGGAGTTCTACCTCAACGTGACCTCAGCCTCCACTGGCCAGGCGAAGATAGCCCCCACCACCCATGGCCAGCTTCTTGCGAACACCGCCGGGGTCATCCGTACCCTGAACCTGACGTCGGGAGACGTCCATACTTCGCTCTTCGGCGTATACGGCCATCCCCATGAACTCTTCATGAGAGGCCTGTACCTCGGCGGAAGGACCGTGCTCACCGGGCACAGGTATCCCAGGGACGTCCTCCGGGTAGTGGCGGACAAGGGAGTCACAACAATAATGGCGCTCCCTACGCAGCTCATGACCCTTTCGCACCTCTGGAGCAGGAGCGATTCCGATCTCTCCGGGGTCCGTCTGGCGGAAGCCGGCGGAATGCATGTTTCCGAGGATCTGATGGATAGTTTCGTCGACAGCACCGGCGTGGAGATGGTCCCCGTATGGGGCAGCACCGAGACCGCCGGAGTCGGTCTCGTCGGCGAGAGCGGGATCCCGGGTTTCAGCCGGGTGGTGGAAGGCTACACGGTTGAGTTGCGGGACCTGTCCGGAAAGCTGATCAGCGGGGACGGGGGCGGAGAACTCTGGATATCGGGGAAGGGCGTGATCAACAGGTACCTGGGGGATCGTCCCCAGACGGAGGAGGCTTTCCTGAACGGCTGGTACCGAACAGGCGACATATTCCGGCGGGAAGACGGCCGCCTGATATTCCTGGGGCGCAGAGGAGGCCTCATCAAGGCCGCGGGGCTCAAGGTCTACCCTCTGGAAGTGGAACTGGCGATACTCAAGCACCCTTCCGTGGTGGATGCCTGCGTTGTAGGGAGGGACCACCCGACCAGGGGAGAGATACCCTCAGCCTACATCGTCCTTCGTCCGGGGAAGGAACTCAACGTGGCCGAGATGAGGAATTTCCTCAGGCAGCACATAGATGAACACAAGATACCGAAACTCGTCAATTTTGTTCATGGTCTTCCAAGAACGGCCAACGGCAAGATTGACAGAAAAGCTGTAGGCACCAGGGAGATAGCCCCCGATTTCCGGAGCGAACTGCTGAGATCGGACGTGGAACTGGTCAGGCTCCTGAACCAGAGGGCCGAGCTCATGGGAATGATCGGCGGCGGTGGCTTCGATCCCACATGGGTGGATGAACAGGTGGACAACGCCATGGGGCACAACGCGGGTCCGATCCCGGACAGCTCTGTCGTGGACATCATCCGGTTCATAATAAGCGAACTGGGGAAGAGGTGACCATGGAAGTCCGCTCGGTGCAGGTCGGCAACGTAACCATAGGAGGGGGCAAGGGTGTCCTCATCGCCGGGCCCTGTTCGGTGGAGAGCCTCGAGATGCTCAGGACCATAGCTGCGGCGGCGGTCAAGTCCGGGGTCTCGATACTGAGGGGCGGCTCCTTCAAACCCAGGACCTCTCCCTATTCGTTCCAGGGACTGGGGGTGGAAGGGCTTCATTTGCTCGACAGGGTCAGACGGGAGTTCAGCATACCCGTTGTCAGCGAGGTCATGGCCGTGGACCAGATCGACCCCTCACTGGGTTGCGTCGACATGATCCAGGTGGGCGCCAGGAACATGCACAATTTCCCGCTTCTCTCGGCGCTGGGAAGGGTCGACAAGCCCGTGCTCCTGAAACGTGGTTTCATGGCCACTATCGAGGAATGGCTCATGGCGGCCGAGTACATCGTCAAGGAGGGCAATGACAGAGTGGTGCTCTGCGAGAGGGGCATAAGGACTTTCGAACCCTGGACCAGGAACACTCTGGACATTTCCGCGGTCCCCCTGGCCAGGATGCTTGGGGGGTATCCCGTCATAGTCGACCCGAGCCACGCTTCCGGAAGAAGGGACATTCTGGAGCCCCTGGCCCTTGCCGGTCTGGCCGCAGGCGCAGACGGTATAATGCTTGAAGTACACCCGGATCCGGACAAGGCCCTCTCCGACGGAGGACAGTCGCTGTCCATACCGGAGCTGGCCCAGCTGGCCGGAAGGTTGCTCAGAAGGATGGCGCAAGGTGACAACGAGAGCTAGACAGGGGAGATGAAATGCACATAGGAGTACTGACAGGCGGGGGGGACGCTCCAGGGCTCAACGCCGTCATCAGGGGCATAACCGTCAGGGGCAGGAAGAACGACCACCGGATAACGGGATTCCTCAGAGGCTGGAAGGGGGCCATCGAGAATCAGTCCGTCGATCTTGATCTGGAGAGGGTAAGGGACATACACATGGAGGGGGGGACCATACTTCTGTCCTCCAGGACCAATCCGTTCAAGATAGAGAACGGCCTCGACAGCATCAAGAAGACGTACAGCGAGATGAAGCTGGACTGCCTGATAGCCATGGGCGGCGAGGATACCCTGGGAGTGGCCAGCAGGCTCAATTCAGAGGGCCTCTCCGTCATCGGGGTCCCCAAGACCATCGACAACGACCTTTCCGCCACTGATTTCACCTTCGGCTTCGACACCGCCATCAACTTCGTCATGAAGGCTCTGGACATGCTTCATACGACGGCCCGAAGCCATGAGCGGGTCATAGTGGTGGAGATCATGGGCAGGCATGCGGGCTGGATAGCCCTCCACGGAGGGATGGCGGGGGGAGCCCATATAATACTTATCCCCGAAGAGGAGTTCGATACCGACAAGGTCTGCGAGATACTGAAGGAGCGGTATGCCCGTGGCGACAGGTACGCCATCGTCGCCGTTGCCGAAGGGGCTATGGACTCGAAGCTGCAGCGGCATGTCATGCATTCCGCGGAGCAGGACGCTTTCGGCCACGTGCAGCTTGGGACCGGCATCGGGATAGGGGAGGTGCTCAAGAACGAGATCGCCGACAGGACGGATCTCGAGACCAGGCACGTCGTACTCGGCCATGTACAGCGTGGAGGGAGCCCCACAGCCTTCGACCGGGTACTTGGGACAAGGCTCGGCGTCAAAGCCGTGGAGATGGCCGAAGAGGGCCTTTTCGGGAAGATGGCGGCTCTTCGCGGCATTGATATAGTAGCTGTAGACCTGAATGAGGCCGTAGGCAGACTGAAGACCGTGCCAGAGGATCATTATGATGCGGCGAAGCTGTTCTTCGGATGATGAGGGTGTTCTGTTCCAATGACTGTGTATTATTGAGCTGAAGGCGCAAAGTTGTTATGGAGGCGGACAAATGGGAGTAAAGGTTGCAATCAACGGATTCGGCAGGATCGGAAGGCTCGTCTACAGGCAGACACTGAGGGACACGGACATAGACATCGTTGCAGTGAACGATCTCACCGACCCGGGGACCCTGGCGCATCTTCTCAAGTACGATTCGGTTCACGGCAGGTTCCCCGGGGAGATCAGAGTCTCCGGAGACCGGATAGAAGCCGGGGGTGACAGCTTCACTGTCCTCTCCCAGCCCGACCCCTCCAGACTGCCCTGGAAGGATCTCGGAGTTCAGGTGGTCATCGAGTCCACCGGTCTGTTCCGGTCCAGGGAGAAGGCTGCCATGCACCTATCGGCGGGTGCCAGAAAAGTGCTCCTCAGCGCCCCGGGCAAGGGCAAACCAGGTGCCGATCTCACTGTGGTGTACGGTGTGAACCACAGGCTCTACGATCCCGACAGCCACCACGTGATATCCACCGCCAGCTGCACCACCAACTGCCTGGCCCCGGTAGCCAAAGTCCTTCATGACACCTTCGGCATCGAGAACGGCATCATGACCACCATACACGCCTATACCAACGACCAGAGAATACTGGATCTTCCCCACAGCGACCCCAGGCGCGCCAGGGCAGCGGCTGTGAACATAATCCCCACCACTACGGGAGCCGCCGCCGCCGTGGGTCTGGTCATACCCGCCCTGAACGGGAAGCTGGACGGCATGGCCGTCAGGGTACCCGTCACTGACGGTTCGCTTGTGGACCTTGTCTGCAACCTGGGAAGCGACACCACCGCAGAAGCCGTCAACGGCGCCATGAGGGAGGCTTCCCTCGGTGAGCTCAGCGGTGTTCTCCAGTACTCGGAGGAGCCCCTGGTATCCAGTGACGTCATCGGCAATCCGTTCAGCTCGATCTTCGACTCACTGGTCACCAGGATGATGGGTCCGAGGATGGTAAAGGTGCTTTCCTGGTACGACAACGAGTACGGCTACTCCTCCAGGATGGTGGACTTCACCAGGTACATGATCGAGGTGGGGCTGTGAGGTACCCGTCACTGAGGGACGCCGAGCTCGCCGGCAGGAGGGTGTTCCTCAGGGCCGACCTGAACGTGCCCCTCAAGAACGGCAGGGTGGCCGACGATACCAGGATCAGGGGGGTCGTTCCCACCATAAGGCTGCTGCTGGACCGCGGAGCCTCGGTGGTGGTGGCAAGCCACCTGGGCAGGCCGGGAGGAACAAGGAATCCCGAACTCTCCCTGGCGCCTGTGGCGGACAGGCTGGAGGAACTCCTCGAGATGAAGGTAACCTTCGCGCCGGATTGCATCGGAGCCAGGGTGAACACCCTCAGGGCCTCCATGAAACCCGGTGACGTACTCATCCTGGAGAACCTCAGGTTCCACCCCGAAGAGAAGGAGGGTGACGAGGGATTCGCAAGACAGCTTGCTGGAAACGCCGACATCTACGTCAACGACGCCTTCGGGACCAGCCACAGAGCCCACGCCTCCATGGTCGGAGTGCCCGGCATGCTCGGGGGAGGTTACGCCGGTCTTCTTGTGCAGAGGGAGCTGGAGATATTCGATGAGATGCTTTCCAATCCGGCGAGACCCTTCACCCTCGTTCTCGGAGGCGCAAAGGTATCGGACAAGATCCCCGTTATCGATAACCTCCTGCCCCGCCTCGATCATCTTCTCATAGGCGGAGGGATGGCCTTCACATTCATGAAGGAGATGGGTCTGGAAGTGGGCACCAGTCTCCTGGAGCTGGACAGACTGGGCGCCGCACGGAAGATAATGGACGACGCGGGGGAGATGGGCGTCGAAGTACTGCTCCCTGCGGACATCGTCGTTGCGCCATCGACGGACAGGTGCGATCAGGCCAGTACCGTTCCCGCTGACTCCATGCCCCATCAGGAAACGGGTCTGGACATCGGCCCCGGTACTGTGGCAGCGTTCGGCGAGGTCATCTCCGGAAGCTCAACGGTGGTATGGAACGGACCCATGGGAGTATTCGAGATACCCCCCTTCGACTCGGGAACAAGAGGCCTTGCTTCCGTTATGGCGGAAGCCACCGAACACGGCACGTTCACAGTCGTAGGAGGGGGAGATTCCGTCAGGGCCGTTACCGAGGCCGGACTGGAGAAAAGGATCAGCTTCGTCTCCACCGGAGGCGGGGCCTCCCTGAAACTCCTTCAGGGCGAGGAGCTCCCCGCGCTGGCGGCCCTGAAGGGAGCCAGGACGTGAATTTCATCATCGGAGCCAACTGGAAGATGTACGGTACCGTCCCGAAAGCCAGCGATTTCCTTGAAGAGCTGCTTGCACTGGGTTCTCGATCGGTGCGTTCCGATCTGGTCCTCTTCGCTCCGTTCACTCTCCTTCCGCTTATCGGAGAGACCGCCGCAGCCGCCGGTATCGAACTGGGGGGGCAGGACCTGTTCTGGGAGGACGAGGGGGCCTTCACGGGGGAAGTGAGTCCCGGAATGCTGAGGGAGGCCGGAGCGACCTGGTTCCTGGCCGGCCACAGCGAGCGGAGGCACGTAATAGGCGAGTCCGATGGAACCGTAAGGAAGAAACTGTCCAAAGGTCTCCAGAGAGGTCTCAAGGGAATACTCTGTGTTGGAGAGCTGCTGGAGGAAAGGGAGGCCGGACGGACGGAGGAGGTTGTAAAGGGTCAGATCAGATCCGCCCTCGAAGGTCTCGAAACCGCATCCGCGGAGAACCTGGTCATAGCCTACGAACCCGTCTGGGCCATCGGTACGGGGCTCACGGCAACCCCCGGGGAAGCCCAGAGGATGCACTCACTCATAAGGGAATGGGTGGAGGGGATCAGGGGAGTCGCGTTCGCTTCCGGGCTGAGGATCCAGTACGGCGGAAGCGTGAAGCCCGATAACGCCGGGGACATCCTGTCCCGTCCATCGGTGAACGGTGCCCTGGTAGGGGGCGCAAGCCTCAGGTCGGACAGCTTCTGGGCCATCGTCCGCAGCGTGCCTGATGGGGAGTGACCCGCAGGGAACGGAAAATGCGGATCGGCTTCGACGCTACTAACATCCTCGGCCACGGTGGAATCAAGACCTATGCCAGGGAGCTGGTAAGGGGACTGGCCCTGGGGTTCCCCGAAGATTCATTCCTGCTTCTCACCACGTTCAGCGCCTCCAAGAAAGACAGCCTTCGAGCCGTGTTCCACGGGATAAAGAACGTTGAAGTGTACGGGGCATTGCCCCATGTCCGAATGTTCGGCAGGCGCCTCTATCCGGCTGCACGGCTTCTGGGGACCGTCATGTGGCGCAGGGCTTCCCGGGACCTGGACCTTGTCCATCTCACGGATCCCTACGGGACAGCGGCACTTCCCCGCAGATTCGTCTCCACCGTTCACGACCTCTTCCCGCTGACCAGGGAAGAGTACGCCGGGACCGCGCTGGAGGAGGACTACCGCCGCAGGACCCCTGTGATACTGAAGAGATCCATTGCCGTGATCACTCCTTCCTCCTACATCAGGGATCAGCTCCTGGATATGTACCCGGAGTCCGGATCCCCTGTGGTGGCTGTTCCCGAAGCTGCCTCGGACCTGTTCAGCCCGTGTCCGCCTGATCCGGTCCTGCTCCGGCGGCACAGGCTTGAAGCGGAAGGTTACTTCCTGCATGTCGGCAGGTTCGATCCAAGGAAGAACATAACGCGGCTGATAGCGGCGTACAGGGAGCTTCCGGAGGGAATCAGGTCCAGCCTCAGACTGGTCCTCGTGATCTCAGGAAGACCGTCTGACCTTGACGCTCTCGCCCTCGGGCAAGGGGATATGATCGCCGGTGGAGAACTTGTCCTTCTCAGAGACATCCCTCTCCACGAGCTGCGGATGCTCTACGCCTCCGCAACCGCCTTCGTCTTCCCGTCGCTGGACGAGGGGTTCGGCCTGCCCCTGCTGGAGGCCATGAGTACCGGATGTCCCGTCATCACTTCGAACCTTTCCTGTATTCCGGAGACAGCGGGGGACGGGGCGATGCTCGTTGACCCGGAAAGCGTGCGCGATATCTCTGAAGCGATGGCGATCATGGCGCGTCAGCCGGATCGGAGGCTGTTCTATTCCTCAAGGGGTCTCTCGCGGTCGGGTGAATTCTCCTGGGAGAGGACCGCGGCGGAAACCATGGAAGTATACAGGGCGGCGCTTTCATGAATGCCGCCAGTCAGAAGTACATCCTCGAGTTCAGATCGGACAGGGGTGGAAGACCTTTGAGCAGGATGCTCATTGCCCTGGCCGGCTTCCTTGTCTGGGTGGTCTTTCAGGGATTCCTGGCGGGTCTGCTGGGGTGCATCGGCGATCTCATACCAAGGTACGCCGTCGCAGGCGCAGGAGCGCTGGTCCCGCTTGTATTGCTGTGGCAGCTGGTCCCGGGGGTCTCGGGCGTTCTGGGCGGAAGGCAGGTCCGGGTAGCCGCGGCGTCGTCACTGGCCCTGTTCGTGCCATTCATCGTCATCGCACTGAGAACCGGCATGGAGTACAGGGGCGTTTCGGTCCAGTGGGCGGTTTACGCTGTTGCCCTGCTGCTGCTGGCAGCCTCGGAGGAGGTGGTGTGCAGGGGATTCCTCATGGACGCCCTCAGCTTCGGGAACAGCAGGCTCACGGGTCTCCTTCTGTCATCCTCCGTGTTCGCCATGCTTCATCTGGGGAATGACAACGCATCAACCGCCGGTATCGCAAACATCTTCCTTGCGGGAGCATTCTTCGGATTCGTGAGGATAGTGACCGACGGACTCCTGTATCCCGTCGCCCTTCACTGGCTCTGGAATCTGATGACCGGCATGGTGTTCGGATGGAATGTCAGCGGTCACACCCTCATGCCCGCTGTCTTCAGCCCGGTCTCACGTCCTCCGTGGGGTTGCTTCGGTCCCGAGGAATCGGTCCTTATGACCGTTGGAACAGTCGGCGCGATACTCATCCTGCTGAAGAGGATCTACCTACCTGATGACCAGGCATCTGCCGGTATCGAAACGGTTCCCGGAGGCAAGACGGATGAAGTAGATCCCTGAGGACAGATCCCGTGTCTGCAGAGTCGCCGTATGCTCACCCGCCTGCATCACTCCTTCCGCAAGCCTTCCGACCAGCCTTCCGTCCATTGCGTAAAGCAACAGTTCCACCGGTCCCGCTGCGCACAGGGAGAACCTGATCTCGACATTCGAGGTGACGGGATTGGGATAGTCTCCTGAAAGCCCGAAGACGGAGCCCGTCCCACCCGCC
The DNA here is from genome assembly GCA_016936235.1 of Candidatus Fermentibacteraceae bacterium. Classification (GTDB taxonomy): domain Bacteria; phylum Fermentibacterota; class Fermentibacteria; order Fermentibacterales; family JCC-6; genus Aegiribacteria. The sequence goes on along the minus strand of JAFGPK010000020.1, from coordinate 41,876 downwards.
CGGATACCCGTGATGGTCCAGTCGATGGTGGCGGTGGCGGCGGAGGATACTCCGAACTCCTCTCCGACTGTAACCACTTCCAGGGTGGTGCTTGTCTCGGGGGCTTCCCTGGTCACCTCCGGGACGAAGCATGCTTCACCGGGAGTGGACCACAGCCAGGTCCTGGTCTCGTCGGCATTCACCCTGTACACATTGTACGTATAGGCAGCGTTCGCGGAGTGGTCCCATCTGAGTCTAACGGTCCCGTGGTCGTCGTCGATCTGGTTGAATTCCTCCACGTACAGGCCCGTGGGAGGGGAGGGAACGTCCCGGACACCGCTTATGATGCCCAGCTGGCCTATCCTGATCTGATAGCCGGGAACCGCCGTCGAAGCACCGAATCGGAGGGCAATGACCGAAAGCCGTCTGCCGGAGCAAGCGGACAGGTCCACCGAGACCTCGTTCCATCCTTCGGTGGAGCTGGTGCCCATGTCAAAGAACTGGAAAACCTCCGGATCCTCGAAGGCCAGACCCACCTGCAGGTTCGACGGAGTCCCGGAGCTTCCGGTGGAGTAGGCCAGGATGAGATTGTCCCCCGTGGCTACGGTCAGGTCGGTCTTGTACAGGTACAGGATCGTGGGTGTGCCCGGGTAGAGGTCTCCCGAAACCTTCAGACAGGTGCCTCCCCAGTACGCCTCGTCCCAATCCAGCTCGGGATAGAGGGGTTCTCCATCGCAATCCGCGATCCAGCGCCAGGTGGGAAGGACATCCTGCAGGCTCCTGTTGTTCCAGTCGAAATCTCCCATCTGCAGGCCTTTCACTGAGAAGACGCGACCCTGGCCCGTATTGAAGCTGGTGACGAAGGGCACCGATGTCACCGGTGTCATGGCCGGCACGTAGTTGGCAACGCCCTTCCAGGGATGCGATGTCTCGGTGTTGGAAGGGTCGCGGTTGGCCCCGACCCAGAACCTGTTCGCCCTCTCATAGAAGTCCTGATAGCCTGTGGAGCTGGAGTAGCACCAGTTGGGGCAGTAGAACCCCAGAGAGGTCACATGGGGATCGCCCTCTGGGAACACGCCTTCCCAGTTGACGCCGGTGTTGTATCCGCCGGCCTGGACGTCCACTCCCGCATACAGCTCGTAGGGGCTCCTGCCCAGTCCAGTGGCGTATGCGGCGGAGGACGCCAGACCGGCGGAGGACCACCAGAAGTTCAGGAACATCTCATCGGAAATGACCCCTCCGTCATGGAAGAACATGTCATTGCTGGAATTGAGCGCGTTCTGCCACGAAACAGCCCCGCTTTCCACCATGGCGTCGTACCACATGATCCTCACGTCCGAGTGCGTCTGCACGTACTCCATCATGTCCCGCATGTCCAGGGCCAGTTCCGAGTTCCCCCCGGCGGTCTCCTGGTTGATGAACCATCCGTCGAAACCGTAATGCTCGGCGACCTCGATGAGCTTGTCCGCCACGGGGAACACTCCGCCGCTGTTCTGCACGAAATCCTCCACCCACTGTATCTGCCCTCCGTATGCAACCGGGGGAAAGAACACGGTCCCGTATACAGGGACTCCGTTCCGGTGTCCGGCATCTATCACGTCAGGGCTGGGTGAGAGGATGAGACCTTCACCGGCGGAGCCCCCCCACATCACCAGAATGTCGGTGTACTGCCAGTAGTTGAAGGCGTAGACATCCATGACCCTGGCTCCCTGGGACGGGTTGCCGCTTGTTGAAGGGTACATGATCGACAGGGCCGCTATCCCGGCTTCTCCGGGCCTCGCGTGTATGTTGGCCCGGGTATCTCCCAGTGTCCTGTCGGACAGTTCAACGGATCCCCGATTGTAGGGCGAGTCGGGATCGCCTTCCGGTGTCCAGGCCAGGAGTTCGTCGGGGAACCAGTAGGAGGAGAAGGGCTGGCCGGGGAGCTGGGCCGACACGGCGCCGGCAAGCGACAGGAGCAGCAGAGCCTTCGACAGTGTTCTCATCAGCATCACTTCACTTCCCGAATACGGCCACCTCGCCGGCCCTTACCCAGGGCAGTATTGAGTAGCCGAAGTTCACGCTCTCCCTGGATACGCCGCGGATGTTCATCAGGAGGCTCCTGATGTTGCCCGAAATCATTATCTCCTTCACGGGGTACCTGATACGACCATCTTCAATGTAATAGCTGTTCTTGGCCACACCGGAGAAATCCCCGCCCTCGCTGGGCATTCCCCCGGAGAAGCGGCAGAGCATGACGCCCCTCTTCACTGACGAGACGATGTCTTCCAGGCTCTGCTCCCCAGGTTCCACGACGAAAGCCCCGCCGCTGTTGAGAGCCCTGGCCTTCCCGGTCTTGTTCGAACCGTAGAGGCTGAGGAGGAAGCTCTTCAGAATCCCTTTCTCTATTATCGTACTGTTCTCCGCCGCGAAGCCGTCATCGGTCAGGAAGTAGGTGGAGGCCATCTTTTCCGAGAGCGGCATGCACCGGATGGTCAGACACGGGTCGGCTATCCTGGAATCCAGCGAGTCCCTGAAGATGGAGGTGCCCTTGATCATGGGGTAATCGCTCAGATACATGCAGGTGAGCTGGATGAAATCGTCGAGGCAGTCAGGCGTTATGATGATGTCGCCCATGAACTTGCCGCTGAACTCCATGGACCTGACCTGCTCCGTGGACTGACTCATCAGGGTATCTATGGTGCCGCACTTCCGGAGATCCTCCGCCAGATCGGACATCGAGACGCCTGCGTAGTTGAAGGATGAGGTCTCCCGCCCTTCCTTGGATGTGAACATGGGTGTGAACGAGTACCATCCGCGCCTGGAGCGCAGATCCACACCGTTGGAGTTCATGTAGTACTTGCTCACCCTGGTGAAATCCAGAATGACCTGTTCCAGTATGAGGCTGGGGTATTTCTCGCGGGTGAACTCCAGGAAACCTCTCATCCTCTCGTACATCAGGTCAAGGTCAGGCGCTTCCGGACCCTTCTCGAACTCCCTGACGGGTTGATTCGGGGATATGTCGTTGGCCGCGTCCGGCTCGGACGAGACGGCCATTTCCAGGGTCCTTGCAGCCGCATCGCTGATGGATTCCCTGTCGGTCTTGTTGATGGATATCGAACCCTCGCTGTCGTTCACTATACCGGTCATCGCCAGTGATACATCGTCCGTGGTCCTGAGCAGGCTGATCTCTCCGCTGTCCAGGTTCAGCTCGTCCCTTCTCGCGTACCTGAGGGTGCACTCGGATTTTTCCAGCCCGGCCTTTTTCAGGGCCTCGAGGCTGAAAGCCGCCACATCCGCTCGATCCTTCATCACTTACCCCCGATGTTCATCATGCACTTCACAGCCGGGCCGCCCATTCCCACGGGGATAGCCTGTTTCTTCCCGCACATGCCGCTGCACGACCACTTCATATCGTCGGAGACCGCTGTGACCGTCTTCAGCATGTCGAAGGCGACCCCGGAGATCGTGGTGTCCCGGATGGCCCTGCCCAGGCGTCCCTTCTTTATCTCGTATCCCTGGACCACGCCGAACATGAACTCGCTGGTGGAATCCGCCTGGCCGTTGCTTGGTTTCATGAGGTAGTAGCCGTCGTCCACCGAACCGATCATGTCCTCAAGCTTGCTCTTTCCCGGGAGAATCGCCGTGTTCCTCATCCTGATTATCGGTTCGTCGCTGAACCTGTACGCTCTGGCGTTTCCCGTCGGCGTTGCCCGGAAAAACGCGGCTGACTCCTTGTTGTGCAGGAACCGCCTGAGTATGCCGTCCTCGATTATCACGGCGTCCTCCGCCACAGTTCCCTCGTCGTCCATGTACACCGGCACCGGGCAGGTCTCGCCAAGGGCCTCGCTGGCGAAATCCACCAGTGTGACCAGGGAGCTCGCCACCTGCATGTCAATGTAGTCCCCCGCGACTGAACCGCCGCGTACTATGTCGGCTTCGGTGGTATGGCCGATCGCCTCGTGGGATAGTATTCCTGCGAGGTCCGCGTCAAGGATGCACTCCTTGATCCCGGTCTCGGGATGCACGCCCTCGGCCTTCCTCATAAGCTGACCGTAGAGTTCCTCCAGCTTGCTCCCCAGCTCCTCACTGCCTGAGAATACATCCTCGAACTGGCCCCTTCCGCCATGGACGTCCATGAGCTGCACCGGTTCACCGTCCCGCTCGGTGCTCATGGATACGTACAGGATTGACCTCGGGATCATTGTGTATCCGGAGGAACCGTCCGATGTGACCAGGGACTTCTCCATGTCCAGGAGCTGCAGTGACAGGGTCCTGGAGGCGATCCTCCCGTACCTGTCGCGTATCATGGCGTCTATGTCCTTCATGAAACGGATGATATCCTTCTGGGAGAGCCTGGGCTTACCGGTGGAAAAATCGATCGAACAGCTGCCGGGCCTCGACGGAAGAGGGCTTCCATCCCTTTTCTCCCTGGAGGACAGGAACCTGGAATTCCTGGTCGATGCCGCAATCACTCCCCTGATGCTCTCATCATCTATCAGGGGGGAGGATGCGAACCCCCAGAAGCCGCTGCTGCAGGTCCTTGCGGACACACCGCTTACGGTGGACACGCTGTTGGACATCACATCGCCGTTCACGAGGCTTACGTTCAGGCTCCTGTTCTCCTGAACACGGAGTTCCGTGTACTCGGAGAAGGACCCCGTGTAGTCAGCAAGATCTACAGGTATCATGGCAATCCTTCCGAAGAATGGACCGGGAATCCTGATCCTCAGGGCTTTCCCGGTCCCTGGGACAGGCGAATTCAGGAATATTATACTACTCACCGGTGAAATGCGGAAAAACTGGCCCGGGAATCACCGTCATGCTATTATCTGTGATGGGCGAAAGCAATGGTCGGAAGCCTGAAGACCTTCCGGCAGCCGACGGGAGAGACAGTGGGGGAGCACACGCTGACATGATGAGAATCCTGGACCACTGGGCCGTGATACTGCTCTCCGCCACGACCATCCTCCTTGTGGCACTCATCTGCGAGACCTCCTGGCCCATTGCATACATATACGTCATTTCCTCCCCCGGCGGTGCCACGGTCTTCGACGGGGAAGGTTTCTACTGGACCACCCCTGCATGGGTCCCGGTCTCCAGCCACGGGCTGGAGGTCACGGTCTCCCATCCCGGCAGGATCCCGGTCGATACGGTCCTGACCCCTTCAATGTCCGATTCGCCTGTGCTACTGACGCTTCCCTACATTTTTCAGCTCTTCGTGTCCAGCGATCCCGCCGGAGCATCGATCCTTCTCGACGGTTCCCTGGCGGGTCAGACCCCCGACCTGCTGCTCGTTTTCGAGCCAGGCACCCATCTTCTTCAGCTTGCGATGGGTGACCGGATCACCATGACCGACAGCGTGACCCTTCTGGGTAATTTCCCGGATACGCTTCACTATCTGCTTCCACGCGACCGAGGAGGGAACATGGTGCTGATACCGGCCGGAGAGGGGTGTCTTTCCGGTCTGGACTATTCGTTCCTCATATCCAGGTTCGAGGTGACGAACAGCGAGTTCTGCGATTATCTGCGCTGGCTCGAACCCGTACCCGTCTGCGACAGCACCATCAGATGGGGACGGACGGAGATCATGGAATCCATGTTCCCCGGAGATTATCCGCTTCCCTTCCAGATAGACGCCCGGGGGCAGTGGGCCATTTCGGAAGGCATGGGCGACCACCCTGTGGCAGGTGTTACCTTCAGGGCCGCGATGGATTACTGCAGATGGTTCTCTGTGAAGGATACATCGGACCTCGTTTTCAGGCTCCCCACTCAGGAGGAATGGACCGCCGCGGCTCTCGGCGGGTCAGGCGGTCCCTGGCCCTGGGGACAGGGACGGCCCGACGGAAGACTGCTGAACCTCTCCGACTGCAATGAGGGTCTCCTCAGGAGGCATCCGTCGCTGGACGACGGATACCCGCAGACGGCTCCCGTGGGGAGCTACCCGAGCAACGGATGGGGTCTGTACGACATGGCGGGAAATGTCTGGGAGTACTGCCTTCCCGCGGAAAGCGGAGATGCTCCCCCGGCCATGGGAGGAAGCTGGCTGTCATCCATGGATGACTGTAGAGTCGACGCGGCGATGGTACCCGACACGGGACTGGGTTACCCGTACCTTGGCTTCAGGCTGGCGGCAACACTCGGTCCCGGCGGCCCCTGAGACCGGAACCGGTCCTCCCCGGGCTTTTCACGAGCCATTCCCTGTGTTATTGATAGTTTGAAGCAACGTACTTGATTATCACCGTTTGCAGTAAGGTGCCGATATGAAAACCGAGACATCCGGCGGAACGCTGCGTGACGATCCCGGTCTCAGGAGCATTCCCGAAGCCCTGATGGCCGTTGCCGAGAAGTACCCCGACCTGGTGGCCTTCAGTGAGCCTGACCCCGGCGGAAGTTACCATTCGATAACCTACAGGGAACTGAGGCGAAGAGTGGATGCCGTGGCAAGGGCCATGCTGGACAGGTGCGCTGAGCCGGTGGTAGGTGTGACAGGCAGCAACAGCGTGGCCTGGGCGATCACCTATCTTGCGGCACTCAGGGCGGGGGGTACGGTTGTCCCGATAGACAGGGAGCTTCCCGTACAGGAGATGCTCACCATCCTTCATTATTCCGAGGCCAACATGATGTTCTTCGACGAGCGTTACGCGGAGGATTTCCGTGGAAAGCTGTCCGGCAGGGACATAAGGATGGTTGCGATGAACACGGCCCACTGCGAGGGCATACCCACCCATGACGACCTGATCAGGGACGGTTCGGGAAGCGCCGCGGTCCTGCCGGACAGATGGGACCTGGACAGGCCGGCGGCCATCTGCTACACCTCCGGCACAACGGGCCAGGCCAAGGGTGTGATGCTCTCGCAGAACAACATCCTGGCCAACATAAGGCAGATGGCACAGAGCGTGGACATAATCGACGGTGACATGTTCCTCTCCATCCTCCCCGTCCATCATACCTTCGAGTGCACCTGCGGATTCCTGTTCCCGGTCACTCACGGAGTGCCCATCTACATCTGCCGGGGCATCCGCCAGGTGGCGGAGGACATGGTCAACTCCGGGGCCACCATCCTGCTTGCGGTGCCCCTGCTCTGGGAGGCCATGTACAGGAAGATTTACGGAGCCATCCAGTCCATGCCCGGAGGCTCCTTCAAGTACCGCCTGGGTCTCACCATCTCCAGCGTGGGCGAGCTGCTGGGCAGCAGGAAGATCAGAAAGAAGGTTTTCTCCAGGGTCCACGACAAACTGGGGGGCAGGATGCGTCTGTGCATCTCCGGAGGAGCGGGGATCTCGCCGGACGTGGTGGACGGTTTTCAGAAACTGGGCTTCACGTTCCTGCAGGGGTACGGCCTCACCGAGACCGCTCCCATCATTTCCGTGAACACCCTGTCGATGAACAGGGTCGGGTCGGTGGGTCCAGCGCTCCCCGGAGTGACCGTGAGGATCGATTCGCCTGATGTCGACGGCAACGGCGAGATACTCGCTAAAGGTCCCAATATCATGAAGGGCTACTACAACAACCCGAAGGCCACCGCGGAAGTGCTCATGGAAGACGGATGGTTCAGGACCGGTGACTACGGTCATATCGACGATGACGGTTTCATCTTCATCACCGGCCGAAAGAAGAATGTGATCGTGGCCAAGAACGGCAAGAACGTTTATCCGGAGGAGATCGAGCTGGTCGTTGGCAAGGACGACTTCATTCTGGAGTGCATGGTGGCCGGCAAGCAGACGGAGATGAAGGGCGAGGAGATCTGGATCATACTCGTCCCTGACATGGAGAAGTTCATCGCCAGCGCGGAAGAGCACGGTTTCAGCCTTACGACGGAATACCTGGCCGACTACATGAGGAAGGTCGTGAGGGAGTTCAATTCATCTCAGCCCATCTACAAGCGGATAGCCCGTTTCATGATAAGGGAGGACGAGTTCCCCAAAACCACGACCAGGAAGGTCCGAAGGAAGGAAGTCCTCAGGGAAGCCGGTCTGGAAGAGGATATCTCGTACCGCGTCTGATCCGGCGACGGTTTCCCGGGTTCACGGACCGTACCCGCGAGTTCTCATGAACCATATCTTGTAGTTTATCAGAGAGTACGGTACATTATATAGCGCTGGCACTTGATGATCTCAGTTCATATACTACATAGTGTGTACGCTCTGTAATCACAACATAACATATGGTATAAAATGACTGAAAAAGCTGATGCCGGATCTCATATCTACGACGAAAGCAAGGTCAAGACCCTATCCTCAATAGAGCACATCAGGCTCAGGACGGGAATGTACATCGGCCGTCTGGGCAGCGGCTCTCACCCTGATGACGGGATTTATGTCCTGTTCAAGGAAGTCATGGACAACTCCGTGGACGAGTTCATCATGGGTCACGGCAGGAGAATAAAGGTCACGTGCGACGGCAGTTCCATGTCCGTCAGGGATTACGGCAGGGGAATACCGCTGGGCAAACTGGTCGAGTGCGTATCGAAGATCAACACCGGCGCCAAGTACAATACCGATGTCTTCATGTTCAGCGTGGGTCTCAACGGGATCGGGACAAAGGCCGTGAACGCCCTTTCTGAGGTATTCAGAGTGGTCACTTACCGCGACGGGCAGTACCGGCAGGTTACCTACTGCAGGGGAGAGCTTCAGGAGGAAACCGGAGGCGAGACCTCCAAGAAGAACGGCACCATGGTGGAGTTCACGCCTGACCGCGAGATATTCGGCGATTTCATCTTCAGGGAAGAGTTCCTTCAGGACAGGTGTCAGCATTACGCACACCTCAACGCCGGACTGAAGATCCTGCTCAACGGTGAGACTTTCGTCTCCGACAACGGCCTGATGGACCTTCTGCAGGACGAGGCGGGGGATTCGGCCATGTACCCCATCATTTTCTTCAGGGAGAAGACCCTGGAGTTCGCCATCACGCATACCTGCGATTACGGGGAGAGGTATCTTTCATTCGCGAACGGGCAGTACACGTCCAGCGGCGGAACACACCTCTCGGCCTTCAAGGAGGGGATAACCAAGGGTATAAATTCATTCACCGGCGAGTCCTACTCCGGGCAGGACGTGAGGGAGGGCATAATCGCGGCAGTCTCGGTGAGGCTGAAGGAACCCATATTCGAATCCCAGACCAAGACCAGGCTCGGCAACAATGACGCCCGCGGCTGGGTGGCCAACCGTGTGAAGATGGAACTGGAGCAGCACCTCCACAAGAATCCGGATGTTGCGGCCGTCCTCGTGGACAAGGTCAAGACCAATCAGAGGATAAGGACCGAACTCAGCACCGTCAGGAAGCAGGCCAAACAGAGAGCGAAGCAGGTCGCCCTCCGAATACCCAGCCTAAGGGACTGCAAGGTCCACTACGGTGACGATCATCCCAGGTCGGAGGAGACCACCATCTTCCTCACCGAGGGAGCAAGTGCCGCCGGAAGCATCATCGCCAGCAGGGACGTTCAGACACAGGCGGTGTTCGCGCTCAGGGGGAAACCCCTCAACTGCTACGGGAAGAAGCAGGACACCGTATACAAGAACGAGGAGATCTACAACATGATGAGGGCTCTCAATATCGAGAACGATATCGAGAGCCTGAGGTACAGCCGGATAGTGCTTGCCACCGACGCCGATGTTGATGGGATGCACATCAGGAACCTCCTGCTGACCCTTTTCCTCTACTTTTTTGAGGGCCTGGTGCTGGACGAGCATCTCTTCATACTGGAGACGCCGATCTTCAGGGTCAGGAACAAGAAGGAGACCGTCTACTGCTACAGTGACAAGGAGCGCAGGGCCGCCCTGGCCAGGCTCGGTCCCAAATCGGAGATAACCAGGTTCAAGGGTCTTGGAGAGATATCTCCAGGCGAGTTCGGTCAGTTCATCGGCAAGGGAATGAGGCTTGAGCCCGTCCGGATAACCAAACTGAAGGATGTGCCGGACATGCTTGATTTCTACATGGGCAGGAACACGCCGGAACGCAGGGATTACATAATGGAGAACCTGGAATGAGCGAAACCAGCCTTCGGAGGCTGTACAGGCGCAATTTCCTGGAGTACGCCTCCTACGTCATCAAGGACAGGGCTATCCCTGACGTGGCCGACGGTCTCAAGCCCGTCCAGAGGCGGATACTCTGGTCCCTCTTCCAGATGGACGACGGCAGGTTCAACAAGGTGGCCAACGTGATAGGCCACTGCATGCAGTACCACCCCCATGGCGACAGGTCCATCGGCGATGCCCTGGTCTCACTGGCAAACAGGGGATTCTTCATCGAGAGACAGGGGAACTTCGGCAACATCTTCACCGGTGACGAGGCCTCCGCCGCCAGGTACATAGAGTGCAGGCTTACGGACCTGGCCAGGGAAAACCTCTTCAACAGGCGGATAACGGATTTCGTTCCCAGTTACGACGGAAGGAACCAGGAGCCCGTACTCCTGCCTGCGAAGCTACCGGTGCTCCTTCTCCTAGGCGCGGAGGGAATTGCAGTTGGAATGTCCACGAAGATACTGACGCACAATTTCCAGGAGGTCCTTCAGGCGCAGATCGCCTGCCTGAAAGGTCAGGAATTCCAGCTCTTCCCCGATTTTCCCCAGGGGGGAAGGATCGACGTCTCGGATTACGATGACGGTCAGGGCAGGGTAAGGAACAGGGCCAGGATAGACGTTGACGGGAACAAGAACCTGGTCATCAAGGAGCTGCCCTGGGGAACCACCACCGAATCGGTCATAAACTCCATCGAGCTCGCCTCCAAGAAGGGCAAGGTGAAGATAGCGTCCATCGACGACTATACCACCGATTCGGTTGAGATCAATATCAGGCTTTCAAGGGGCGTCACGGCAGACGAGGGAATCAAGAGGCTTTACGCTCATACCGAGTGTGAGACCACCCATTCCTTGAAGCTCGTGGTGATTGAGGACGGCAACCCTGCGGACACCACCATCACCGAGGTGCTTCACTACTGCACTGGCCGCCTCATCGAGATTCTCAAGCTTGAACTGAAGCTGGAAGTATCCGACTGCGAGGAGAAGCTGCACTGGCTTACCCTGGAGCAGATCTTCATCGAGAGGAGGATCTACAAGCAGATAGAGGAGTGCGATTCTCTGGAGAAGGTGCGAAGCACCGTGAAAAGGGGGATGAAGCCCTTCCTCGAAGAGCAGGACATCCAGATGACCGATGATGACGTCGAGAGGCTCCTGTCGCTGAAGATACGCCGCATATCGAGGTTCGACATCGAAAGCCATCGTCGGGAGATGGGCGACATCAGGGACTCGATGGAAGTCGCCCTGTCTCACCTCAGGAACATAGTCGGGTACGCGGTGGACTACCTGGAGACCCTTCTTGAGAAGTACGGCAAGGACTATCCCAGGCTGACCAGCATCGAGGATTTCAGCGACATAGACGTCAAGGAGGTGGCCATCAGGAACCTGAAGGCCGGTTTCAACACGGAGACGGGGCTCATCGGGACCTCCATAAAGGGCGACAGGACGTTCAGCGTATCGGAGTACGACAGGTTCGTGTTCTTCCTCGAAGACGGCACCTACAGGGTCATACCCGTGCAGGACAAATACTTCATAGACGGGACGGTCCTCTACTGCGGCGTTCTCGACCGCGAGCGGGTATTCACCGTTGTCTACAGGCAGAAGAAGACGGAGATAGCATATGTCAAGAGATTCTGCGTCGACAGCTTCATCCTGGACAAGGAGTACGGCTTCGTTCCGGACGGAGGCGGCGTCATCTTCTTCTCCGCCGAGGAGGAGCTGAAGCTCGACATCTGGCTCCAGAGGAAGAAACGGATGCGGAAACGCAAGGAAGAAGTACTGCTTTCCGATTTCAAGGTAACCAGCGACTCAGCCAAGGGCGTCCAGCTCTGTGGCAAGAGGATAGTCTCCAGCATCAGGGGCATCCCCCTTGACGGGGAAGAAGAGGAGAGCTTGACGCCGGACAACGGTGATGATGCCGATGGGGATGTGGATGGGAACGGGGAGGAAGCCCCGCCGATCGATCCCGGGGCGGAGACTCCGGAGTCAGAGGGTGAAGAAGACGATGAAGAAGAAGGTGACGATGGCCGCGGTCCGGAATCCGGAGCCGTTTCGCCGGAGGACTTGATAAGGAAGGCGGGGGAACTCAGGGAGAGGTCCTCCGAGACGCTGAGGAAGCTCAGGGAGCCGGCCGGGGACGAAGAGGAATGGACCGGCGACCTATTCAGGGACTGACGGGGTTCCATCCCTCAGGCATGGCTCCGGTCGCTGGAGTATCCCCGATTTCTGAAGGTTCATTCTCAGTCTGTCCAGCGGGTCCATTTCCGGCACCGGTTCGAACTCCATTCCCGTTATCATCTCGAATAGCCTGATGTACCTCGATGAAAGCTCCACCACCAGGTCGTCCGGCGCCCCTGGCAGTTCTTCGTCACTGTAGGGGTCGCAGTTGTCCCTGAACCAGAGCCTCAGGAACTCCTTGTCTATGTTCTCCGGTTCCCGGCCTTCACTGAACCTCTCTTCATAGCTTCCGGCCAGCCAGTATCTGGACGAGTCCGGGGTGTGTATCTCGTCTATGAGCATCATATCCCCGTTCGCGTCCCGCCCGAGCTCGTACTTGGTGTCCACCAGTATCAGGCCGTTGGCGGCCGCCATCTCCACTCCCCTCCGGAAGAGGCTCAGGACTGCCGACGATGCCCTTTCCCACTCCGCCGCGGTCATCAGACCGGTTCCCACGATCTCTTCGGGGGTTATGGACTGGTCGTGCTCGTCGCTCTTGGTGGTGGGTGTGACGATGGGACGGGGGAACCTCTGGTTCTTAACCATGCCTTCAGGGAGCACGTTGCCGCAGATATTCCTGCTTCCTCCGCTGTACAGGGTCCAGGCGGAAGTGCTGGTGCTGCCTGTCAGGTAGCCCCTGACTATGAACTCCACCGGGTAGACGCTGCATTTCTGCGCCAGGGTGGCGCAGGGGTCCGGTACCGAGATTACATGGTTGGGTATGATGTCGCGGGTGTTCTCGAACCAGTAGGCGCTGACCCTGTTCAGGACCTGACCCTTGAAGGGGACCGATGCAAGCACCCTGTCGAAGGCACTCTGCCGGTCCGTGGTGATTAGCAGAATCCTGTCCCCGAGGTCGTAGCTGTCCCTCACCTTGCCCCGTTTCCCCCCCGGAAGCCCGAGCTCCGATGTGTCTGTCAGGCATCGCGAAAGGCTGTCTCTGATCAGTTCCCTGCTGAACATGGCGTCTCCCCGGTATTATGTGTGACGGGTTAGCGGATTTCTCCTGAAGGGCTTATGATAGTCAATCTTTCCCGTTTATGAAACCATACGACGATTGAGGAACAGGAGCACCATGAAGCAGGACAGAACTGCAAGCAGCAACCTTACCTGGCATCATCACGGCGTGGGGAGGTCCGACAGGGAGGAACTCCTGGGTCACAGGGGAGCCACCGTATGGCTCACCGGCCTGTCAGGCTCCGGGAAGTCTACCATCGCGGACATTCTCTCCGAGATGCTCCATGAGAGAGGTGTCCTGACCGCCATCCTTGACGGCGACAACATCAGGCACGGGCTCAACATTGACCTTGGTTTCTCCCCTGAGGACAGGAAGGAGAACATCAGGCGCATCGCCGAGGTGGCCAAACTCTTCAGCTCCTTCGGAGTGCTGAATATCCTGGCCTTCATAAGCCCCTACAGGGAGGACAGGGATTTCGCCAGATCCATCCAGGGGGAGGGGGACTTCCTGGAGGTTTTCGTTGAGGTGCCGCTGGAAGTGGCTGAGGAGAGGGACCCGAAGGGTCTCTACAGGAAAGCTAGGAGAGGTGAGATACCTTCCTTCACGGGAATCTCCGCCCCATACGAGGAACCCGTTTCACCCGAGGTCATCCTCAGGACCGCCGAGTTCTCCCCCGAGGAGTGCGCCATGAAGATAATCGGTGCGCTGGAGGGCAGAGGGATAATAAAGGGCGTCTGAACATGCAGATCTTCCCCTGGATGTCCGACCGCAGTCTGCAAAGGACCAGGAGGTTCTTCAGACCCATATCCGGGGATGAGGCCAGGTGCTTCAGGATGCATCTCCTGTCGGCCATCGCCGGGGGAATATCCATGGGCGTGGTCATCAACCATGAATACATAGCCGTGAACGGACTGGGGGCCTCGCCGCTTCAGGTGACCGCTCTCACGATGATGTGGCCCGTGAGCAACTTCCTGTCGGTCTTCATTAACCACTGGCTGGACGGCAGGGGCCGCTACGACAGGGCGGTGCTCTTCTTCGGCGTCCTCACAAGGCTTCCCGTGGCCCTGATGTTCTTCTCCGGGAGCGTCAACCTGATGCTTCTGCTTCTGATGTTCTTCTTCGCATCCAACAGCGTTATCCTTCCCGCCCAGAACAGCATAATCAAGAACCGCTACTCGGATGACCACAGGGCAAGGCTGTACGGCTGGTGGATAAGCGTGTTCACTCTTTTCAGCCTTCCTGTGGCCATGCTGGTGGGAGCCCTTCTGGACATGGACTTCCAGTACTACCGTATGCTGTTCGTTGCCGAGGGTCTCTTCGGCGCGGGACAGGCGGTATTCCTCTCCATGATGGCGAGGGGCATGAGGCCGGAAGTGGCTGCCAGGACCGCGGGCCGGGGCACGTCCCATTTCCTGAGGAGCCTCTGGGCAGTGTTCAGGGAGGACAGGGACTTCGCCTGGTTCGAGATATACTTCTTCCTCTACGGAATTGCCTTCCTCATGATACTTCCTGTGATACCCTTCTTCGCGACGGAAAAACTCGAGCTGGACTACGAGCAGTACGCCATGGCCAAGGGTGTCATAGGTCAGCTTGGCATCCTTTTCCTGTCACCCATGCTGGGCGTCAGGCTTGAGAAGCTCCATCCCTTCAGGTTCACGGGGATCGTCTGTCTCATCCTGGCATTCTATCCGCTTTCCATGGCACTGGGCAGCTGGCTGCCTGCAGCCGGCACCCTGCTGTTCTACATTGCCTTCGCCATATACGCCCTGGGAATGGCCGGCATCAAGATCTCCTGGGACATCTCCAGCCTGCAATTCGCCCCTCCCGGACAGGAGGCCACCTACCAGGGTCTTCACGTGACGATGACGGCCATCAGGGCCAGCTTCGCCCCGATCCTCGGAAGCCTTCTCCTGTATTTCGGAGGCTACGCACAGGCCTTCATCGTATCGTCCGTTTTCTTCGCTCTGGCTGGTGTGCTGTTCCTCAGGAGGTACTTCAGGAGAAAGGCCCAGGGAGCCATAGAATAGGCAGGGGCACGGTCTGCCCACCGTGCCCCCGATTACGGGAAACGTTCTTCCGGGCTAGAAGTACGTCCCGACGGTGAGCGAGACCCAGGCCTTGTCCGTGTCGAAATCCACCAGGTGGTACTTGATGCTTCCCTCCAGGTCGATGGTGCCCGCAGGGAATATCATGCCCAGGTTGCCGTATGCCCCGAAGTCCTCGTCGCTGCTGTCGACATTGCCGTATACCGCATCCGAATAGCTGACGGAAGCCATGTAGAGCCCCGCGCCCCCGCCGTAGAAGATGGGGCCGGAGTAGCTCCTGATACCGGCCAGGATCGGGATCAGGCTGGCGGAGAAATCGTTGATGTCCTCCTCAGCCTTCAGGATACCGTAGCCTATGCTGCCCTCCACCGCGAAACTGGGCATGTGGACCAGTATCTGGCCCCCTATGAGGAAGCTGGTCGAGTAGAAATCTCCGGCGTCACCGGAAGGAAGCAGCAGACCGCCGTGCAGTCCGTACTCCAGCATCCCGGCGGTGAGCGAGGAGGTTCCGGCAATGAGCAGCACACAGATGAGTCTCTTCATGTTCACCCTTTCGGTTGATGTTTCCCGCCTCAATATAAGCAAGACCGCCTTAATGTCTAACCGACGCCATTGAGGAAGCCGGCAAGGTCCCCCGTCCTCCTCAGCTCCAGGACCCTGGGACCGGGGGCGGAGAAATCCCCCAGTGGCTGTACGAACGCGAAATCCACTCCGGCGGCATTGGCCGCGCCCATATCGCTGCCGGGGCTGTCGCCGACGAACAGAGTGCTGAATGTCTCTGACCCGGCAAGCTTCATGGCGATCCTTATTATCTCAGGGTCCGGTTTTGCGTGTTCCACCTCGCAGCTGACCACCAGAAGGTCCAGGAATTCCATCAGACCGGCAAGCTGGAGCCTCTTTCTCTGGACAGTACCGGGTCCGTTGGTGACTACCCCCACTGTGAATTCGTCCCTGAGGTTTCTCAGGAGACCGGTCACTCCCGGCAGAGGACGCCCGTGCTCCTCCAGGCCCTCGAAGTAGACTTCTATGAACTCCATGGGGTCCACCGAAAGGCCGGCCCTCTGGAATGCCTGCCTCATATCGCCTGATCCCGGCTCGATAGCCGAGGACTTGCAGGCTTCAAGGTCCTGCATGACCCTGCCCTCCAGGAATCCCATGACCTTCGTCAGGACAGCGGCGGAGTCCTCCATCTCGAGGATGGAGATGATCCTTCTCGCCGCGTGTTCCTGCGCCGCCGCGTAATCGAGAAGGGTCCCGTCCAGATCGAAGAGGATGGCCCGGTACTTCCTGAGGTCCACTGTCTCACCCTCCCTTGTAATCGCCATAATTACAATGGTCAGGAATTATCGCAACGGCAATACCTATCCCTGCCCTTCCCGGCGGAGAGTCCTCCGGTAGTCGTATCGGACATGCGCCGTCCGCCTGTCGCGGTTATATTATCATGTATTCATCAGGATCCGGAGGAACAGAATAGGAAGGCCTTTCACATGAGCGATAACAAGAGCGATCAGAAACCGCAGCCCTACAGACTGGAGAAATCCCCTGCACGTAACAGCATCCTGGTCCTGTCCGGCAAGGGAGGAGTGGGCAAGAGCACGGTGGCCGCCAACCTGGCCATCTCCCTCTCCCTCCAGGGGTATTCCACCGGGCTCCTGGACACGGATTTCCACGGTCCGAGCATTCCCAAGCTCCTGGGTATGGAGGGTATCCGGCTGGTCTCGAATGACGGCAGAACGCTTGAACCGGCGGAACTCGGGGGATTGAAGGTCATCTCGGTTGATTTCCTCCTCGGCAACAGGACGGATCCCGTTATCTGGCGCGGACCCATGAAGATGAACGTCATCAAGCAGCTCTTTGAGGACGTGAACTGGGGCGAACTGGATTTTCTGGTGGTGGACTGCCCCCCCGGGACAGGAGACGAGCCGCTGTCCGTGGTGCAGCTGATACCCGAACCCACCGGCGCCGTGATAGTCACGACACCTCAAGAGCTTTCCCTGTCGGATGTGAGGAGGTCCATCCAGTTCTGCCATGCTCTCAAGCTCCCGGTTCTCGGAGTGATAGAGAACATGTCCGGCTTCGTGTGCCCCCACTGCGGAGGAAGCACGGAACTCTTCGGATCGGGGGGAGGCGAGGAGATGGCCGGACAGATGGATGTTCCTTTCCTCGGCAGGATACCCGTGGAACCTGACATCGTTACATCGGGGGACAGCGGCAGGCCCTTCGTGTACCATTACGGCAAGACATCGTTCGCCAAGATCTTCGAGGGAATAGTGACCGACCTGCTGCACTCGATCCCGGGGGAAGCGGAGTGAAGGCATGAACGGTCTCCCCGGGAAAGAGAGAAGATGGATCGATTCCGTTGTCAGGGAGGAGGAGATAGACCGCTACCTCAGGAACGGCAGGGATTTCGTCGACGAGGAGCTGATCTGGAATGAGCTGGAAGCGAACCGTGAACCCTCCGATTCCAGGCTCAGGGAGATCATAGCCAAGTCGCTCGAGCTGTCCAGACTGGAGCCCTCCGAGACCGCGGCCCTTCTGAACTGCCGCAGCGAGGAGATCTGGCAGGAGATTTTCTCCGCCGGTCTGCGGATCAAGCAGAAGGTCTACGGAAGGCGGATCGTCTTCTTCGCACCGCTTTACATTTCCAACTACTGCGTCAACAACTGCGCCTACTGCGGCTTCCGCCGCGAGAACACCGCGGTCACCCGAAAGAAGCTCTCCGACGAGGAGATAAGGGCCGAGGTCAGGGCCCTGACCGCCCGTGGTCACAAACGCCTCATAATGGTCTACGGCGAGCATCCTTCAAGCGGCGCGGATTTCATCGCCCATACTCTCGAGGTTGTGTACGGTACGAAGCATGGAGGCGATGAGATAAGAAGGGCGAACATCAATGCCGCTCCCCTCTGCATCGACGACCTCAGGAGACTCTCCGGGGTGGGAATAGGGACGTTCCAGGTATTCCAGGAGACCTACCATCCCGGGACCTACCGCAGAGTGCATCCCGCAGGCACATTGAAGGCCAACATGCGCTGGAGGCTCTACGCCCTTCACAGGGCGATGGACGCGGGTGTGGACGATGTGGGCATTGGAGCTCTCTTCGGCCTCTTCGACTACCGGTTCGAGGTGATGTCCCTGCTCCTTCACACCATCGACCTCGAGGAGAGGTTCGGAGGTGTTGGTCCTCACACCATCAGCTTCCCCAGGCTGGAACCAGCCGTCAACACCCCCTTCGTCGAGAATCCCGACCACCTGGTCAGCGACGGGGACTTCAAGAAGCTGGTGGCCGTCATCAGGCTGTCGGTTCCGTACACGGGTCTCATACTCACCGCAAGGGAACCCGAGAGGGTCAGGAGGGATGTCATACCTGTGGGAATAACCCAGCTCGACGCCGGTTCCAATATCGGTGTCGGATGCTACGCCACCGGCGAGAAGAAGGGGGAGAAGGAGCAGTTCCAGCTGTCGGACAACCGGTCGCTGGAGGAGGTAATAGGCGACCTTGTGGACCAGGGAATGATAACAAGCTTCTGTACGGCCGGTTACAGGTGCGGAAGAACAGGTCACTACTTCATGGATGTGGCCAAGAGCGGCAAAGTGCACACTCTCTGCATGCCCAACGCCATACTGACCTTTGCCGAATACCTTGACGACTACGCTTCGGAGGGCACCAGGCACAGGGGATGGAAGCTGATCGAGGAAGAACTGTCAATGCTTCCCGGAGAGGAACTGAGGAACAGGGTAACGGAACTTCTTGAGAGGGTCAGGAATGGAGAAAGGGACCTGTACCTCTAACGGTAAAGGCCCCCTTGAGAGCTTCCTGTCCGGGAAGATCACATGTTCATGCCGAATTCGGTGACCTTCCACTGACCGTCCTCTTTGACGACGTCGATGGTGTGAGTCTCGGATTCCCCCATCACCGTTGTCGTGACCTCGACCAGTGCGGCGTTGCCGTTTATTGTCACTTCCCCGATGCTCACTTCCGCCGTCGACATCACGGACATCATCATTGGAGACGAGATCATGGCAACGGCGAAGTCCCTGGCGGTCATGCCCGGAATATCCTCGGCGTCTATCTCGATCCCGACCAGTGCCAGCTGCTGCGCGGAAGCCTCAGGGTTCGCCTTCAGCATCTCCAGCTGGGCGTCCATCTCTTCGAGTGCGCTGGCTGACATGTAGGACACCGCCTTTTCGCCGTCACCCGCCTTCAGGGCGTCGAACATCCCGGTGACGGCATCTCCCGGAGTCCCGCCGCCGCCTCCTCCTCCGCACGCCGTCATAAGAGCTAACAACCCTGCCGCCGCGATCAGTTTCTTCATACCATCCTCCCCTAGTCTGCTGGTTTAATGGATTAATGTATATTCCAGTTCATGAATCATTGTCAACGCCTTACACTTCCCGCAGGGAGCCTGAATTGAGCGATCCACACGAAGAACTGCTGATGATTCTCGATGGGGAGCTCCGTACCCTCGATTCGCTCCATCCCGGTCTGGGTTTCCGTTTCTGCCGCAGGATGGGCAGGAGGATCTCCCATATAACCGGTAACGATGCAGGTCCCTGCTTCGACGTGCTGAGACTTCCCGTGGGCCGCCGGCTGCTGCTCCTCGTCAGCGGTCCGTGGAGAGGACATGAACCCGGACTGAGGGAATACTCGGAGGAACTCACCCGCCGGCTCGGGGGAAGGGACTAGATCCTCCAGGTCATTCCCGCCGAGTAGTAGGTCCCGGCGTCGTCGATGTTGTCTACGTAGGGTTCGGGGAACTGGAACCCCGCCCTGCTCCTGCTCATCCAGGAGATCCCAAGGTCGAGGTCCACGTCCCCGAGACGGACCCTGGCTCCCGTCCCCATGCAGAGAGAAGTCCTGTGATGGTCAGCAGCCCTGTTGAAGCCTATGCTGTACGTTGAACGGACCCCTGGTATCATCTCGGTGAAGTACGCGAACGCCCTTCCCGCCCATGACGGTCTGTCCTCGACACCCTGGAGGTCCAGTTCGAGCCCAAGTGTGCTACCGCTGAGAACATCGAAATCCTTCTGGAATCCCATGGCGACCCTTGAGAGGTACCTGTCGGAGCCGTTGGTCCCGGAGAAGGCGAAGGTACCGAACTCGAAGGGCATCAGAAGGCCGCCGTGGATGGCAAGATCCGACGCCTCCCAGTCGACTTCCACCGTATCCCCCGGCACCTGGGGATCCGAATAGGTGTTCCTGTACAGGTAAGAACCGTTGCCGAACCTGAGGCCTCCCGACAATCCCGCCGTGACCCAGTCCGCCAGTTCCAGGGAGATACCGGCGTTGGCCTCCCACAGCGACCCCTGAGCATCGAGGAACTGTATGGAGTACACATCGTAGATCCCGGGGTTCACCTCCTCCATCACCATGCTGACCCCGTTGAACCCGAAATCCGAGACCCTGGAGATCCCCGCTCCGATGGCGACCCCCCCGGAGAAGGGCGCCCCGAAGGCCAGGGTGCCTGCCCCGCCGGTGCCGGTGTCGAGAATGTTGTTGTAGTTCTCGCCCTCCACGGATGACCTCCATTCGATGATGGCGGCCGATCCCGTCAGAGTCGCTCCCTCCATCATGGACAGCTCCGCCGGGTTGAGGAACACCGAGGCGGGTCCGCTGGAGGGCAGCGCCCAGACACCCCCCATGGCGCTCTGCCTCGGGGTAACGCAGAGAACGGGTGAGCCGTCACCCATCGAATCGTGGAAACCCCATGCGGAAGCGACTGCAGGCAGCGTCAAGACGGTCATCATCAGAACAGGTCTCATTGGATTCCCCTTTTCCTGGTTATCGTCCCGGATCAATCCAGGAACTCCGGATCAGATGAAAAACTTGTCTATCAGTTCGTCGTCGGCTGTTTCAGGCAACGTTATCCTCATGCCGGGCCGGTCCTCCATTGCTTTCCTCGCCGCGTAGACTGCCCCGGGGTTCCTGGCCCAGGACCTCCGGGCAAGCCCGTTGGAGACGTCCCAGTCGAGCATGGCCGCGGCCCTGGTCCCGGCTTCCTCCGATCCGTCAAGGAGCAGGCCGAATCCACCGTTGATCACCTCGCCCCAGCCTACACCCCCGCCGTTGTGGAGCGAGACCCAGGTGGCGCCCCTGAATGAATCGCCTATGACGTTCTGGACCGCCATGTCCGCAGTGAACATGCTGCCGTCACTGATATTGGCCGTCTCCCTGTAAGGGGAATCAGTTCCGGACACATCGTGGTGGTCCCTTCCAAGCACTATGGGGGCGCTTATATCGCCGCCGGCGATGGCCCTGTTGAAAGCCTCGGCTATATTCATCCTTCCCCTTCGGTCGGCGTAGAGTATCCTCGCCTGGGACCCCACCACCAGCCTGTTCTCCCCGGCCTGCCCGATCCATCGGACATTGTCCAGCATCTGCTGCCTGATCTCAGGATCCGCGGTAAGGGACATCTCCTCAAGCACGCTTCCGGCGATTCTGTCGGTCCTTCGAAGGTCGTCGGGGTCGCCCGAGGTGCAGACCCACCTGAAGGGACCGAATCCGTAATCGAAACACAACGGGCCCATAATGTCCTCGACGTAGGAAGGGTAGGAGAAGGAGCCGTCGGGCCTCAGGATTCCCTCGGCCCCTGCCCTGGACGCCTCCAGGAGGAAGGCGTTCCCGTAGTCCCAGAAGGACATGCCCCTTCCGTTCAGCCTGTTGATAGCCTTCACCTGCCTCCGCAGGGATTCGCGCACCATCTCCCTGAACCCCTCCGGGTCGTCCACCATCATGCGGTTGGACCTCTCCATTGACAGCCCGACCGGGTAGTAGCCGCCGGAGTACGGGTTGTGGAGCGACGTCTGATCGCTTCCAAGGTCCACCCGCACCCCTTCGGCGGCAAGCCTCTCCCACAGGTCCACCACATTGCCGGTGTATCCCAGAGACAGCGGCTCTCCGGACTTCACGGCCTTCTCCGCGCGAAGAAGGACCCTGTCCAGGTCGTCCTCGGCTTCCATGAGCCAGCCCTGCTCGTGCCTCGTCCTGACAGCCCCCGGGTTGATCTCGGCTATCACACCCACCGCCCCCGCTATCACCGAGGCCTTGGCCTGGGCCCCGCTCATGCCTCCAAGGCCCGATGTCACGAAGAGCCTTCCGGCCAGGTCCTGTTCAGGTGAGAGACCCAGGTACTTCCTGCCTGCGTTGAGCATGGTGATGGTTGTTCCGTGGACGATACCCTGGGGGCCGATGTACATGAAACTCCCGGCGGTCATCTGACCGTATGAGGTGACTCCCAGGGCCGCCATCCTGTCGTAGTCCTTCCTGGAGCTGTAGTTGGGCACCACCATACCGTTGGTGACCACCACCCTGGGGGCGTCGGGGTGGGATGGGAACAGCCCCAGAGGATGACCGGAATAGAGTACGAGGGTCTGCTCCGCGGTCATCTCCGACAGGTATTTCATGGCAAGCAGGTACTGGGCCCAGTTCTGGAAGACCGTGCCGTTGCCGCCGTAGGTTATCAGCTCCTGGGGATGCTGGGCCACGGCCCTGTCCAGGTTGTTCTGTATCATCAGCATGATCGCCGCCGCCTGGGGTGTGCGGGCCGGGTAGTCTCCGATTGGCCTGGCCTTCATCTCGTAGACGGGCCTGAACCTCCGCATGTATATCCTGCCGTCGGTCTCCAGCTCTCGGGCGAACTCGGGCGCAAGTTCGGGATGCCACTTCCGCGGGAAGTAACGCAGGGCGTTCCGCAGGGCCAGCCTCTTCTCGCCCGGGGTGAGCACATCCGGTCTCGATGGAGCGTGGCTGACGCCCTCCAGATCCGGAGGCATCGGAGGGATGGATTCCGGAATGCCCCTCCTGACCTGTTCCCTGAAACCCTCTGACATGGAAACCTCCCCTGCATATATTCATTATGTAATAATCGTGTATTGAGACTTGAATAATAATCAACATGTATCAGTCGGAGAAGGTGAATATGAGAAAGATGCTTTTTGTTCTTCTGGCGGCCGCATCCGTTCTCGCTGCGGAGAGGTACTCGCTGCTCGGCGTGACACCCTCCAACGATTCGGAAGCGGAGAGGATCGTTGCCGCGGGTTGCGACATCGTACATGTCTACGATGACGGCTCCATCGATTGTGTGGTTGACGAGGATGCTTACAACGCTCTGATGAGGGCCGGTATCCCCTTCACCACCAGGATAGACGACATGGAGAGGTTCTATCAGAGAAGGTGCGAAGGCAGGAGCATGGGGGGGTATCTGACCTGGGACGAACTGTCCGCCTGGCTGGAAGACCTGCACGACACCTACCCCTCGATCACCAGCGCTCCCACATCCATCGGGAACACCTATCAGGGAAGACCGCAGACGGTGGTTAAGATCTCGTCCAACACCGATTTCTGGTACGACGACCCCGCACTGCCCAACGTATGGTACGATGGTCTGATCCACGCCCGCGAACCGGCATCAATGCGCAATATCAGGTTCTTCATGCTGTGGCTCTGCGACAACTACGGCAGGAACGGATTCTGCGGCCTTCAGGCCACCTGGCTGCTGGATAACAGGGAGATATGGTGCCTTCCATGCAACAACGTAGACGGTTACGTCTACAACCAGCAGCAGTCCCCCGGCGGGGGCGGCATGCACAGGAAGAACATGAACTGGACCCTCGGGAGCGGCATCGACCTGAACAGGAACTGGTCCGTGGCCTGGGGGGGAACGGGCTCCAGCGGCGATCCGAACAGCGAGACCTACAGAGGCACGGGTCCCCTGAGCGAACCGGAAACCTCAAACATCGACGCCTTCTGGCAGGACCACCTGCCCGCAGAGATGCACTCTACACATTGCTACGGCAACATACTGATCTACCCGTGGGGTTATACCGATTCGCCCACCACCCATGCTGCCGAGTACTCGACCCACGGGGAGATCATGTCCCGGTGGGGCACCGGTGACCACCACGGTCCAGCCGCCCAGATCCTCTATTACAGCTCCGGCAATACAAGGGACCATTCCTACGGACTCTACGGGGCAATGAGCTGGAACCATGAGACCGGCGGCGATTTCGCCGGATTCTGGCCCTCACTTACGGAGGTTGTCAAGCTATCTCGCAGGAATCTGAGGAGCTACCTGGTGACCGCCTTCCTGGCCGGGTGTCCCTACGATCCCCATGTGCCCGGGACTCCCGTTATTGATCCGATAGGCGCCGTCTCCACTCCATTCACCATCAACTGGAGCAGTGTACCGGATGCCGATTCCTACGCCCTTCAGGAACTCTCAGGATATCAGGTGGTCCTGGATGACAACGGAGCCGGCGGTCCCTTCAATTTCAGCAACTGGTCCACCACGACATCACATTACCATTCTCCCTCGAGCGCCTACCTCTCAGGGGGAACCGGCAGCATGACCTGGACCGAGACGGTGGCCATTCCCGAGGACGGCGGCGGAAGGCTCAGCTTCTGGGCCTACTACAACATCCCCAGCGGTTCATGCCAGGGAAGCATCGAGGTATCCACCGACGGAGGTCAGAACTGGTTCTACCTGCAGACCTTCACCAGGAACGATCCCACCTGGCGGCTTAACATACACGAACTGGACGAATGGCAGGGGGATACCCTAAGCTTCCGGTGGGCCACCAGCGGCAGTTCTTCGGATCTCTACATAGACGATATCAAGGTGGAGGTCTGGGAGGAGAACGACTTCCTGGACCTGGAGGTCCCCACGAACTCCTATACCGTCTCCACCCACGAGGGGGGAGATTTCTGGTTCAGGGCAGTCGCCATGGATCCCGAATTCGGACCCGGATGGCCTTCGGAACCCGCCGCAGCCCAGATAACCAGCACCGGTATCCCTCAGGGCGAGAGCCACACCGGCACAACGTCCCTGGGGCACTTCAGCCCCAACCCTGCCTCGGTCCGTGCGGTGATCCCGGTTACGGTATCCTCTGATGCCCAGGGACTGGCGAGTCTGGCCGTGTACGATCTCTCAGGCAGGAAAGTGGCCGATCTCACGGAGCAGATCGTGTCCACCGGAACCCACACCGTTCTGTGGGACTGCAGGGACGGCGGCGGCTCGAGGGTACCGGGAGGCGTTTATTTCGCAGTTCTTGACGCCCCCGGCCTGAGGCGGACGAGGGAACTGGTCATTATCGGCGGCAGTGAGTAGAGGATCCGCGATCGCATGATGGACGGCTTCCGGGATATCACCACCATCCTGGATGCGGTGTCGGACGCCGTTGTCCTGGCGGACGGCGATGGAATGGTATCCTACATGAATCCCGAGGCTGAGCGTCTTACGGGCAGGAGTGCCGGAAAAGACCTGGGCAAAGATCTTTGGGAAGTCTGTACTCTGGTGGAGAGGAACACCCGCAGACCTATGTACGAGGGGATGGATGAAGTGCTGAGGAAGGACGGTTTCTTCCATTTCCCGGGAGCGACGGTCCTCGTTCCATCAGGCGGTGACGATGTGCTGGTGAGCGGCACCGTATTCCTGTCCCGCGGTGGAGACAGGAACGCTGATTCCATCGAAGGCGTCGTCTTCAGGGATGTAAGCGCCAGATGGCTGCTCGACCGCTCACTTCGCAACAGCCAGAAATCGGACGCCATGAAGGTCCTGGCCCGTGGGATAGCCGGGAATGTCAATGATCTTCTCACGGTCCTCCTCGCCAGGCTGTCGGGCATAAGCCGTGAGCACGGGGACAGGGGCGCCGTCCTGCGCCATGTAAGGGAATCCAGGAAGCTGATCGGCAGGATAAGCGGAATGATAACGAGCCTGACCGCTGACCCCGGGAGTTCCGGGAAGGCAGATGTGTGTCAGTCGGGCAAGGTTATCCGGTCCTCTTCAATGATGTTCGCGTCCGCGTACCCCGATGTGGAACTGGAGCTGGCCTACCCTGACCGGACGGGTTTTGCGGGAATTCCCGTGGGACTGTTCGAACAGGTGCTGGTGAACCTGCTCATGAATGCCGGACAGGCTGCGGGAGACGGGGGAAGGGTGACCCTCACCGCTTGCAGAGTTCTGCTTAGGAACGACACGCCTCAGGTCTCCGGAGGTGACTATGTAATGATAACCGTATCGGACAACGGGTCAGGAATACCGGACGATGATCTGACAAGGATCTTCGATCCCTTCTTCTCCACCGGCAGGAACAGGTACGGGCTGGGCCTGTCAGCCGTATATTCCATAGTCAACGGATGCGGGGGCTATGTGACTGTGGATTCAGAGCTTGGACGGGGTTCGGTATTCACCGTGTACCTTCCCGCCGCGGAAGGGATAGAGAGCGAGACAGAGGGTGATGCGGTACCCGCGGTCATGATAAAGGGCATCGAAGGGACCATGAGAGAAGAGATCGCTGGAATACTGCACTCCATCGGATGCGAGGTTGACGGGGAGCCCGGTTCCACCGGCTGCCTGCTGGTCGTTACCGATTACGACCACTACATGTTCGAGGGGGAGAGCTGGGAAGGCCCGGGATCGCCGGTGAACGGATCCGTCGTTCTGGTCGACGAATCCCTCAGGTCCCCTTCCGACAGCGGTCCCCGTGTGGTCTTTGTCGGTCTTCCCGTTAAGCTCGATACCGTTGCATCGGCCGTGGTCCGGCTGGCCTGGAAGAGAAGCATCTCCTGTTCCGGAGGGGTTTCGGAATGAAGGTGAACTGCTCCCAGTGCGGCTCGGAACAGCTAGTGATGGAGAGCGACCTCTTTCTCAGGTGCCCCTACTGCGACGCGAGGATAATGGTCTGCACTCCCGCAGGCACGCCGGCCATGGTCGGCACCGCCGTCTCTGAGGAGTACGTTCAGAGACTCTTTCCTCCAGGGATGGTCATGTCCATGGAGAGAAAGTATTTCCCCTTTCTGGAAACCGGCGATTCCTCATCCAGGGAACTGATCCCATGTTTCAGCCAGCCATGGCAGGAGCTGGATTCCTACCGTCCACCGGCGGGGGACAGAAAGGTCTTCGACGAGAGCATGGCCGAGCCTGGAGAGATAATTCCCATAGACAGGGAACTGGTCGACCAGATCGGGGGAAGGCTGGTCCTGCACCCCTTCTTCGTGGTCATGCTGAAACTGCAGGGCTACGGAGAGGGTGTCCTTGTCGACGGCGTATCCGGCAAGATGCTCACCGAGCCTCCGATGGAGAGTATGAATTCCGAAGCCGGGGATGAGCTTGGAAAGCTGTTCCTCAAGACCCTGCTCATTGGCCTGGCTGTCTCTGTTCCTCTCTACCTGCTGAGCATCAGTCTTGATTTCTCCTGGATCCACAAGATCTGGTCCTACGGCTCCGCGATTCTGGTGGTTGTTGCGTTCTTCTTCTTCAAGACACGGGGGAAGAACTGATGGGCAGGGTGACGGTAGCCCTGAAATGCCCCTCGTGCGCTGGACCTCTCGAGATCCGGGAAGGCGACACCCATACGGTCTGTCCAAGCTGCTCCTCGAGCCTGGTTCTCTCGAATGCAGTCAGGAAGTACGTTCTTCCCGCCTCCGTATCCACTGTGGATGTGCTGAGGGCGGTGAGGAGGGAACTTGAAAGCAAGAATCCCCGCGGCGTCGAAAGGGCGAGGGTCAGCCGGCCCACCCTCTACTACGTTCCATTCTGGCACTGCAACGCCCAGGTCAACGGCTACGTCCTTGGCGTGGAACCTGTATACGAGGAGAAGGAGATTCCCGTAATAGACTGTGAGAGCCAGTCATCCGGGGGATATGCTGTGACGGTGATAAAAAGGATAAAGACCAGGACCGGCGGCGAGGCGGTGGAGAGGGAGATACAGCTGTCCGGCAGCGTGAACATCAGCGGCGCGGACCTGGAGCCTCTTGGCATTCCCACACTTTCAGCAGATTCCCAGATGTCGATCCAGGGTCTGGCCATACAGAGGAATTCCCTTCCCGATGGGCTGGAGATACTGAAGGATGAGACGGAGAGGGAAGGCACCTTCGTGGATCCCGTGGTTACGATGGCGGAGGCCCGTGACCACACGGCCAGGTATCTACGGAGACTGGGGTCGGGGGTCGGGTTCGGCCTGGAGGAGAAATGGGAATTCTCCGTGATATCGGGATACCGGGACGCGCTTGTGTACTACCCTCTGTGGCTCACAGACTTCAGATGTGACGGAAGTTCCTATCAGGTCGTGGTGGACGGTCGTTCCGGCGACGTTCTCAGGGGCCGGTTCCCGGCCTCCGGCAGTGACCGGAGGATAATCACGATTGCTGCGGGTCTCTTCTGGGCAGGCGTACTCCCATTCTCCTTCGATGCAATCATAGGAGGGAAGCTCAACATAACCGGTTCTTTCGGGTCCCGGTCAAGCTGTCTGCCCGTTTTCCTGCTCATCCTGGCCGCTCTTGCCTTCGGAACCTGGCGGCTCATAGGGATACTCAGGGGCATGGAAGGCAAGGGGGGCGACCATGTCGTATACTGATGACCCGGTCCTGATACCGCTCAGGTGCAGGAACTGCGGCGACGACCTTGATGGTCTTTCCGGCGACGTGATATTCTACTGCGGAAACTGCGGGAGATGCTGGTTGTTCGGGGAAGGGTTCAGTCCGGTGCGGATCGAGTTCCTGCGACCTGGAGGACCTGGAACCCTGTTCCTGCCTTTCTGGAAGGTTGATGTCACCGTATCCGTATATCAGAGGATTTCCCGCAGGGAATCCAGCTCCTCCATCGTGGAAGGCTTCAGGGAGTATTCGGGAAGGGAGAGGGGGCTCTCCGAAAACGAACCGGAGACCAGGAGGGACAGGTTCATCTTCCCTGCCTTTTCCACCAGCCTTGTTCTATCCACAGGGGTAAGGATGCACAGGGAGAACTTCCTTCCCGATAAGATGGAGCACGGAATCCCGCTCAAGGTGGTAGGCGGTTCCGTGAACCTTTCCGATGCGAAAGCCCTGGCCAGGGGAGTGGCAGTGGGAGTGGAAGTAAACCGGAACGATTTCCTGGCCTGTGTCGACCTGGACATCCAGGTGGTGTCCGCTGATGTCTACGCCATCGGCTGCATGCCGGAGGAGCATGTCTTCAGGATAAACGGCTCGGATATCGGACTCCCTCTATCGGCCGTGAGGGATTCCGATGAGATACTGCGCAGCGTCGGGCCGCGCTGAGGGATCATCCGCGGACCGGCATCCGCAAGCCCCCCGGCGGAACTGGATCGCGGGGTAGTGTTCTTGACTGAAGGATGACCGATACTATTGTTCATGATCAAGAGATACACCTTGAACGGGTTTCACTGAACAGGAGCTATGAATGTCAGGACATAACAAGTGGAGCAGCATCAAGCACAAGAAGCAGAAAGCCGATGCAGCCAGGGGAAAGGTATTCAGCAGGCTGGTGAAGGAGATCTCCGTTGCCGCCCGTGAAGGTGGTGGCGACCTGGAATCCAATTCCCGGCTTCGTGTCGCAGTGGAGACGGCGAAGTCCCAGAACATGCCCTCGGACAACATAGAGAGGGCGATCAAACGGGGTACCGGTGAACTGGAGGGCATAAGCTACGAAGAGATAATCTACGAGGCCTACGGTCCGGGGGGAGTCGCCATAATCATCGAAGTGCTGACCGACAACAAGAACAGGACCGCGGCTGATGTAAGGCACCTGCTCTCCAAGCACGGAGGGCATCTGGGATCCAGGAACAGCGTGGCCTACATGTTCAACAGAGTGGGCAAGATAACCATCGACGGCACGAAGTACAGCGAGGAGCAGGTCCTCGAGGCGGGACTGGACGCCGGCCTGGAGGATGTCCAGAAGATGGATGACCTTATAGTGGCCTCCACTATGCCGTCGGACGTTTTCGATGTTATGAAAGCCCTTGTGGAGAACGGAGTGGTGCCCGACAGCGCCGAGGTGACGAAGGAACCTGAGAATTACATAACACTGAGCTCCAGGGAGGCGGAAAAGACCATTGAACTCCTCGAGGCGCTGGAGGAAAGCGACGACGTTCAGGCCATTCACACGAATTTCGAGATGCAGGAAGAATAATTGCCTGCGGTTCCCGAGTCCGTTTACCTGGGGATCGACCCGGGGCTGGGAACCACGGGCTACGGGGTGCTTCGCTTCCGGCCAGGGACCATCGATCTCATTGACGCAGGTGTCATCCGGTCGTCGGCAGGCGATCCTCTTCCTGAGAGGCTCGATGAGCTGTTCCAGGGCATTGTGGAGATAATCGACAGGTACATGCCGTGCGCCATGGGGATCGAGAAGCTCTACGCCCACTACAGTCACCCCATGACGGCCATCAAGATGGCCCACGCCAGGGGAGTGCTCTGCCTGGCGGCGGTGCAGCGGAACGTGCGCCAGGTACCGCTTCCGTCAACCAGGATAAAGAAGCTGGTCACCGGGAACGGGAGAGCCAGCAAGGAACAGGTATCAGGCATGGTCAGGCACCTTCTTGGAATAACCGTCGAGATAAAACCGGATGATGTGACAGATGCGCTGGCCATTGCGATAGCGGCGTACGAAAGCGACAGGAATGATAGAAAGTATAAGGGGCTCGGTAGAGAGAACGGCTGAATCGGCCGTGCTGATAAGGTGTGGGCCCGTTGTCGTCAGCGTGCTGGCGCCGGGTTATTTCCTCAGGAGAGTGTCTCCCGGGATGCACCTGGATATGCCCGTCTACCTGCATCTCCAGATGGAGGGAAACAGGGTTGTCCCTCTGCTGGTTGGTTTTCCCGATGAGAAGGACAGGGAGTTCTTCGAGAAGTTCATCTCAGTCTCGGGAGTGGGGGTCCGGGCAGCTGTCAAGGCGCTGGAGCAGCCTCCGGACAGGATAGCCTCGGCAATCGCGTCGGAGGATTGCGAGTACCTTACAACCCTTCCAGGCATAGGCAGCAAGAGGGCAAGGCAGATCGTCGCCGGTCTGCAGGAGCAGATGAGGAACATGTACGGTGAGGCGGGCACCTCGGGCACCGCCGACGGACCAAGGAGCGAGGCCAGGGCGGTACTGCGGCAGCTCGGGGTGCCGCTGGGGGAAGCCGACCGTCTCATAGACCAGGCGTGCGGCCAGCTGGAGGAGAATGCCGGGACCTCCGAAGTGGTCAAACGGGCCATGAGGATCAGGAGCGGTAATTGAGCAGGGAATCGATGATCTCAGGGGATGTGCTGGGGCCTGAGGAGACTGCCGAGGAGAGCACCCTCGCCTCCCTGAGGCCCAGGCTGCTGTCCGAGTACATAGGGCAGGAAACCGTCGTCCAGAAACTGGCCATTACGATAAAGGCGGCCCTCGGAAGGGGAGAGCCTCTGGACCACATCCTGTTCCATGGTCCTCCGGGTCTTGGAAAGACCACGCTTGCCCATATTGTGTCGAACGAGATGAACGCAGGTCTTGTCTGCTCTTCCGGCCCGGCCCTCGAGAGGGCCGCGGACCTGGTGGGCATACTTACCAACCTCCAGCAGGGTGATGTGCTTTTCATCGACGAGATCCACAGGCTGCCCAGGATCGTGGAGGAGTACCTGTACCCTGCAATGGAGGATTTCCAGATCGACATAGTGCTCGATCCGGGTCCCCACGCAAGGACCGTGAGGCTGGACCTTTCGGAATTCACCGTCATAGGCGCCACAACCAGGGCCGGGCTCATCACGGGCCCCCTCAGGAACAGATTCGGGCTCTCCCTTCACATGCAGTTCTACAAGACCAATGAGCTGGCCGAGATCATCAGGAGATCCGCGGGTATCCTGAAGCTGAGCATAACCAGCGGGGGCGCCGAGACCATAGCCCTTCGCTCCAGGGGCACCCCCAGGATATGCAACAGACTTCTTAAGAGGGTCCGCGATTTCGCCCAGGTGGAGGGCAGGGAGACGGTCACCGAGGACGTGGCGGTGGAGGCCATGGACATACACGGGGTCGACGAGGCTGGGCTGGACGGGCTGGACAGGAAGTACCTCAGGGTGATAATCGACCAGTATGCGGGTGGACCGGTGGGGGTCGCGGCCCTGGCCGCGACGCTGAACGAGGAGCAGGATACTCTGATAGACGTAGTCGAACCTTACCTTCTCATATCAGGCTTCCTGAACCGGACCAGCCGGGGAAGGATGAGCACTGCCAAGGCCTGCAGGCATCTGGGGCTCAGACCCACGGGCCAGGAGGAGCTGCCCCTGTGAACCCCGCGGCGGGTCTCCTGCTTCATGTATGCTGCGGACCATGCATGACGGTGGTGCACGAGGCCCTGTCCGGCGAGGGATTCACTGTTACCGGCTACTTCTACAATCCCAACATTCATCCCTGGAAGGAGAGGGAGAGGAGGCTGACGGCCCTCTCCGAATACGCCTCCGACAGGGGAATCCCCCTGGATGTGGATGCCGGCTACCCTCTGGAGGAGAACCTGAGAATGCTCCTTGATGCGGAGAACAGGTGCAGCGCCTGTTTCCGGGACCGGCTGTCGGCAACCGCCGCCAGGGCGTCGCAGCTGGGTATCCCCAGGTTCTCAACCACTCTCTCAGTCAGTCCCTACCAGGACCAGGCCCTGATCCGGCTGGCCGGTGGCGCCGCGGGGGAGCTTCACGGCGTGGAGTTCGTCTACAGGGATTTTACGGACCTCTACAGAGAATCCATCAGACTATCAAGGGAAGCCGGCATGTACCGGCAGCCCTACTGCGGATGCGTATTCAGCGAGCGGGACCGCTATCTTGGCTCATAGCTCAGCAGAGCCATGAGCATGGCAGAAAGCCCCGATAAGCAAGCCCATGCCGCCCTTTCTGCGCCGCCCTGAATGATACCGCGGCTGCGATTACCTTGCGGTCAGGAGGTCGGCCTGGACCTCGGTGGTCCTCTCACAGTACCTGCACCTGTAGGTGACCTTGTCCCTGTTGTCGAGAAGGAAGTGCGTTCCGGCGCCGAGGACGTTGGTGGCGCAGTTGGGATTGGGGCAGGCCATTATCTCCCTCACCTCTGAGGGGAGCTTGATCTGGCGCTTCTCCAGGACTCTCCCGTCCTTGATTATGTTGATGGTGGCATCCGGTGCGATGAGGGCTATCTTGTTGGTCTCATCATGTGAGAGTTCCCGGTTCTCGACCTTGACTATGTCCTTTCCTCCAGGCTGTTTGTCCGAATGGAAGCCGATCCCGATGGTCATGATGCCCTCGTTCTCCAGCCCCAGTATGCGTATGACCTTGAGTGCCAGAGGAGTGGGAATGTGATCTATGACGGTGCCGTTCTCGATGGAGTAGACCTTGTATGCTCTGTCCATCATTCAAGACCTCCGGTGACAAGACCCAGCAGAGCCTGTCTGGTAGGTATCCCGTTATGAGCCTGTATGAAGTAGATGGCATTCGACGTGGTGTCCACCTCTTCGGCTATCTCGTCCACCCTTGGAAGCGGATGCATTATCCTCAGCTCCTCGCCCAGCAGTCCGATGGTCTCCCTGGTCAGCCGGTACGTTCCGGCTACCTTTTCGTACTCCTGAGGGTCACCGAACCTCTCCTTCTGTATCCTTGTGACGTAGAGGATGTCCAGCGCCGAGTTCCGGGCGTCCTCGAGGTTCTCCATCGTGGTGTACGGGATGTGGAGTCCGTCCAGTTCCTGCAGGATCTGTCCCGGCATCCTCAGTGTGGGCGGGGATATGAACGTCAGCTCGTTGCCGAACATCGCGAGGGCATGGGTGAGGGAATGCACGGTCCTGCCGTATTTCAGGTCACCCATCATGCCTATTCGCAGGTCGTTCATGCGGCCGAACTGCTCGTTTATCGTGAACAGGTCGAGGAACGTCTGCGTCGGATGCTGGTTGGCTCCGTCGCCGGCATTTATCACAGGTATGTCTATGAGCTCCGAAGCCATTCTGGCGGCTCCCTCGACTGGATGACGGATGACCATGACATCGCAGTAACCTGAGACTGTCCTGATGGAATCGGCGAAGGATTCTCCCTTGCTCTGGGAAGAAGCGCTCGGATTGGCTATCCCGAATACGGAGCCGCCGCTCTTGAAGACGGCCGATTCGAAGGAGAGCCTGGTCCTCGTGGAGGGTTCGAAGAACAGTGTGGCGACTGTCCTGCCCTTCAGGAAACCCTCCAGTTCGCCCTTCTTGACCTTCTCCGTGGTCTGCACGATCTTCTTGAGGTCATCAAGGGACATGTCCCTGATGGAAACGATACTCCTATCCCTGAACGAGGCCAATCACCACCTTCTTTCCGGGTGTTCCGCACCGCCGGGCGCTGCTTCCAGGCTGTTCTCCGTTCCTGCTTCGAATATATATACACAATCAAATCAAGTCTTGAAAAGGAGAAGTGATGTCAGATACAGAAGAGACCGTACTGCCGGACGTTGCGGAGAGGTTCATCAGGTACGCCGGGCATGACACATCCTCGGACGGTTCCTCCGCTTCATCTCCCAGCACCGCAAGGCAGATGGATTTCCTCAGGATGCTCCGGGAGGAACTAGAGGATCTCGGCATGGAGGATGTGGAACTCGACGAGTCAGGCACTCTGTACGCCACCCTTCCCGGTGAGGGCGCGGGCAGGACGGTGATAGGGCTCCTGGCGCACGTGGACACTTCGCCCGAGGCGCCCGGGGAAGGGGTTGTCCCGGTTATCCATCGCAGCTGGGACGGCGGCCCGATAAGACTCCGGGGGGACGTGTCCATCGACCCGGCGATGACTGAGCATATGAACAGGTACGCCGGCGGCACCATTATAACCTCCGACGGGAACACCCTGCTCGGGGTGGACGACAAGGCGGGAGTGGCGCTGATAATGGAAGCGTGCAGGGCCCTCATCAACGATCCGGGTATACGGAGACCTCCTATGAGGGTTGCCTTCACGACCGACGAGGAAGTAGGAAGGGGGATGGACGGCTTCGACGCGGAAAGGTTCGGGGCGGACATGGCCTACACCGTTGACGGGGGACCTGTGGGCAAGGTGGACATCCAGACCTTCAACGCATGGTCTGCGCAGTTCCGGGTACTGGGAAGGGAAGTCCATCCCGGAAGTGCGAAGGGGATCATGGTCAACGCTGTCAGGATAATTTCCGACATGGTCTCTTTCCTCAGGCCGGAGGAGATGCCTGAGAACAGCTCCGGCGACGAGGGCTACATCTACCCGATGCATATCTCCTCCTCGACATCGGAAGGGACTCTAAGAGTTATCCTGCGGGATTTCACGTCGGATGGGATGGAGAGGAAGATCCGGTACATGAAGAGTCTGGAGGGCTGGATCAACAGCCGCTATCCCGGCGCGGACATCACACTTGAACTGCTCGAGCAGTACAGCAACCCCGCCGAGATACTCAAGAGGGATCGGAGAGCCGTGGACTTCGCCCTGATGGGTACAAGGGCCGCCGGGCTCCAGCCCGAGGAGAGTTCGATCAGGGGAGGGACCGACGGTTCCAGGCTCTCCTTCATGGGGGTTCCAACCGTCAATCTTCCCACCGGGGGGGAGTTCTACCACTCCAGGAAGGAGTGGGTGGCAGTTGAGGGACTCCAGCTTTCCCTCGACATACTGATGGAGACGCTGAAAATATGGGGCGGGGAACAAAGCGCCCCGTAACGCATATAGATTCAATGAAGCAGATACTGAAAGCTGCTGATATAATAGTGCTTATACGGCCAGGACCCCGCAGGTACCGGTTCGGGCCGCAGCCGCCTCGGAAGGGGGTGTTGGCTCCTGCAGCGTTTTTATACTATTATGCACGACATGTAGAGGGCCTTACCGACATCATAGGAGGGTGACCTTGAGAAGCACAGCGTTCCTGGGTCTGATCGCGGCGTTGGCATTGACCGCCGTTCAAGCGCAGACAGGTGAAGACGCGGACTCCCTGCAGACCCCGCAGGATTCACTTCAGGTCGAGGAAGAGACCGAAGTGGTCCCGGAGATTGCCGGGGAAGTGACTGAAGAGGTCCCTGAAACTCCGGAAGACGGGGCGGAGGTCGATCCCCAGACCGCTGAAGAAGTGACCGTGGAAGACGTCGAGGAGGTTCACGTCCCCGGGCAGCCCACTGCCGTACTTGAGAGTTTTTTCCAATCCCTGAAGGAGGGTGACAGCTACATGGTGTCGCAGCTCATCTCGGAGGAAGGCCTGGATAATATCGATGTCATGCTGGAGATACTGAAGGAGAACCTTGATGACAACCCCGAAGCTGTCATGTCCAGGCTCTCCACCGCCGGTTACTCCGCAACGGCTGACGAAGTGGAGGACTGGTCCCCGATGGAGTACCTGCTTGCCACTGTGGAGCTGCCGGTCATGAAGGCCCGTTATTCCATGTACGAGATGCGGATAAGCGATTTCACCGTAACCGGGGACAGGCTGCAGGTGCCGATGGCATTCATCACCTCGTCCGGCGTGGAGCTGCCTTTCCAGGCGGAACTGGTGAAGGTCCGCAACGACTGGAAGGTCTCCACTTTCATGGGGCTCAACAGCTTCCCCTGATCCGCCTCCGAGGGGCATGGATAAGCCCCGAACGTGAGCCGCGGCAAGACGGCGGTACGGCCGTCCCGCCGCCTTTTGTTATTATAGTACGGAAACAGGATTACCCCTGGGAACAGGATTGGAGGGAAAGATGCCGGAAGTGACGGCGGAATGGAAGGACGGCCTCGAGTTCTCGGTGCTGCAGGACGGCCATGAATTCACTATAGATGGTTCGTCGGAGTACGGAGGTCATGACAGGGGACCGCGGCCGAAGAACCTCCTCCTCGCCGCTCTTGCCGGATGCACGGGCATGGATGTGGTCTCTATCCTGAGCAAGATGAGAATAGAGGATTACAGCCTGAAGATAATTGCCGGCGGCGAGTACACCGATGAGCACCCGAAGGTATTCAGGAACCTATTTATCGACTTCGTTTTCACCGGCCCCGATCTTCCAAGGGGGAAGCTCGAGAGAGCGGTGGAGCTCTCCCAGGAGAGGTACTGCGGTGTGAGCGCCATGCTCAGGCACACGACGGAGATAGACTGCACCATTACCGTGAACGGGCGGAAAGAATGACCGGAGGCGATCATTCCGATTCCCCAAGGGTACTGATCCTTGACTACTCCGTCGACAGGTCCGAAGCCCCCCTGTTCTCAAAGTGGCTGCCGGACCACTGCCTTCGTACCGATGCCTTTGTTTTCTTCGGGGACCCTATTCCATCCCCCGAGGGATTCACTCATGTGATGCACACCGGGTCAAGTCTCTCGATCCGCGAGGATGCGGTCTTCATCCCTGAAGCCGCCGGGCTGATCAGGGACTGCGTCAGGACGGGCATACCTCAGATGGGTGTATGCTACGGGCATCAGCTCATGTGCAGGGCCCTGCTCGGACCCTCCTCCGTGGGACGGTGTCCCGGAGGCATCGAGGCCGGTTGGATAGATATCAGCCTGAAGGGCAGCGGTCTCGGGATACCCGGGACAGAGCCGGTAATCAGAGTTCTCCAGTCTCATTTCGACAGGGTGATGACCCTTCCGGAGGGAGCGGAGGTGATAGCGTCCAACGGGCATACTGAAGTGCAGGCATTCGCGGACGGGAAGAGGAGGCTGCTGGGATTCCAGTTCCATCCGGAATTCGACAGGGACACGGGGAACAGGCTTTTCATGAAGGAACGAGAACTGCTGGAGAGGAACGGGGTGGACGTAGACAGAGTGCTTGAGACAGGTCCGTCCATAAACACCGGCAGGATATTCTTCGATTACTTCCTGAGCGGCTGCTGGTTCCGCAGCTGAGAAAACCGATACTTATGAGAGGCTGATTCAATGAGAGTCTTGAAGGATATTGAGCCAAGGGATGTGTGGTACTGGTTCGAGGAGATTTGCGGTATCCCGAGGCCCTCGGGCGGCGAAGCCCGGATGGCGGATTTCCTGGTGGAGTTCGCCGGCAGACGCGGACTCGGGTGTAGACGCGACGACGCTAACAACGTG
Source organism: Candidatus Fermentibacteraceae bacterium (assembly GCA_016936235.1). GTDB lineage: Bacteria > Fermentibacterota > Fermentibacteria > Fermentibacterales > JCC-6 > Aegiribacteria. Next base: position 3,949 of record JAFGPK010000020.1, on the reverse strand, counting down.
CTCATCGTGAAGGATGGGCGGGGCGAAGCCGCAGCCGGGCAGCCCGTCGCCCTTCAAGCCCACGTTGACATGGTCCCTGAGAAGAAGCGGGGATCATGCCATGATTTCGACTCCGATCCCATCACTCCCGTGGTCAAGGGCGACTGGGTGACCGCTACCGACACTACCCTGGGAGCCGATAACGGCATCGGTGTTTCCCTCATGCTGGCGATTCTGGATTCGGACCTGCTTTCACATCCCCGCCTGGAATGTCTCTTCACCACTGACGAGGAGAGGGGTCTCACAGGAGCTTCCAGCCTTGACCCGGACTGGCTGACGGCTCGCCGCCTCATCAATCTGGATTCGGAGGACCAGGGCGTATTCACCATCGGATGCGCCGGAGGCTCCGACTACCACCTGGGAATGGAGGTCGCTTTTCCCGGCAGCGCTGTATGCAGGAGGCTCAGAGTAAGCGGTCTGAAGGGCGGGCACTCGGGAATAGAGATCAACAGGAGCAGGGGCAACGCCATCCATCTTCTTGCAAGAGCCCTGATCGAGCTGCGCAGGGAGGTCGGGTGCTCGATCGGATCGATGACGGGAGGCAGCAAGAGGAACGCCATCCCCAGGGAGGCCGAAGCCATGGTCGGCATTCCCGCCGGGGAAATGGGAAGGTCGGAGAAGCTGCTTGAAGACCTTGCGCGCCGGCTGGGTAAAGAATACACGGGTATTGAAGACCGTATCAGCCTGGATCTGGACGAAACGGGATCCGGACTGCCGATCCTCGATGACGCCACAGCCGGAAGGATCGTGGACCTGCTTCTGGCACTGCCCCACGGTGTCGAGAAGATGAGCGGGATCATACCCGGTCTTGTCGAGACATCGGACAACCTGGCGCTTCTTTCATTGAATGATTCCGGGCTGTCGGTGGACCTTTCGGTCCGGAGTCCCCTGGAGAGCGCGAGGAAGGCACTGGGTGACAGGATCGCGGCCATCGGGGAACTCGCCGGCTGCTCCTTCTCCTCCGGGGGTTCCTATCCGGGCTGGATGCCGGATTCGAACTCGGAGCTGCTCAGGGGCATGTCATCAGTCTACAGGCGGATGTTCGGGTCGGAACCGCGGGTGGAGAGCATACACGCGGGTCTTGAATGTGGTATCATAGGTGATCGGACAGGCGGGATGGACATGATATCCATAGGTCCCGACATCAGGGATGTGCATGTGCCCGGAGAGAGGGTCAGCATCCCCTCGCTGCAGAGGTTCTGGAGTTTCCTGAGGGCTGTGCTGGAAGACCTGGATCGATGATGAAAGCTGATCGGGGGTAATATGTTCAGCACCATGCTGGAAGAGTGTCGATGGCTGGCATTCCGGGAGATCCTCGACCGGCCTGCCGCGGGAAGCGCCTGGCTCCCGCTGTCGGGAGAGCAGATCCATAGGCTGGAGGAACAGGGGTGCAGCTCATCCGACTGGTCCAATGTGACGGCGGGACACGGGGCGGTTCTCGATACCGTGAGGAACTGCAGATTCCTTGGGCGTGTCCGGCTATCCCTGACTCCCGCCGTCCTCGGCGGAGAGACCGTAGAGCCCATGCTGTGGAACTCCATCCTCGAGGACGTTGACCTCGGCCCCGGCTGCAGGGTCATCTCCGCCGGGATCCTTCGGAACCTGGTCCTTGAGGAGGGGGTCACCGTGGAGAACTGCGGCAGGATAAGCTTCAGTGAGTATTCTCCATGCGGCTGCGGCCAGGAGCTTGAGCTGGGTGTGGAGACAGGGGAGAGGAACGTTCCCTCCTTCCCCTGCCTTGACGTTCGGCTGGCCTTTGAGCTGTCGGGAGGAGAGGATAGGCCGGCCAGGATGACGGCATACCGATCGATGCTTGAAGTGTTCCTTCAGGAGCTCCGCAGCGCAGGGCCAGGGCGACTGTGCAGGGAAAGCAGGGTAACAGGCACACCTCTGGTGGAGGATTGTTTCATAGGCCCGGGAGTTTCCGTATGCAACGCCGCCGCCGTGCGCAACAGCACGCTGCTGGCAGGCGCCAGTATCACGGACGGAGCCCTGGTGAGGGACTCGATACTGAAATGGGGCGCCAGGGCAGACTCCATGGCAGTGGTGGAGAGGTCCGTAGTGGACGAAGCCTCCACAGTCGAGAAACACGGCAAGCTGACGTCCTCGTTCCTTGGACCGAATTCAGTTCTGGGAGCCGGTGAGGTAACGGCTTCCCTGGCCGGTCCTTTCACCGCATGCCACCACCAGTCACTCCTGATCGCGGCAAGGTGGCCGGAGGGAAGGGGTAACATCGGTTACGGAGCCAATGTAGGAAGCAATCATACCTCCAGGCTCCCCGACCAGGAGATAAGGCCGGGAGAGGGGATGTTCTTCGGTCTGGCGTGCTCCGTGAAGTTCCCGGCGGATTACTCACGGGCACCCTACAGCATAATCGCCACCGGAGTGACCACGCTTCCTCAGCGGGTCGAGTTCCCGTTCTCCCTCATCTGCGATCCCTTCGTCCGCGCCGAGGGTGTCCCCCCGGCGTACAACCAGATCCTCCCGGCCTGGGTACTCTCGGACAACATGTTCGCAGTGCTGAGAAACGACCGGAAGTTCAGGGAGAGGAACAGCGCAACCCACTGGCAGCAGGAAAACAGGCCCGCAGTGAGGAAGGAGACCGTGGAACTCATGGAAAGGGCCGTGCACCTTCTCGAGGTCGAGGAGACCAGGGATGTCTACCTCGAGCGGCACATCCCCGGGCTGGGAAAGAACTTCATGACCGAAGAGCACAGACAGAAGGCCCTGGAGAGCTACGGGTTCCATATGGGACTCTTCGCCCTGGAAGCCCTCGGCACCCAGGGAAATCTCGAGATCGAAGATCCCTTCGTCAGCAGGATACTGGAGGAGAGATTCGGCGGCATGCCCCGCGCGGAGCTGCTGGAGCTTCGCGGCGAGATGCGAAGGAGACTGGACGAGGACGCGGCCCAGAGCCGGCGAAGGGACCATGTCCGGGGAAGCGGAGTGATCGGAGACTACCTTTCAGTGAGGGATATCACCCTCTGATCCAGGGTCGGTGGCGCAGATGATATTGACAGATGGAATATCTCCTGTATAATATATGAGTAATTGCTCAAACAATCAAATGAAAAGAGGTGCAAATCTGGAATTCCTGTCCGCGCTCTGGGGCACCACAACGGCGCTGGCGCCGTCTCTTGTCCTGGGTCTCCTGATAGCAGGGTTTCTTCACGTCTTCATAAAAAGGGACAGGATACTCAGCCATCTTGGCAGACCGGGGTTCATAAGCAGCGCCAAGGCGGCCCTGATCGGTGTGCCGTTGCCGCTCTGCTCCTGCGGTGTACTCCCCGCGGCGCTGTCGCTGAAGCGCGACGGTGCCTCCAACGGCGCCGTTACGTCATTCCTCATCAGCACGCCGCAGACCGGAGTGGATTCCGTGGCGGTGACCTGGGGGGTTCTAGGATTTCCCGTGGCGCTGGCGAAGGTCGTCGCCGCATTCATCGCGGGCGTGATAGGTGGAACGCTGGTCGACAGGACCGCAGGATCCATGGACACGCCCGAGCAGACACCCGGATGCGCGGAGAGCGAACACGGACCTCTTCCCGTCATGATATGGAACTACTCCGTGGGAACGATATTCAGGGACATATACGGCTGGATCGCTCTCGGGATAACCGTTTCCGCACTTATCACGGTACTAATGGAACCGGGCCAGCTGTCGGACTATCCTGTCCTCGCCGGCCCTGTGGGATTGCTGGCCGCACTTGCCCTCGGAATTCCTCTATACGTCTGTTCCGTGGCTTCCGTCCCCATAGCGGCGGGGCTGATCTACGCCGGCTTCCCCGTGGGCAGCGCCCTGGTCTTCCTGATGGCCGGTCCCGCCACGAACGCTGCGACCATGGGTGCGGTGAGACGCGCCCTGGGCGGGAGGGTCTTCCTCATCTACCTTCTTACGGTTATCGGCGTGAGC
>JAFGPK010000019.1 GCA_016936235.1 Candidatus Fermentibacteraceae bacterium | reverse complement strand
TCGGCGTGGGGCACAAGGGAGTGGGGCTTTTCGAATCCGTGGGCTTCCATCAGTTCCCTGTCCCCCATTATCTCCCTGGAGGGTCCGTCGGCGCTGATGGTCCCACCGTCCAGCATGACGGTCCTTCCGCAGACCTCCAGCAGGAATTCCAGATCGTGGGAGGCTATCATCAGTGTTTCGTCGGTCCTTTTAAGGAACTCTATCAGCATCCGCCTGGACCTGCCGTCCAGGCTTGACTCGGGCTCGTCCAGTATCACCACGGCGGGCTCCATTATCATCACTCCGGCGATGGACACCATGCGCTTCTCACCCCCGGAGAGGTCATGGGGAGGACGCTGCGACAGATGCAGCATTCCGGTGCGGCCAAGATAGGTCTCAGCCATGGATCGGCTTTCCCCGGCAGAGAAACCCCTGTTCAGAAGACCGAATTCCACATCCTCCATGACGGTGGGACAGAACAGCTGATCGTCGGGATTCTGGAAGACGAAACCCAGATCGGGATTGAACCTGCCGGGAGTTACGGATGATCCCAGTATGTCCACCGAACCGGCATCAGGGGTCAGAACACCTGCGAGAAGCATGAACAGAGTGGTCTTCCCGGAACCGTTGGGTCCGATAAGCCCGATCTTCTCGCCCCCCAGCACTTCCAGGTCAACACCCTCCAGCACGCTCTCCTGGCCCGGGTAGGAGAACCGCAGTCCATTCACCCTCACATGGGTGATCATCCTGTCACCGCCGGAAAGCTGTTCAGCAGACATTCATACCGCCTCCAGCACAAGGAGGGCGACCGCTGCGCCTGTGGTTCCAACGGTCAGGCACACATCCCTGACCGTGAACGCACGGCGGGCGGTATCGGCGACGCGGGTTCCCTTTCCGTAGCCTCTCATTCTCATGGCGCTGAAGACCCGCTCGGACCTCCCGAACCCCCTGATCAGGAGAGAGGCGGTGGTGGGCACTACAACCCTGAGTGTCTTCATGAAGGATATACCGGGCCGGTAGCCTCGAAGCCTTCTCGAGATAGCCATCTGCCGGTGGTCCTCCCCTATGACCATGATATACCTGCCGGTCAGCACTCCGATGTCCACCATCATGGGCGGTATGCGCATCCGTCTCAGGGCTTCGGACAGCCCTGCCAGGGGTGTCGTCCCGGTCATTACTGAACCAATGGTCATCACGCTGGCCACTCTGACCAGAATGCCCAGGGCCAACAGAACGCCTTCTTTCCGAATGGCCAGAGGCCCCAGGGCCAGCATTACCTCCCTGCCGGAGAATAGGGCCATGAACAAAGCGACGAACAGCACCAGGAACAGGGGAATCCGCAGCACCTTCAGGAGGCTGTGGAAGGATAGTCCCGAGGACAGGAAACAGGCCAGTGCGATGAGAGGCAGTAAGGGCAGAAGCAGGGGTTCCCTGACGAAGGCCACGGCCATCATCAGCAGGAACAGCGCCGGTATCTTCAGAGCCGTATCCCACCCCCTGAGGATGGATCCCCGCCCCCCGGACTTATCCACTCTGCTCCAGCATTCCCGGATTCAACCTCATCAGCAGTCTTGCCACCAGCCCCGTGAACACGCCTTCGGCCAGGGCCACGGGAATGTGTGAACCGGCCATGGCCAGGATACCGGCCCTCTCAATCGAAGGGTCCACGTAGGAGGGGATTGTCAGCAGCAGGATGGCGGATGTGGCGGCCGCGGCCAGCATCACTCCTGCGAAGCCGGCAAGGAATCCCGCCTGCAGCACACCCTTGTCGCCGGATCCTCTCGGGAAAGCTCTGAATATGCCCCAGGCCAGAAGAGCGGATCCGCCCATTGTCAGTGAGTTCACTCCGAGGGTAGTGAAACCCCCGTGCCCGAACATGGCCGCCTGGAAGAAGAGGGCCACCAGGATCGCCGGGAATGACAGCCAGCCGAGTACGATCCCCATGAGTCCCGCCAGGATCGGATGCACACTGACAGGGGGCAAAGGGATATGGATCCAGGAGGCGACGAAGAATGCCGCAGCCATCACCGAAGCCCTGGAGATCACGCGGCTGGTATCCCGATACTTCTTCTCCGCCTGCTTCACGCTGATCCAGGTGAGCGCGGCGGTCCCGGCGAATCCTGCAAGGCAGACCTCTCCCGGAAGCATGCCGTCGGGAATGTGCATCAGACCCTCTTCCTCCTGGACGCGAAGAAGAAGGCGGTTCCGATGAAGCCCCAGACCACGCAGGCTGACATCAGCACTGTCTGCAGAGCGGAGAGGCCGCCTCCGGATCCGGAGTTCACTGTATCGGACTCCAGCGACAGATGTACGATGTCCCCGTGCCCCGCCTTCCTGACCTGGACATCCCAGTTGGACGATTCGCTCCTGTCGGGAAGGAAGGCGAACCCGCCCCTGTCATCGGTGAAACCGGTAAGCCATGGTTCGGAGGGCGCAGCGCCCGAGAACACCGTGACCTGGGCGCTGTCCATGGGCATCCCGTCATCAAAGGCGGCCGAGACGAACACCGAATCTCCCCTGAACTCCCAGATCACCCTGGCCCCGTGGGCTCCAGCGGGCGAAGCGCCTGTGAGAAGCACAAGGAAAAGGGTGATTGAGGCTATCGGACTACGCACGAACAGTGGCCTTCACCCGTATGCCCCAGAGTTAGCAGGATCGCGAGGAGCTTCTCATAGTCCGATTGTGAAAGCTTCGATTCAAGTGATCGCAGGTCCTCCTCCACTGTGCCCTCCTGCATCAGGGAGGTGAAGGGGCCAAAGCCCATGGCCATCAGGTTCAGCTCACTGTCCACCGGCAGCCCATTATCTCCGAAGAGGTGGTCGAGATGGAAAGTCATCTCCAGCTCGCCCGTCTCACCGGGTTCCACGAAACCCTTGCGCACATCGCCGACATATTCGCCTGCCAAGTAGTGATAGATGTCTTCGAAGCCCAGCATGACATTGTAGGACTGGTCCCCCTTCTCCGCCTGCGCGTCCAGGTAGATGCTGTAGCCCCGGGATGGACCGTCGGCGGCCGGCACCATGGTCCAGGACATGGCATTGTAATGGCCGACGGGCACATTCTCCAGGAACCCAACCAGAGCGGTCTCGATACCGCCTTCTCCCGGAACAAGATCGACGGTATGGACGCCTTCAAGCTCCACCGTCACTTCTCCCGCTATCTCTTCGCGCGAGTGCGGATCGTATGGAGGGTCGGTCTGGTATGCCGTCAGATCGGAGATGGTCACGTACAGGTGCCTGAATGTTATGCTCCACCCGTCGGAAGATACGAATCCGTCCCTTACGAAATCCTCTCCGTTGGCCACGAACTGCAGCGAGCCGTACTCAGGTGCCGCAGTCTGTTCCTCCGAACCAGCCTGCGCCTGGTCGGCATCACCGCAGCCCGGGACCGCATGGATCATCGCCAGCGCAAGGACCGCGAAGAGTGCCGCTTTAAGTGTTCCCATTTCAGCTCCTCCTGTTCTCTACACGCCGGCCACTATGCCGACGGATATCCCTGTTTCGATTTCGTCTTCTCCGGAGTTGATCACATCGAATTGAGTTATACCCTCGATGCTCTCGATGATGGGAAAATTCACACCCGCGGAGAAGGCGGACCAGTCCAGCTCGTACCCTCCGTCCTGGGAATCGTCGTACAGAAGGTCCAGGGCTCCGAGAAGCTCCAGCCCCCCGGAGAACCTGCAGTACGCCAGCGGTTGAAGTGCCGTGGAAAAAGTCCTTTCCCCGGGACCTGCGTTCTCGACGGTCTCCTCTGCATTGAGCTGCAGCCCCCATCCGTTGAGATCGCAGTTGATCTCGGTGCCAATGGAGACTCCGCCGCCGGTGCCGGTGGAGCCGTAGAGATCGAGATCAAGCCATTCTCCTTTAACCGCCGTCCAGAAGAGCCCCATTCCCTGGTGATCTTCCGACTGGTCCAGATACCCGTCCGAACTCACCGATACAGTGACGAACGCTGAAAAACTCTCTGTGAGACCAGCACCCAGAAGCGTTTCGAATGACACCTCCGAACGGGACGAAGGATCGTCCAACCCCGCGTATCCCGCATAGAACTCCAAATCGCTGAACCCCGAATCGAAGGGTTCGGTGGTATCCAGAGCGTAGCAGACGCCTGAAATGAGCGTCATCATCATGATCGGCCGCAGCGTTCTGACCATCTTCATCCTCCCTGAAATCAATTGCGAAGATTTGTTATTGCGAATATTCGCAATTATGTGAGGGGTGAGTTTCTCCGTCAATTCGTTCTTTCACGGCAGTTCCGGCATATGCCGTGTATGGAGAAGTGGTAAGGATGGCAGTCGAAGGAATACTTTTCCTCGATATCCCTCAGAGGGACCGATATGTCACCGTCAGAGATCTCCGTCACGCAGCCGCATTGCCTACAGACCAGGTGTATGTGGGGACCATGCTCGCCGGTGGCGTATGCAGTCTTCCCGTCACCGAGGTCCAGCTTGCTGGCCAGACCGTTCTCAACGAGCAGGTCCAGGGTCCTGTAGACGGTTGCGACATTGATGGCCTCCGACCTCTTCTTCGCCTCCTCAGTGACCTCCTCGGCTGACATGTGCCGGCCGCTGTGGGCGATGATATGGATGACCATCTCCCGCTGTGGCGTTATCCTGTAACCCAGATCGCGCAGTTTCTTCAGGTATGTGTGACAGTGGGGCATGCCGCCTCCTTATTGCGAAAGTTTGCAGATAGCAATATGCAGGATACCCGAAGAAACAACCATCTTTCTCGGCATCCGGGAGCAATGTGAGTCCGGTCGAATAGACCCTGCAAGCTCAGGCCGAGGCCGAACCTGATCATCCGCGGCATGCTCCTCCCGGTTAGAGCATGTGAAGGGAAAACCGCTGCCGGATCTCCCCCCCGAGATCCACTCCAAGGCCCTGGAACACCTGTATCCCGCCTATCCTGAGGCCCCTGACCCTTGGCTGCTGCATGGCCGGGCCGATGTTCACCGTAAGTGTCCGGTGCCAGTCAAAGTGCTGCTGCGGAGTAGATGTCGGCATCGTGGAAATCACCCTGGATGCCCCAGCTGAAGTGATTCTGAAGCCCCCTCTCCGCGGGTTTCCATTAAGCAAGCGAAATCTCGCTCAAAAGAATACGGAGTGAATGCTCGGAAGCCATTGAAACGGAAGCATTTATAACGACATTTGTTAATTAATCCTATATATTATTCAGTTATTAATACAAGAAAACAATTCATAATTATTATTCGATCAGTCAATCGCATTGAATCAGCTACGTCAATGGAATCCGATGAACCAGCGGTTCTTGGTCTTCGCTGGATGGAGAGCTAGCCAGAGGTCATCGGGCAGATAGATGTTGGTGGAGCAGTACTGGCACTGGATCAGCCTCTCCTCGCCGTTTATCATCAGAGAACCGCCGCACTGGGGACAGCTGTACGCCACCGGCTGGGACTTCTTCTCTTCCGACTCCGGTCCGCTCTTTCCCTCGGGCCATGCCCCGAGGATGAGTGCAGCTCCCGGGACCGCTTCCCTGAACCAGTCCGACGCCGGAAAGACCGGTGCCACCGTACCGCAGTCCGGGCAGATTATGGTCGCTGGCTCTGTGTACTCGTCTTTCATGTCGAAGTCCCTTTTACACTTCAGGCAATAGGGGTCCAGCCTTCCGTAGGTCATTCTCATGTTGAAGTGCCCGAAGATGTTGCTGTTGGATCCCTCTCCCTTCTGGTAGCCAGACACATCCCCCCTGACGTCATCAAGCGTATCCTTCCAGACATCCTTCGGGAAGTCTATGCCGGAGTGGCACTTTCCGCACTCGAGCTTAAGGAAGGGACCGTCCACATGAACCGGGGAATCGCAATGGGGGCAGTCTATGCTGATTTCCATCATGGACCAGAGCATATCTTCACCTTTCCGTATCTTTGAATGCGGACAACCGTGAGAACATCCTCCTCGAACAGAATCAGTAGTACCGCAGACGGGAGGAGAATGATGATCACGATCCCTCGAGTAGAATTATGACCGAAGGTTATGATAATCCCGGTCGTTGCTGAGAGTCAATCATCAGCAGGATACCGAGTCCTGCAGGCATCGTGTCGCCCGGACAACATCCGGGAACCTGCACATCATCTTGCATCCATCCGGCTGGTCTGATTAGTATTGCGGGTTGTATTCAGTGGCATTAGCCGCAGGATCAGGATCGAACAGAATCTCGGAGGGGATGTAATGAGAAAAGTGGGAATAGGTATTCTGGTGCTCGGTGCTGTGGCTCTGATAGCCCCCAGGTTCGGCTACGAGCTGGTAATCGCATCGAAGATCACTGAAGCGTTGAACCTCGGCAAGTCATAGGACCCGGTGGGAATAGCACTGCTTGTCATAGGTGGAATACTGACGGCCCTCAGTTTCAGGAAATAGAATAAGAGAGTTCTGAAGGCCCTCAGTTTCAGAACGTAGAACAGGAGATTTCTGAGGGCCCTCAGCTTCAGGAAATAACACCGGAAGGGGTACGCGGTCCGGGTCAGGGCATGCCCCGGTCGATCCACACTTCATATTGCAGAAGTTTATTGCTCCTGTCCAGGTAGACCAGCAGGGAGATCCCGCATAGGCCAAGGATGAGGGCCGTAAGGCATAGTCTTCGGGGACGCCCCGTCTTCCTTCCTTTGAGAAAGTCCAGGCTCCCGCGGCAGCAAGAGGCGTGAACAATGCCAGAGCGATGTATGGATCAATGGACGTATGTCCGCTGGAGTTGAGGGAAGCGTAGACGGCTATCAAACCCTGTAACGCAGGCCGGCCAGTTCAGCAGTCCTCAGCAGACGATCGATGCTGAATCCCCCATTCCTGCGGAGTTCCTGGAGGGCGTTCCCGTCCGGCTGAGATCTTCTCCCCGAGACATTCTCAATCCTCCGGAATGCTGTCGGGCTGACAGTTGAGCCTTGCGGCGAGGAGTGTGAAGTCGTCATCGTACTGGTCCGAACCGTGATGGGATTCCACTTCCTTGAGTATGGCATGAAGCAGGTCGGTTAGCGGCAGTCTCCTGTTGCTGACCACCAGTCGGGCGAGTCTCCTTTCCCCGAACTCCTCCTCGAAGCAATTCATCGCCTCGCAGACTCCGTCGGTGTACATCAGGACGATATCATCCCGCGCCAGCTCCACCTCGCCCTCGACGTACTCGATGTCCTTCGAGACGCCCAGCAGCATGCCTCCCTCCGTGAGCAGGGTAACGTCACCCGCCGAGGATACCAGCATGGGAGGATTATGTCCCGCGTTCACATATCTGATGCGTCCTTCCCTGACGTCTATAAGTACCATGAAGAAGGTGATGAAAAGCTCTGAGGGAGTGTTCTCGTATACAATCCTGTTTATCTGCCTGCAGGATTCACGAAGCGATACTCCCATGGCCTGGGTGGTCCTGAGCGAGGCCTGAAGGTTGGCCATCAGCATGGCGGGTCCCACTCCCTTGCCGGCGACATCCCCTATGGACAGCACCGTCCTGTACCTGTCGAGGGGGATCACATCGTAATAGTCCCCGGCGACCTCCAGACAGAACCTTATCATGGCTTCCACCTCCAAACCCGGCCTGCGGGGAATCTCGCCCGGGAGGAGGCCCTTCTGGATGTCTCTGGCCACCTTGATCTGCTCTTCCAGCTTCTGTTTGATCAACCTCTCGTTCAGGAGTTCGAAGTTCTCGGCCACAAGCGCGGTCTGGGCCGAGAAGTTCGCCAGCATCTCCAGTTCCTCCGCCGTGAAATCCTCGCCGTTGGTCTTAGTGCTTATGACCAGGAAGCCTACAAGACCCGACTTCGTGGAGAGGGGCAGAAGGATTGCGCTGTGTCTCGCCAGGAACCATTCCTCCTGTTCCCGGGACAGGACTATCTTACCGCTGGCCATCAGCTCGTCGAACAGTATCGGGTACTCGGTAGTCTCAAGACTTCGCACCAGCTGGTCCCTCCTGTCGAAGGGTGCCGGCTCCTCCATTTCAACCGCGAAGGAATCCTTGTTCAACATCCTGAGTACCGGATATATCCTCTCCGCAGCAAGGCCGTCAGCCAGCTTGTTCTCAAGTTCTTTCCAGAAGGTGGATATCTCAGTTCTCACTATGTTTGAGGCAAGGAAGTTCCTCAGCAGCTCCTTGAGTCTCACCCTTTCAGGATAGAAATGCTTCTCCAGCCTGTCATGGAGTTTCCTCTGGGTAGGCATGAAGACGAAGGCAAGCATAAGGCCCAGTATCAGAGTAGGCGTCCGACTGTCCACGTTCAGGTGCCTGAGCACAAGGTTCCCGAACAGGTACAGTATCCCGATGAATACCAGAAGGAGGGTCAGGCTCACGAACAGGTATCTGGTCCCTCTCTTCAGCCTTGCCTCAACGGAGAGCAGCTTGTACTTCCCGAGGGCATAGGCCAGCGACACGGGCACCATGAGCATCAGGAGGAAAAGGACATTCGTCATTATCATCCGGGTGATGAATGAAAGGTTCAGATACTTCACCGGGGAAAGCACCATGATCCATCTGTGGACAAGCACCAGTAGTATCCCCGGTGCTGAACCGAACAGGACCAGTTTCGTCTGACGCTTCTCGATGAAGGTTTCCGCTTTCCTGTGATTGAGGACGAGAAGCAGATAGCCAAGGGTGAGTTGCATAGTCCAGACTATTGTGAACTGCAGGTCCAGGTCTCTATGCCAAACAATGTAGGAAAAACCGAATACTAATGCGGGAGCGAAGAACAGGATGTTGATGAATAGTATATGCCCGTCGTACCATTTCTTCCGCCTGGGGAAGAGCATCTGCAGTTTCAGCCAGAAAGCCGGGTAGAACGACTGGATGATGCCGAAGGCCACAAAGATAGCCAGAGGCAGCCGGATGGATGTATAGGCATCGGCTATGGCGGGGCTCGTAACATTCATGCTGATTGCGAGTGTATAGCAGAAGAGTGTCAGGGACCTCACGGGCGAAGAGAAGGGACGCTTGATGAAAGCCCACAGACCGACGATTATAAGACCGGCAATTATGAGCGTCCTCAAGACAAGCAGTATCCAGACCTGAAGCTGAATGGTCAGTGGAATGGATCGCGTGACAACCGTGGTGGAATACACTTCGGAATCGTGCAGGAACTTGATCTCTATCTCTTCACCCGCAGGTGTCTCGACATTGAAGACACTGAAATAATTGCTCTGGGTGGATGGCAATCCGTCCACCTCCACGAGCAGGTCTCCCTCCACAGGGACAGGAGGGGTGGTGAAGTCCTCTTCGTCCACCTCCGCGAACTCGGCGTATGGGGATGCCTCATTGAGGGCCAGGAAGCTCCACATGTCGCCCATATTGCATAGATTAATGACCTTGGTGAACTCCCGGACCATATAGAGTGAAGAGAATCCGATTACTGCAGCGGATGCAGTTATCATGCACAGAAGTACGATCCTCTTCATTGAATACCCCCGTAATGCTCGATGAATATACGCACTATTCCAGCCGGCAGTTACTATTACCTATCCTCTCAGTGTCCCCGGCTTCTGTCCCTGACTATCACCCTGCCGCCGCACCCCGGATGGTATCTTCCAGGCCTGACACCCTCAGTAAGGCTCCCGTGTTCATCACCCCTCTCCTTTATCAGCCTTTCCATAAGGGACCTGACCTCGGCAAGGAACGGATACTCCGGATCGAATCTGTAAACGACAGTCCTGCCAACCTTCTCGCTGACAAGCACGTAATCCTCTGCCAGTCTCTTCAGCTGTTTCTGAACGGAGTCCAGGGATGCATTGAAGAACCTGGCTATCTCCCTGGCATATCCCTTCCCCCTGGCGTGCATGAAAAGCAGGACCTGTTCACGAACAAGTGAACCAATAATGGGTTCAAGCACTATGACCTCCTATATATGTCTTATGTTATATATAGTATGTCATTCTTCCGCGTCCATCCCCGCCTGATCTGGCTGACCATCGAGGTTCCGTGTCATCCATTCGATGTACGATCTCGAGACGGACTCCGCCCGTGTGCATACAAGTTCAGGGGTCTCATACGGATGCATTTCCTCGAGAAGGGCCAGAAGCTTCTCTACCATGGAACCGAAGGTTTTCATGGAGACCTTCCATTCAGTATCCCTGCAGAGTTCGCCCTTCCACCTGTAATGGCTCGTGATCGGTCCGGACACCTGCGCGCAGGCGGCCAGTTTCCTGACCACGGCCTCGCGACCCATCCTGTCAGCCTCCGCTTCGGAATTCACGGTGGTGGTCACCTGGATCACCGGGTCATCTCTCACGTCGTCTCGCTTTCAAATGGACTCACGGTATCCTTTTCCAGCTCCCCCAGGTAACCGCACAGGCTGTCAACGAGGAACTCAAAGAAAACGCCTCCCTTCTCCACCGAAACAAAGCCCAGATCCGATCCGGCACCACCCTGCGGGTACCGCTCAAGCCATTCCTTACTGCCTAGGACTTCACCGGGGGAGGGTTCCGGAGGAAACTTCACTCTCGGGAATACCGGCATTTCACACCCGAGCAGGTGCCATATCATTGAAACCTCCGTAACCGTCACATGATACCCCGGATCCGGACAGAACAGGTCCCGATGTTTCTCCACGGCTCCCGGGAGGTCCCTGTAGAGCCTGTACTCCATCAGTGCTCCCGGGCACTCTCCGGACGCCTCCTCGAAGCCGTCCTCGATGGGCTTCCTGTTGCCTCCGTGACCGCTTATGAAGAGCATCTTCCGAAAACCATGGAAGTAGAGGGATGTCACGACGTCACGGGTGATGTGCGACAGGGTCTCCCGTCTGAGGCTCACTGTACCGGCGAATCCCATGTGGTTCTCAGACAATCCGTAACTGACGGCAGGAGCCACTGCGGTTCCTGTCCTGTCACCCGCCGCACGGCAGAGTCTCACCGGGATGATGGTGTCACATCCCAGCGGCGCCGCCATCCAGTGCTGCTCAAGCGATCCCGATGGTATCATTACAGTATCACGGGTCTCCAGGTACTTGGCCACTTCTCCGGTCAGAGCTTCAGCAAGCTGCATGGCGACCTCCTCTTGTCCTTGTGTCATCCCTTGAGCATACTCGCCAGATAGACATCAGGTTCGCCTGAGTTGATCGAGCAGACTTCGAAGGGTCCGTTACATTATGAAACAGAAAACGATAACCGCAAGAGGCATCTCGTGGGACAGGATCCCGGTGAAGACGAAGCTCGTACTGCGGGGCGACGATCTTCTGCAGACCATCGATGACGGACTTCGGGAAGCCGGCCACCAGGTCGCTCCGGAGGATATCCTGTTCGTCAGCGAGAAAGCCGTTGGAGCCAGCCAGGGAAGGTACTACCTTCTGGACGACGGAACCCTGGAACCCGGGCGCCTTGCGAGGATTCTGAGCCGGTTCGTCACCAGGACCCCGGCAGGCATCGGTCTGGGGATACCCGAGACCATGGAGTGCGCGCTGAGGGAGTGCGGGGTCCCGAGAATCCTGTTCGCCGCCATGGCGGGAGCCCTTGGAAAGCTGTTTGGAAGAAAGGGTGACTTCTACCGAATAGCGGGGCCGCTTGCCAGGTCAATAGACGGACCCACCAGCGGAACGATACCGCCCTTCAACAGGGCCGTGAGCCTGGCCCCGCTGGACCCGGACGGTGTATCGCGGGAACTGGCAGCAAGGTTCGGTTGCAGTGCCGCGGTGGTGGATATAAATGACCTTGGAGGAAACGTCCTTGGAGCATACCCACCTGAACTCGACCGGGAACTAATAGTGGAGATACTCAGGGACAATCCCCTGGGTCAGGGGACGGACAGCACTCCCGTGGGAATTATCCATGCCGTCACCTGAGGTTCTTCCGAGCCCGGTCCGACGGAGAATCTCCGGGCAGGCATCAACTGCCATTTGATGAAGATCATTCCGATATCACCACCGAAGCCGCTGTCAGCTCAGTTCAATCCGGCCCGGGATCCTAATGACAGGTAAAAGGCTGTATCGGCTGCAACCTGTACTTATTTACCCTTAACCATGTTGTCTATCACGCCGGTCAGCACTGATATGATTATCGCCGCCAGCACGGCCCACCAGTAGCTGGCAATGTAAAAGCCATGCACCCATTTGTGCGCTATCACCAGCACCAGTCCGCTTATCAGGAATCTGGACAGCCCGAGGGTGAGCAGGAAGATGGGGCAGGTGAGCAGATTGAGCAGCGGCGCCAGCACGAAGTTCAGAAGCCCTATGACGGCCGCTGTCCAGACTATCGGCCAGAACCCGACGAAGACCATTCTAGATCCCAGTATCAGCGATGTCAGCCAGAGTACAACGCCTGCAATGATCCACGCGCCTATGAGTTTTTTCACCCTTTCTCCTTTCCCTGGAATGTCATAGTATATAAATATGTAGACAGGGAGGAACACCATGGCCGGAATATTAGTGTCTGTCCTTATTCTTCTATCACCAGCGGAACGGGATTCCATTCTCACCGAACATCCAGCCAACGCGGCTTTCTGGCAGGAAATGTTCCAGCAGCAACTGGGAGACACGCTCAACTGCATCGAGTACCTGTTCCTCGTCATACCTGATGAAGACAGGGACAGCATGACGGAGGCGGTCCTGAATGATCATGTGCTCGGTGCAATCGGTTCCAGGGGTGCATGGTTCCAGACCCTTCAGGATTCCATTTTCCTGGACTACCTTCTGGAATACAGGATCTCGTCAGAGCCTCTTTCCTCCTACAGGTCCTCCCTGGCAGGATGGCTGGAACGTCATATTCAGATCAAGGCGACCCCGTACGAGACCGCCGAGCAGATTTATGACGTTGTCACAGGGAATATCGTACTCGTAGCATCCTCCGGACCGGAAATGGCCCCTACTCAGATAATCCCGGTGGGGCAGGCATCCAGGGAGGGCAGATGGGTCCTGCTCTGCGCCTGCATGAGGTCCATGGGCATTCCTGTAAGGCCGGTGAAAGGCTGGTTCCCCGGGGCCGACATGAACCTCTACCGCTGGATGGACATCTGGACCGGAGATTCCTGGGAGCCACTCAGCAGAGGTATACCGCCGGTGCAGTACGTGAAGGTCGCCTTTGAATGTCCTTCCCTGGACAACATCACGGGCGAATACAGGAATACTGGTACACTGGCCCTGAACCCCATTACCGACCCTGGTGCCGGATGGACTGCGGAGCTCATGATACCTTCAGGTGATGATACGGTATCTATCACAGGCATCAGCATCGACCCTTTCCAGCGCAGCATACTGGAACTCGGAGCGGGTGAGTTCCTTCTGAGGGTCCAGTTCGTGCAGAACGGAGAGCTGATAGGCTCATGGCTTCAGAATGTCACAGTGATCTCGGACTCCACTGTTGCCGTTGACCTGACGGAAGCCCAATACACAATAGTCCCTCTTCCGAGGTAGAACAAGAATCCTAAAAGGGGTAATTCATGTGTCATATTCTTTCTGCAGCCCTGCTCTGCCTGCTGGCGGCATCCATCGCTTCCGCAGATGTATGCGGATCCATTGAGTATGCCGGGAACATCAGAATACTGAATCTATGGGGTTCATGGGATGATATGGGATACGCCCACGGTTACCTTCTCGGCCCTGATATCTCTGAGGTCTTTCACAAGTACTTCCTCGAGATGGCAGGCGGACCGGGAAATTTCGAGAGCGCCCGGATATTCTTCCTGGCCTATTTCGAGGTTCCCGAGGATTTCATCGATTACACACAGGGTATGATTTCGGGCATCGCTGACACGATCAGTCTCTATTCCCCGCAGCTTGGGCGGAACATAGACTATATAGATATCTGCGTCGTATCCTCGATACCCGATATCGCTGCCCTGAAGGGTGAGGATATGCTCCTCTGCTCCAGCGTAAGCGCATGGGGGGAAGCGACCGAGACCGATCCCGTGCTCAGCGGCGCTCCCGCCATATCTCGGAACCTCGATTACTACGTGGACACCGGTGGTATGGTTCTTGATCACAGCATTCTTCTCACCTTCGAACCGGAGAACGGCCAGGACTGGATCGCAGTGGGATTCCCGGGGTTCGCAGGCTGCCTTTCTGGTATGAACGAGTCGGGAGTAAGCGCCTGCCTGAACATGGGCAACCACCAGGGCACTTCCCAGTACACCTCACCCTTCGTCCCGATATGCATGGCCCAGGCCCTGGGTCTGATGGAAACCGATTTCAACGGCAGCGGCTCCTGCAACATTGAGGATATGAAGGACGCTCTGACCCAGTGGAACAGAGGCAATTCCTTCGATATCCATGTTGTTGCCGACCGGGACCTGGCAGGCCAGGATTCGAATGCCGTAGTAGTCGAAGTGAGCAACATGGACGGTTATGCCTTCAGGTACTCCTACCATGAAACTGCCATAGCCCCATGCAGGATGATACTCACCAACCATCACAGAGTTCTCATCCCCCCGGTTGGCTGCTACCGGTACAGCTACCTCATGGATTCCCTCACCACCAACCCTGATGTTAATCTTGACCGTCTCTGGAAATTCATGGGAGCTGTTGGCTGGCCTGCGACTCCGGGCGCAGGCGGCACCATACAGACGATGGTATTCATGCCGGAGCAGCTCAGGACTGGCCTGGCCTTCGCTTCCCTCTCCACGCCAGCATACGAGCAGGACCCGGAATGGATAGACTGGGCGGATATTTTCCCCAACCACACGCCCCAGGGCATCGGCAAAGCTCCTGCTGAAACTCATGGGATGGTGATATACCCGAACCCATCTTCAGGTACGATTACGATATTGAGCCCGACAATTCTGTCCTCGGTAATGGTATTCGATATTTCAGGCAGGATCATGCAGGTCAGCAGCCCGGCGAACAGCTCCGATGTAACACTGGACCTGTCCATGCTGCCACAGGGTCTTTACAGGATCCAGACGATTTCAGAAGAGGGGACAAATTCCAGGGAGCTAGTGGTCATCCATAACTAAAGGTCCTTCTTGACAGCAGACTCGCTAAGCGCCTATAATTTCCGCTCTGCTGGCGGGTCGTCCAACGGTAGGACAATGGACTCTGGATCCATTTATTGGGGTTCGAATCCCTGCCCGCCAGCCATC
>JAFGPK010000018.1 GCA_016936235.1 Candidatus Fermentibacteraceae bacterium | reverse complement strand
TGAAATCACCCTCGTGGAGGTCCTTGAAGAACCTGAGAGTGTGGAACTGGATGATATCCAGCAGGGCCTCGTTCACGTCGTTGACCTCGAAGAAGGTGCTGAAGGCTGGATTCGACCTTGCGGTGGCCGTTATCCGGTATGCCATCAGACCCTGGTACTGCTCCGGTCCGGTGATCGCCAGAACTGCCGTCCCGGCTTTGATTATCCCGTACTCCACACTGAACTCCAGTCTCTCTCCGGGGCCGAAGGCGCGGTTCTCGACGTAGCGCGGAGCGTAGCTCTCATCCAATCCCCCGGTATCCAGGGAATCGGCCATGAACATGCTGAGGATCATAAGGAGATGGACCATGCACTACCTGCTTTCCTTTTTTACTGATGATACCTGTGAAACGGGATTCTGTTCCCCAGGGACGATGAACGCCAGGAGATCCTCCCATTTGCGTCTTACGGCGGCGAAGCTGTACTCGTCCACGCACATCTTCCTGGACTTCCTTCCCATCCTGTCCGCCAGTGACGGGCTATCGAAAAGTAACCCGGCCTGGGAAGCCAGCTGCCTGTAGTTTCCCGGTGAATGAAGAAGGCCGGTCTCGCCATCCTTCACGAGGTCCAGCAGACCGTTGGTCGCCGCCGCCAGGAGAGGCAAGCCTGAACTCATCATCTCCATGCCCGCCCTCGATACCACCTCGCTGCCAAGGCTGGTCACCACTCCTATGGAGCCCCTGGAGATGATCTCCACCGGATCTTCCAGTCTCCCGGTCACGGTTAGCCTGTCAGCCACACCCAGCTCATCGGCGAATGCCATCAGCTCCTCCTTTGACTGCTGGCTGGGAGGCCCTGCTATTATGGCGGTGACATTCCCCGGCAGCAGACCGAGGGCCTTAATGAGCGTCCTGTGGCCCTTCATCGGGCTCAGCCTTCCCAGGGAGACAAGCACCTGTTCCCCCGTGGAGGGAGGGGGGCTGCAGCAGAATCTCTCGGTGTCCACCGGGTGAGGAACCACTGCGACGGGGCCCTGTCTCTCCCCGTGATAGCCCCTGTCCGCCATGAACGGAGACGGGAACACCACAAGATCGGTGCGGCGGTCGACGATACTCCATGCCCTGCCGGACCCGGGCTTCCTGATGTCGCACCTGATGCGCACCAGAGGAAATCCTGCAGCCGCCAGGGCACTGGCTGTCTGGCCGTCGGCCCTCGTCGCGCAGATGACATCGGGGGCGAACCGGCGCACCAGCCTCCTGAACGGGAACAGTCCCGTGACAAGGGACGCCTTCCTCAGATCAGGCCCTGAAGTGTCCAGTCCCATTTCGCCAGCGCAAGCGCTGACAGGTCCCCCGGGAGGCGCCTGGACCAGCACCTGATGCCCTCCCTCGCCCATCATCCTCGCAAGGGCCAGGCCTCCATCGGCGGAGGCATCCACGCCGGAGCAGTTTATGGTTACCAGTATTCTCAATTGTCTCCAGAGTTTTCTCGGTGCTGCTATCCCTTGTATGTTCCACCGGCACTGCTGCAATATAAGAAGGAAAGGGGACTCCATGAACAGCTTCTCGCCCTCGGGGAGGATGAAGGCCGTGGTCATGCCTCCCATAGCGCGGATAATGGAGAGGATATCCGGGCTCCGCCGGGAGGGCGGGACAGTCTACAGCATGGCCCAGGCAGTACCCTGGTATGCGCCTCCCGAACATGTTCTCTCGGAACTGTCGGCACGGCTCGGTGATCCATCGCTTCACGGATACAGCCCCGACCCGGGCTTCATGACCGCAAGGACAGCGGTGGCGGACGATTTCCATCGGAGAAGGGGTATCCGGCTGGATCCGTCCTCGGAGCTTCATCTTACCTGCGGCGCCAGCCAGGCTTTCCTGAGCGCCCTCCTTTCGGTGACCTCGGCCGGTGACAGGGTGGCCGTGATAGAGCCCTACTATTTCGATCACGTCTTCGCCATCCGGTTCAGCGACCTTGAACTCGTCTCCCTGCCCATGGCCGAGACGGAAGCGGGATGGACCCTCCCCGTGGACGACCTCGGAAGGATCATGGGAACCCTGAAGGCGCTGGTTATAGTCAACCCTGGCAATCCCACCGGGTCCGTGATCCCGGACGCCCGGATGAGGGAGCTGGCGGAGCTTTCCCGTGAGAACGGGACTTTCCTCATCATCGACGAGACCTACGAGAGATTCAACTATACCCGTGATCGATGGCATCCCTGGATGGACGGCAGGCCCGGGAACGTCCTCACGCTGGGGAGTTTCTCCAAGAGCCTGGGAATGCCGGGATGGAGGCTGGGATACCTCTTCGGGCCCGAGGAGCTTCTCAGGCATGCGCTGAAAGTGCAGGACTCGGTTGTGATCTGTCCCCCCGCGCCATCGCAGCGCCTGCTTGAAATGGTCATTGGAGAACAGGAATGGATAGAGGAGATGTCCATGGGTGTAAGGACCCGTCTGCATCGCTGCAGGTCCGCCCTTTCCGGCAACGGGCAGCTGCACTGGAGAGATGCGGGTGGGGCTTTCTTCACACTGGCCGCCTACGAGGGGAGCATGAACTCGGAGGAAGCCGCCATGCACCTGCTTGACGAATACGGGATAGGCACCATACCGGGCTCCGCCTTCGGACCGGCAGGAGAGAAGCACCTCAGGATAAGCTTTGGATGCCTTTCCAGGGAAGAACTGGACCCCGCGATGGAGATACTGTCACAGGTCTCGTTCCCCCGCTGACCTGATCATCCTGCGGTAACTCCGCCTGGCCTCCATCATGAAATCGTTGAACCTTCCGTCCCTGAAATCAGGGAAACTGTGGTCCGGCGCCGTGAAGGAACCGTGGCCGTACCGCAGACAGGTGTGGGCCCACACCCCGTTTCCCATGTAGATCTTGTCCGGAGCCTCCTTGAACGAGGCCAGGACCAGCTTTCCGTAATCCAGGTAGCCGGGATCGATGTTCACCATCCTGTTCCCGTCCTCCTGTGAAAGGTCACGTTCGATCCTGTGGCACGATCGCTTCAAGGCGGGCAGCAGAGAAGGGTCGGCGGTGCGCCGGAAGCAGAGCCAGACGCGCTCAAGGCTCTCCCCCATCTCATCACGGTAGTAATCGGACCTGTCGAAGGGAAAGGGCTCGCTGGACATGGCCACTTCGCCGAACTCCTCCTCCAGGGCCGTCCTGGCTTTCACCAGAACATCCGCATCGGAGTAGATCACGCTGACCATAAGCGCCACGGGAAGAGGTTCTACCGGACCAGACACGATCGCCTCCACTCCGTCTCCGCCTCCATGGCGATCCTGCGGCTTATGCCGAAATTCTCCTCCATCATGAGGGGATAGCGATCCCTCAGCTTCTCGTTGCTCCTGTCCACGCCATCGGTCCTTCTGAGGTTCATGTTGTGGGCCGACAGCCTCTGCCGGTCCAGCCTCAGGTTGGCGTGCAGGCTGTTCATGCCGGCGGCCTCGAAGGAGTTCTGCCAGTGAAGGACGAACTCCTCCCTGTCCACGGGAGCCATCCGGACTCTGTAGCGCCATGTCCTTCCGCCGTCCTCCATGGTGAACAGGTCGTAGGAATCGCCTGCGGAGGGCTCCCATACCATTCTCTGTCCATGGATCTCAGTCCCGGCGGCGATCCCCCGGGGGATCCTGACAGGCAACGGCACCAGGTATCCGGGGTCCGCCAGGTACCTCTCACCGTCGGAGGTGAACACCGACAGGGCGCAGTGTATGTTCATTCCATGGTTCATGTCAGCCATCACCGGAAAGCAACGGAAACCGGCGAAGCTGAGTACCGCACCCAGCGTGTCGGTCAGGGAAAAACACGTGCCCCCGGTCCCGTCCTCTATATGCTGCCTGATCACGATATCCGGCGATCTGAGCCTTCCTTCACGGGGTATCCCGCTTGCTTTGACAAGGAATTTCGTGAGGTTCTCCCACGGGATCCGCGAGAACTCGTCCACTATCCGGGAGAGGCTGAGGACATCCGTTCTACCCGGCAGCAGGCCGAAATGGTCCAGGAACATCCTGGCTGCATTCTTCGAGGCTGTTCGCTGTTCCACTCGGCGCGTCCCCTTTCCTTATTGTATCTTTGAGCCATCGCAGCTGCATGTCACGGGAGGTGTGAGAGTTTAATGCAACGGCTCCGTTTGCGCAAGCTCAGCGGCTTTCTGACGGATACATTCGGAAGAAAGGTCCACAAGGTGGGTCTCGTGGGCGGCTTCAGCTGTCCGAACCGTGACGGGACGCTGGGAAGAAACGGCTGCAGTTTCTGTAATCCAGCGGCTTCGAGACCCGCCGGCCGGCGGGAGGGAATGAGCGTCCATAGGCAGCTTGAGGAGGGCTGCCGGTACATAGCGGGCAGGTACGGCGTCTCCGCGTTCCTGCCTTATTTCCAGGATTATACCACAACGTACGGAGACCCCTCGGAACTCAAGGAGCTTCTCTCAAGCGTGCTCCGACATCCCGGAGTGGTCGGCGTGTCTCTGTGCACAAGGCCGGACTGCCTCCCTGATTCGGTTCTGGACGTTCTGCAGGAACTGTCCGGGAGGACCTTCATCTGGGTCGAGCTGGGTATCCAGACGCTGGATGACGACCTGCTTCGGGACATGAACAGATGCCATACCGCCGAGCAGTCCCTGGCGGCCCTTCAAAGACTTCACCGCAGGGGCATAATGTCCGCGGCCCATATGATACTGGGTTATCCCGGACAGACCATGGAGACCGTCCTGGAGGACGCCATGCTGCTGAGCGCGTCCGGTACGGCAGGCATCAAGCTGCAGAACTTCCATGTGGTTCGCGACACTCCCATGGAGTCCAGGTTCAGGCGGGGGGAATTCATTCCGCAGGGGATGGAGGAATACGCCGACATGGCCATAGGTTTCCTCGAACTCACTGACCCGGGCGCGGTGGTTCTGCGCTTGAGCGGACAGGCTCCGGCGGACATGACTGTCGCCCCCTCCTGGTCCCTGGAGAAGAGCCTGATCATAAGGACCATCGA
The DNA here is from genome assembly GCA_016936235.1 of Candidatus Fermentibacteraceae bacterium. GTDB lineage: Bacteria > Fermentibacterota > Fermentibacteria > Fermentibacterales > JCC-6 > Aegiribacteria. The sequence continues at coordinate 29,112 of JAFGPK010000018.1, read as the reverse complement.
GGCCGGGATGGAAGAGAGGGACACCTGGCAGGGGAAGCGCCTGGGCTTTCCCGTGGAAGCTCTTGAGGAGATCCCTCCGGCCGCAGGTCACGTCGGGGAAGCCGAAACTATTGCAGTAACCCCTCCGCCTGAATAGATTAAACTCTCCGAGCCGGCAGTATCAACCAGTCCCGACGTTGTCGGGAATACCCTTGGACCTGGAGTTATCGATGATAGACCGCACGCCCGTGGTTTCAGTGCTGAACGGTGAATGCAGCGATGAGGTGGTCGTGGTATACGGATGGGTCAGAACGGCCAGGTCCGGCAAGAACGTCTCCTTCGCCGAGATAAGCGACGGATCCACACCGTCCACCCTCCAGGTGGTATTCAACAGGGACGGATTCGAAGACCTCTCAGGGCTTGCCACGGGAGCCTGCATCAGGGTAAAGGGAAAGGTGGTCCGCTCTCCGGGCCAGGAGCAGTCCAGGGAACTGGAGGCCGTCGAACTGGAGATCGTGGGACCGGCGGGCGAGGATTTCCCCCTTCAGAAAAAGAAGCATTCCCTGGAGTTCCTCAGGTCCATGCCCCATCTGAGGGTCCGTACCAATACATTCGGTGCTGTCTTCAGGATGAGCCACCACCTGAGCCTGGCGATCCACCGGTTCTTCGACGAGAACGGGTTCTATTTCATACACGCCCCCCTGATAACCACCAGCGATGCCGAGGGAGCGGGGGAATCCTTCCAGGTCACCTCCATGCCTCTGGACAGGATAAAGGTCAGCGACGGAAGAGTCGATTATTCGGAGGACTACTTCAGGAGGAAGGCTTTCCTGACGGTGAGCGCCCAGCTGGAAGCTGAGCCGATGGCCCTCGCCATGGGAAAGGTTTACACCTTCGGACCCACTTTCAGGGCTGATCCGTCGGACACGAGATTCCATACGGCGGAGTTCTGGATGATAGAGCCAGAGATGGCGTTCTTCGATCTCGACGACGACATCGCCCTTATCGAGAGGTTCGTGAAGTATACGGCTTCCTACCTGAGGGAAAAGTGCGGCGAGGACATAGGGTTCTTCAGCCGCTTCTACGAGAAGGAACTTGAGAACCGCTATCGGATGCTGATCGAAGGCGATTTCGCAAGGATATCGTATTCGGAGGCGATAGAGCTGATGCAGGGAAGCGGCCGGGATTTCGAGACCGCGCCCCAATGGGGATGCGACATCGCGACCGAGTACGAGAGATTCCTGGCCGACGAACATTTCGGCTCACCGGTGTTCGTGACCGATTACCCGGCTTCCATCAAGCCGTTCTACATGAGGCTCAACGACGACGGCAGGACCGTGGCCTGCACTGACCTCCTTTTTCCCCAGGTGGGCGAGATAGTGGGAGGAAGCCAGAGGGAGGAGAGGTCCGACGTCCTCAGGAGCAGGGCTCTGGAGTGCGGTATCGACATAGAGGATTATTCCTGGTACTTCGATATCAGGAAATGGGGTACGGCGCCTCACGCCGGTTTCGGCCTGGGGTTCGAGAGGCTGCTCATGTACTTCACGGGAATGGAGAACATCAGGGACGTCATACCATTCCCCAGGTCAAAAGGCAGGATGCTTTGATCTGGCTTCAAGACGATTGTATTTATGGAAACGGCGGAGTTCTGGAACAGGATGGAGCAGAATGAAAAACACGATGATAACTATTGACGGCAATGAGGCTGCGGCCAGAATAGGCCACAAACTCAGTGAAGTGGTGGCCATCTACCCCATCACTCCATCCAGTCCCATGGGAGAGCATGCCGACGCATGGTCGGCCCAGGGGAAGACGAACATCTGGGGCACCGTTCCCCTGGTGCAGGAGATGCAGAGTGAGGGAGGAGCTTCGGCGGCAGTTCACGGAGCCCTCCAGACCGGTGCCCTGACCACGACTTTCACCGCCTCCCAGGGGCTTCTCCTGATGATACCGTCGATGTACAAGATAGCGGCGGAACTGACGCCGGCGGTGTTCCACGTTTCCGCGCGCAGCCTGGCGTGCCAGGCTCTCTCCATCTTCGGAGACCACAGCGATACCATGGGCGTGAGACAGACCGGTTTCGCCCTCCTGGCCAGCGCATCGGTTCAGGAGGCCATGGACCTTGCCGTGATCGCCCATGCATCGACACTCAAGGCAAGGATACCCTTCGTCCACTTCTTCGACGGTTTCAGGACGAGCCATGAGATACAGAAGATCGCCCTTGTCCCCGACGAGGTCCTCAAGAGCATGATGGACGACGAACTGGTGATAGCCGCGCGGAACAGGGGCCTTGATCCCAATCACCCGGTGGTCCGCGGGACCAGCCAGAATCCCGATGTCTACTTCCAGGGCAGGGAAACGGTCAATCCGTACTATCTGGCCACACCGGGCATAGTACAGGACTACATGGACAGGTTCGCGGAGCTCACCGGCAGGAGCTACCGCCTGTTCGACTACGTGGGTGCCCCCGACGCGGAGACCATAGTCATGCAGATGGCATCCGGCTGCGAGACCGCCCACGAGACGGTGGAGTACCTTTCAGCCAGGGGAGAGAAGGTCGGCCTTGTGAAGGTCAGGCTCTACAGGCCTTTCCATGTAGCTTCCCTCCTGGCCTCCATACCGGACTCCGTGAGGAACATAGCCGTCCTTGACAGGACCAAGGAGCCGGGAGCCCCCGGAGAACCCCTGTACCTTGACGTGGTCACCGCCCTGGCGGAGAACGGCAGGAGCAACATCAGGGTCATCGGCGGCAGGTACGGGCTGTCCAGCAAGGAGTTCTGCCCGGCCATGGTCAAGACGGTCCTCGACGAGGCGGTCAAGGGCAAACCCAGGAACCATTTCACGGTGGGGATAACCGACGATGTCACCGAAACCTCCCTGGATGTGGACTACGACTTCAAGATAGAGTTTCCCGAGACTATCCAGGCCGTATTCCTGGGGCTGGGTTCGGACGGCACGGTAGGTGCCAACAAGAACAGCATCAAGATAATCGGCGAGGAGACGGACAACTACGCCCAGGGCTACTTCGTATACGACTCGAAGAAGGCCGGGGCCAGGACCGTGAGCCATCTCAGGTTCGGCCCCGAGCCCATCAAGCAGACATGCCTGATCCGCAGGGCTGATTTCGTCGGCTGCCACCAGTTCATCTTCCTGGAGAAGTACGATGTGCTGGGATACGCGGCCGAAGGAGCCACCTTCCTCCTGAACTCCCCCTACGGCAGGGACGAGGTCTGGAATATGCTGCCGAAGCAGGTCCAGGAGTCGATGATCAGGAAACAGGTGAAATTCTACGTCATCGACGCCTACGAAGTGGCCAGGGAGACCGGCATGGGAGTGATGATAAACACCATAATGCAGACCTGCTTCTTCGCCATCTCAGGTGTGCTTCCCAGGGACGAGGCCATCGCCAGGATAAAGGAAGCCATCAAGAAGACCTACAGCCGCAAGGGCGACGAGATAGTCAGGAAGAACTACAACGCGGTGGACCAGACCCTGGCGAACCTGCACCTGGTTGAATACCCCAAAACGGCCACCAGCGAAATCCCCATGCCTCCCACGGTCCCGGAGGAGGCGCCCGAGTTCGTGCAGAGGGTGACAGCGAAGATAATAAGGATGGAAGGCGACAGCGTCCCCGTCTCCCACATGCCCGCAGACGGCAGCTGGCCGCTGGGCACGACCCGGTGGGAGAAGCGCAACGTAGCGCTGGAGATACCCGTATGGGACCCTGATACATGCATACAGTGCGGTTTCTGCAGCCTGGTCTGTCCTCATGCGGCGATCAGGATGAAGGTCTACGAGAACACCTGTCTGAAGGACGCTCCCGGGACCTTCAAGCACACGGATGCGAAGGGCGGCAGCTTCAAGGACCTCAAGTTCACCGTCCAGGTCGCTCCGGAGGACTGCACCGGATGCGGGACATGCGTACATGTCTGTCCCGCCAAGAACAAGGAGAATCCTGACAGGAAGGCCATAAACCTGGAGAACCAGATTCCTCTCAGGGAGCCGGAGAGGGAAAACTACAGCTTCTTCCTCGGTCTTCCCGACTACGACCGCACGAAGGTGAACACCGGAAACGTCAAGGAGACCCAGCTCCTCAGGCCGCTCTTCGAATACTCAGGCGCCTGCGCCGGCTGCGGTGAGACCGCCTACGTAAAGCTGCTCACACAGCTCTACGGAGACAGGGCCACCATCGCCAACGCCACTGGCTGCAGCTCCATCTACGGAGGCAACCTGCCCACCACGCCCTACGCCAGCAATGACGAAGGGAGAGGGCCGGCCTGGAACAACAGCCTCTTCGAAGACGCTGCGGAGTTCGGGTTCGGGTTCAGGCTCACGGCGGACAAGCACACCCAGATTGCACGTGAGTTACTCGAGAAACTCGCTTCCAAAGTAGGTGAGAGCCTGGTGAAGGAACTGCTGGAAGCCGGGCAGGATACCGAAAGCGACATATCCCTTCAGAGGGAAAGGGTGGCTGCGCTTAGAAAGAAGCTCTCATCAGTGGACTCCGAGGATGCGAGGATGCTGGAGAGCGTAGCCGACTACCTCGTCCACAGGAGCATCTGGGTCATCGGCGGCGACGGCTGGGCCTACGACATAGGCTACGGCGGCCTGGACCATGTTCTGGCCCAGGGCAGGGACGTGAACGTCCTGGTGCTGGATACGGGCGTCTACTCCAATACCGGAGGGCAGTGCTCCAAGGCCACGCCGCTTGCTGCCGTGGCCAAGTTCGCCTACTCGGGCAAACCCCAGCCGAGGAAGGACCTGGCGATGCTGTCCATGAGCTACGGCAACATCTATGTCGCCCAGATAGCTCTGGGAGCCAATTACGGTCAGGCGGTGAAGGCCTTCACCGAGGCCGAGAGCTACAGGGGATCCAGCATCATCATCGCCTACACTCACTGCATAGCCCACGGCATCGACATGACCTGCGGTCTTGACGAGCAGAAGAACGCGGTCAATTCCGGGTTCTGGCCTCTCCTCAGGTTCGACCCGAGGAAGATAGCCGCGGACGGCAGACCGCTGACACTGGACAGCAAGGACCCTTCCATCTCCTTCAGGGATTTCGCCTACAACGAGGCCCGTTTCAAGAGCCTTGTGAAGACCATGCCTGAGCACGCCGAGGAGCTGATCAAGGAAGCACAGGTGGAAGTGGACCGCAGATGGAAGATCTACAAGCAGATGGAGCAGATGACCTGGAAGTAGCGTACAGGTCGGTCAAAGGCAAATCCGCTCCGTTCAAAGGCCCGGTCGCCGAAATGGCGGCCGGGCCTTCAGATACCGGCACGAACCGGCGTATCATGACAGCCGGTTGATCATGGAGGGTTCATGGAAGAGATAAAGATAGTCCTTTCGCTCATGGACTCCTCTGAGGAATACTCGTTCAGCATCGACAGGAGACAGGATCCGCCGATCCTTCATATACCGGGAGATCACCGGGGACCGGATCTGTGCTACCCGTACAGACCGGAGCAGGAGAAGTGGCTGAACGATCGTACCGAGTTCATGATCCCTTTCTGGCACTGTCAGTGGAAATTCAGGAGTACAGAGGCGTGCGAGGATTTCCTCAGATACCTGAGAGAAATCTCAGCAGATTCATGAACCCGCCGCCTTCCGCGAACTCCAGGCATACAGCTGCATCGAGGATACCCTCGGAGTAGCCGGCGGATGCCGCACATCTCCTGATCCCGGAGCCGTTCAACCTCTCGATGAGATCCTCGTCCACCGCGTCGCTTCCCGCGATGGATCCCAGGTCGGCAGTCACGATCAGTCCGCCGCCGCAGTCCAGTCCCAGGGAGGTGGCCGACGCATAATCGCTGAAGACCATTCCTGCCGCGATATCCTCGATGCTTATGTTGGCGCCTATCGCGACGGCATCGTCGATGATACCGAACTCTATGAAATCAATGCCTGTGGATCCGGTGCTTGTGGTCCGGTAGCAGTACCCGCCCCTGAACTCGAAGGTGGTCATTCCGGGATCGTCGCTGCCTGCCACCGTACGGAAGATCAAGTCCAGCATGCGGGTGACCGCGTCCACGTCCCGAAGGCTGAACTGAAGGACCCCCCCCTGCTTCTCTCCGGAGAGCAGGACGCCGGCATAGAAAGCGCCGCCGAAGCAGTCGAACATCTCATCGAAGGACGAGAAGCCGAACTCCTCGATCCCCATTCCGAACTCCCTGTCAATGCCGCCTTCTACAAGGAGGTCCTTCACACAGGGCATGTCTAGACTGATCCGCGCTGCAGCGTTCGTGCCTTCCGGGACCGTTACTTCCCCGCAGGCGCCGCCTGGTGACAGTATGGAAAGATACGGCAGGTCCCCGTCGGTGGAGAAACCGGCAGCGATGGTGATCATGCTGCCGGATTCGGTGCATTCCAGCAGGGCCGAACCGAGCCCTTCGGTGCCCGGGAAGGCGCCGGCATTCGCGAACACGATCAGAACGGCATTACCCTCCGGCGGATCCCCGGCCAGCCGGGAGTAGTCAGGGTAATCCCGAAGAGAGGAATCCAGATGGTAGCCGGTCTCCGGTCCGGGATCGAATTCATTGCCGAAGAACGAGACGGCGGTGTATTCACCTGTGCGAATGAACCTCGCAGCCGCATCCGCTTCCCCGGCCCGTTCCCTGATACCGGTGACGAAACCCTCCACCGCGGTAGCATCGTCGGATGGAAGGTAGACGGTAATGACCCGGATATCCCCCTGATCCAGGTCGAGAACAAGGCCGATATCGTCGCCCGGCCTGAGGGTCAGGGCTTCGGTCCAACCCTGCCAGTCCAGAGGGTCGAAGCCGATGACATCCCCTGCCCCGGCCGGACCGGCATCACTCGAACCGAAGTATCCTTCGAACTCGGTCAGAACCTGTTCGATACCGGCGCGTTCCGGACTCATGATAATGTAGACGTCGTGTCCCGATGGCATGGAATCCATCAGGGAGGTGGACGCCGCCGGACCTGTACAGGCTGCGCATAGCACGGATAGAACCGTAAGTCCAGCTGTCTTCATACGAATACGACCGTTCATGATACCCCCGTCATTTGCTTGAAGGACCTGTTTCAGGGGAACGAAGTCCGTTGACCTATCCTCAGTATGCCCCTTCTCCGGAGAGCACGGCCTTGGGAGTGAGGAATAGAATGGCCAGGTCCATCCATATCGACCAGTTGTCTACGTAGTAGAGGTCCAGCTTGACCATCTCGTCGAAACCGAGATGGCTTCTGCCGGAGATCTGCCATACCCCTGTCACACCGGGAATAGTATGAAGCCGCTTGAAATCCCTGCGGTTGTATTCCTCCACCTCTTCAGGGAGGGGCGGTCGCGGACCTACAAGGCTCATTTTTCCTGACAGAACGTTGAATAGCTGCGGAAGCTCATCAATGGACCATTTTCTGATGAATCTGCCCACCCTGGAGATCCTTGGATCATCCTTTATCTTGAAGAGGGGTCCCGAGGATTCGTTGCTGTCCCTCAGGAGTTCCTTCTCCTCATGGGCTCCCTTCCTCATGGACCTGAACTTGATCATTCTGAAAAGCTCGTTTCCGCGGCCCAACCTCATCTGCTTGTAGAAGACCGGAAAACCGGAATCCAGCACTATGGCAACTGAGGTCACCACGAACACGGGTGAAAGGAGTATCAGAATGAGGACCGTGAAGATAATGTCCGATATCCTTTTGAGAAGGTAACCCCATCCTGCCAGCGGAGCCGGGACCGATTCTATCAGGGTGGTCCCCCCCATGTGCGCGACCCTGGCGGTAAGGGTGACCAGCGAGAACAGGTCAGCCGCTATCTTGTAGTTTATCCCGAACTTCTCGCAATGGAGGATGACTTCCGAGAGAGTGGCCTCCGATACGGACTTCTCAGCCACCACCAGTTCGTCAATGGAGAGCCGGTCAATCATCCTGATGATGTCTCCGGAGGGTGAAGACGGGTCCGCGTATTCCCTGACGACGTATGGGAGCTGGGCCCTGGTTTCCATGAAGGTGCCCAGTTGCCTCGCCTCTTCGGAAGTGCCCACGATCAGAACAGAGGAGGGAGCCCCGGACCTCCTCTTGAGTCTCCTGAGGATCCCGTGCCACAGTCCCAGGAGAAGGATCGAAGCAGGACAGGTGAAGACGAGTACGAACCTCGAGAAGAAGAGCTGCCTTGTGATGAACGTAGTGGCGAAAGTAAGCAGCACGGCCACTACCGCCGCCCTGATGATACCCGCCATCTCTTCGATCATCCCAAGACCGAATTCCTTCCGATACACACCGAACACGGCCATGAAAGCTATCTGGACGCTACCCAGAACAAGACCGCTGAGAAGATAATGGTAGACAGACAGCCTGAAGTCGGTGCCCATGAGATCAACAAGGAGCGAGTGCCGGATCCAGAAGCCGCACATGAACACGAGTATGATGAACAGCAGGTCCGAGGGGGGCATTATCCAGAGAATGCTTCTCCCCTTCTTCACCTGTCACCTCCTCAGTGTCGAAATCCGGCAGTTGTGACCGGATATGCCTGGTCTTCCGCGCAGTTCCGTTTCCGGAGACGGAACATACTATACCTTCGCGCTCCTTTCCCAGGTACTGCCCGTCCGGCAGCCATGACATCAGGGATGAGCCGAGGCGGAGACGAATATCCTATACCGCTTTATGGAACGGGGACTGGAATGCTCCTCCGGCAGGAGAGCAGGTATTCAGTACCGCCGTCTTCCAGTCATACAGCGATCATTGGATCACGATCATCGATAAGGAAGAACGATCGGAGCCAATGGACTGCTAATATCTAACCAGTTCCAGCGTTATGTTCCTGTCATTCGCATTGCTGATATCCAGGAAGTCCTGGGCGGCCATGTCCTCGTAACTATTGGCGCTGACGATGACGCTGTACTCGTAGCCGGACGGTAGAAGGTGTTCCAGGCAGAACCTGCCATCGATCCCGCTCTTGCAGTAGGCGAATACCGCATAGACCAGTGCCGCATATTCCTCATCGGTCAGTCGATCTCTCCGCCATAGCTCCATGAAAGCGTCAACGCTCACTTCCGGGTACAGTATATAGACATCGGCGCCGATGACACCCTGTCCGGTCTGTTCGCTCACGACCCGACCGTTGACCGATGCGCCCAGCCCCGTTTCTTCCACCCATGTCCCCAGCATCCACCGGGCTTTGTTGATGGGTGTGATGTAGCCTCTCCAGCCGGCTGAGCCTGATAAACCCATTGTGGGAAGCCCGATGAGTTTACCGTCCCGATTCACGGCGGCTCCCCCGCTGTTGCCGCCCGATATGCTGGCGTCCGTCCCGATGAAGTATCTCTCCGTATAACCGAACCTGTCAGCATCCGCAAGTATGTTGGTTACTTCGCCGCTGGTGTAGCTGATCCCGCCTGCGGCATAATCCGGGTATCCGATGCAGTACAGTTCATCACCGTGCTCAAGATCGTCTGAATCCCCCAGATAGTGATATTCAGTGAAGATCTCCTCATCCAGCGGAATCACAGAGCCGTCCATGCGCCAGTTGCACTTGATCAATGCAATATCCGGATCGCGATAGCGATAGTACCCTTCCACGATATCAGCATAGTAGACGGGTTGCGGCGGTAATTCGGGATCCGACGTATAGCAGACCAGGAGCTGATCAGGCATGTAGTAGTCCTCCGGGAAATAGTCCACCAGCGACTGATCACCGAACGTCGGATCGAAATACGCCACATGCGCGTTTGTCAGGATCCATCCACACGGGCTTATCACATTCCCGGACCCGGACCAGTAGAGTAAGGTATCAACAACTCCCTTGGCTGTTTCCAACTGCAGCTGCACTGCGGCTTCTATAAGCACGGTGGAATGGAAAATCCTCTCTCTCGTTCCGCTCTGCAGCTGACCCGATGATTCGCTGATGAAAATCGCGCAGAGCAAAATGAACATCACAACGGATTTGCCAAACGATTTCATAGCGACCCCCCTAATTGCTGCGGATACTGCTGACGACGGCGTCGAATTCCGGCAGATTCCCGTCGAATTCGCTCTCATCCGCAGATAGTGTAAGAATGTATACCTGGTCTCCTTTTGGGAAGATGATGTCGATGGCTCTCACGACATTCGGGATATCCATTCCAGGAGACAGGATCGCGTAGACATAATCCATCCTGGTGGTCTCAAGTGAGTCTATTTCGAGAGGACCGACCGAGATGGTGTGGTACAGCTGATAGTCGCTTCCCCGCTGGGTTTGCAGATGTTCGATGAATTCGTCCATACCTTCCTGCGCGAACCATCTGGCAACCTGGAGCGATATCCTGTCGTTGAAGAAGGACCGGGACTGCGGATCGAACACCAGCAGCAGGGAGCCGGGATCGGGTTTGGGAAGCCATCTTGCCGGATACTCAAGGGAGATATTCGCATTCGTATCCGTAAAGCCCACGGTCCTGGCCTCAATACCCTCCTTGAGTATCCACCCGATCAACAGACACACGAGTATGAATGCTATGACGAACAGGTCCAATGGTTTGTGTTTGGAGGCCATCATTCCCCTCCGTTTTCGGCTGAGGTTCTTTTCCCCGCTTCCTCCAGAGCTACGGAGCTGCGCATCAATGCTTCCAGTATTCCGTAGATGATCACAACCACAACGATCCCCGCGATGAGACCGTACCAGGGTTCGTAACGTGTGCTCTGGAATACAAGGAGCCTCTGGAGCCAGAAGAACAATCCGTTCAGAACGGCAGCGATGGCGACGCCCCATATGAACTGCCCCTGGCCGGCGCGCTTCCCGAACTTGGCCACTGAGAAGAAATAGCCCATGATGCCGCCGAAACTCGCATAGGCCAGAGCGTTGATGACGCAGTAGATCGCGGCTATCACCAGAAGGGCGCCACCCAGTTCGATCACATAGGCGATATTGAGCATCGTGGCGATTCCCAGCCCTGCCGCAGTGCCATAGACTATGCCATCGATCCGCTCATCGAATTCCCTGGTGGGATACACGGTGTATCGCACTGTGGCATAGGCGATGGACTGATGAATTACTCCAACGACAAGGATGGATCCCAGTATGTATCCCCAGGGCGTGAGATATAGCCACTCACTCACCCTGAATACATGCCTGACCAGTGGAATACCGATGGCGTAGGTCAGGAAAGCGCCCAGAGCGAACACACCCAGTACGTAATGCTTCGGCTCGGGCTCCAGCCTGTCCCGCTGATAGAAGAACGACAGCCATAACAGGGCGGGAACGATGGAGAACATGATTCCCCAGAATACCAGTTCCCCCTGACCCGGCGATGCCTTGGTCAACCACACGAAGAGTTGCACAATGAGCACGAATATGAGCAGAGCGCCGATCTGCAGCCCGCCGCTCTTCCATATCGTTTTATGTGATCTCATCCTTCCCTCCTATGTTAAGAGCAAAAAAACAGCCTTGTACCGGGTTCCATGAATCCGCGGTTACAGAAAACCTGTACTCTGTCGGTTCCATCTGCCATCTGACCGGCAGCAGTAAAAAAAATTCCCATAACCGAAACGGCTACAAGAAGTGTCCCCCCTCATGATTTGATTTATTTCTATTTACTTATTACCATTGCTTCATATTGTCAATACCTCCCCGATCTCTTTTCCTCCAGTTCTGCAATGAGATCGGGCATATCATGCTCGTCGCATATCTTTAGGGCTTCCCTGCGCGCCTCCTGCGCCTCGGTGCTCTTTCCCTGTTCATCCAGCCATTGCGCTAGCATGTAAAGAGCCTCCGGCACGGATTTCCAGAGGTCGAATTCGAGGTACCGCTCTATGCTCTTACGGATGCTTTCGAAGGCCTGGTCCACTTCATTCAGCGCATAGAGGCAGCAGGCGATCTCATAGTAGGACCCGGCCAATCCCGGATGCTCGTCTCCGTAGAACTTCAGACAGATGTCCAGGCTCTTCCGGAAATACTCAAGGGCCGTGGCGTATTCGCCCTGTTCCTTGTGGATGATCCCTATATTGTGGTAGGAGATTGATACCCGCGGATGTTCCGGTCCGGAAATCCTGACTCTTATGGCCAGGCTCTTCTGATAGTAATCCAGCGCCTTTTCGTACTCACCCTTTCTGTAGCAGATCGTCCCGATGTTGTGGTAGGAGTCGGCTACGTTGGGGTGTTCCTCTCCGTAGACGTTCAGATCCATGGACAGGGATTTCCGGGCATGTTCCAGCGCCTTTTCATAATCGCCGAGGCACTGGCAGACGCTCCCGATGTTGTTATGCAGAATGGCGATCTTCGGGTGTTCTTCTCCATAGACCCTCGACATGATGGCCAGGCCCCGCTGATAGTAGTCCAGGGCCTCTCCGTACTCACTCCGGTAGTAATGGACACTTCCGATGTTCACCAGGGGGATGGCTGCGGCGGGAGCTTCTTCCCCGAAGATCTTCCGGCGAATGTCGAGGCTCTTCCTGCCATACGCCAGCGCCTCGCTGTACCGACCCAGCTCCCTGTTGATGATGCACATGTCGTTGAGGGAATCAGCCACATCGGGATGTTCCTCTCCATAGGCCCCTCGGCGGATAGCGAGAGCTTTCTCGTAGTGCTCCAGCGCCTCTGAGTATTCGCCCTGTTCGTAGAGGGCATCCCCGACGTTGTGATGAGAGGCGGCAACATCGGGGTGTTCCTCCCCAAAGACCTTCCGGCGGATTTCAAGAGCCTTCAGACCATACTCCAGCGCTTTTGCATAATCGCCCTGGCAGCACTGCAGTTCGCCGAAGGAGAAGAGGTACAGCCCGAGGGATTCCTCATCGTTCTCGCCGGCAATGAGCGACTCATAGATTCCATTCGCCGTCAACAGACTCTGCTGTGAGCCGGCCTGTCCGGTGAGCAGGCGCGCGCGGGCGTAATCCACCTTCCTTTTTGCCTTTTCATCCAGCGTCTCATGAGGGACGGACTCGAGCAGGCTTCCCGCTTCGGCAAACTGACACTTTTCAAGGAGTTGCCAGAAGTGCTTTTCAAAGACCTCCACGGCCCGTTCAGAGTCCTCATAGAACCCATGATACAGGGCCTCCTGAAGGTGATGGAATGCCCCGGTCTCCTCCCAGCATTCCGCATGGAATTCCGACAGTTTTCCGTGTCGCTTCCTGAACCATCGCTTGCTCAGTTGCTTGGAAAGCAGGCAGTCACGTACTTCCTGCCGAAGGACAGCGGCGTCGGCTATCTCCGGATGGGGAGAGAACATGGAAAGCTGCATGAACTTCCTGTAGATGCGAGAGACGCTTTCCGGAACGGATGAGAGTTCCTCCAGGACCTCCTCGGAAATCCATCTCGGATAGCAGGCCAGACCCATCAGGTCTCTCTCGTCATCGTTAAGCTGCCGAAGCAGGCGGTCCACGAGTTCCTCGGTGAGGTCCCTCGCCTGTGCCGTCCCCTGAAAATCCTCCGTCTTCGGTTTCCTGCCTGTGGCTTCGGCAATCTCCCTGCAGATATCGGAGCACAGTTCAAGATGAAAAGGGTATCCGCCTGTCAACCGGTAGAGGTGCTCCTGCAGGTCGGGGTCGTCTACGCTCTTCTCCCGCAGCAGCGTCTTCGTATCCTCGCTGCAGAGATCCTCCAGAGAGGGAACGTGTATTATCCTGCCGCTCCATTCACTGGGAAACTTCAGATCCCAGGGAAGCGGGTCCCGGGTCAGGACAACCCGCAGCAGATGGGGAGTCAGAGAAAGCAGTTTTCTATGCAGGGCGTCGTCCAGTTGCGCCTCGGCAAGGCGCTCATAGGCATCAAGGAGCAGGACAATCCGGCTTCCCGAAGACTTCAGGACCTTCGGTGTCCGGGTGGATACCGCCTCTTCCAGGTCTCCGGCCATGGCCTCGGGCAGGAGATTCAGGACCTCGCGCGGTTCCAGTTCACGGAGCCGGTAAAGCCATTCCTTATGACGCAGACGCTCCTTGATGCTCAGACCCAGCTGGCTCAGGCCGTGTATCACCTGCGCCACGCTGCCCACGGCCGGTATCCCTTCCAGAATGTTGACCACGCTCTCGAGTTCATGGGGACAGTTCTGCGCGGAGATCTTTACCCCCATGCTGAGTTCGAAATAGCGGGCGTACAGGAAATCGAAGACAGGCGTCCGAACACCTTGCCTGCCCAGCTGCCGGCGCATCGCCCGTAGAGTTGACTCTATGGGCTTCAGATTCGGGTCGGTGTCGTAGTCCACTGCGGCAAAGGGAACGTTGTCCGGTTTTAGCGCCTGGTTCTCGAAATCGATCCTCAGGGCGGTCTTGCCCATACCGCCGATACCAGTGAAGACAAGCACAGGATTCTCGCTGCCATCGTACTTCAGAGCCCTGCGCAGATGGCTTCGTTCATCGGTCCTGTCAACGAAAGGTCTCTCCATGATCTCTACCTCGGAAAGGGAACGGATTTCCGGATTATTTCAGTATACGCGGATATCTGTTCATGTCAAGAAATGGGCTCCTCCCCAAATCTGGCGCATTAATCCCGATACACTCTGGCTGCACCTCGGTCAACCAGATGTCTCTGAGCGTCCGGATCGTTTTCATACTGATTCCAGCGGAGAAGACTGATTGATCAGGATGGGTTATACTTCTTCGAAAGACGACGTGCCGGAGATAGAGGTGGTACAGCAAGGATGCCGGACCTCGGGGGAGACTCTTCCCGCGGATGGGTTCTGGCCTTGTATCATGTTCATCTGCTTGATCTGCTTCATCTGCTCATTTGCTGATCGGAGCACACTCCCGTATCATGAAGCAGAAAACCGAAACCGGTGAAGACCGGAGGGCGCTGGCCCCGAGTAGCCTTGACGCCGAGCAGATGGAAGGCGTGAAATCCAGTTTTCTCCTGTTATCAGAATTCCGTTCTCGCACCCCAGTCCATCTCTATGGCGAAATCCATGCACACCTTGAATACTTCCCTGTTCAAAGAAGGACATACAAGCCCTTCATTCAGAAGGACCCGGTCTGACCTTTTCCGGTCAAAACTCCTTCCGTCGCAGAAATAGGGGTAGTAGACCTTCATGTAGCTGTTGACAAGGGCCTGAAGTGGACCATCCGCCTCTAGTTCGCGGGAGATGGATATTCCAGTGATGCCGTAGAAATCCTCGGTGAAGGACGCCAATTCCCCGACGGTGTTCTCCCGGGGGTTCACCAGGTGAAATATCCCGGTCGCCCCTGACTCCATTACTGCAATGACGGCCTGTACCAGATAATTCACCGGGATCACGTTGATTCGACCAGCTCCGGGAAGGCTTACTGGAAGTCTGACCCGGCCCGAGGGATCCATCGAGGCCCCCAGGGAGTACGCCCTGGAACCGTCCCTTTCCAGAATATCCTTCCTGATGGTGTCCCGAAGGAAGAGCATG
The DNA here is from genome assembly GCA_016936235.1 of Candidatus Fermentibacteraceae bacterium. Classification (GTDB taxonomy): domain Bacteria; phylum Fermentibacterota; class Fermentibacteria; order Fermentibacterales; family JCC-6; genus Aegiribacteria. Next base: position 13,843 of record JAFGPK010000018.1, on the reverse strand, counting down.
ACCCTTACCGGATAGTAGAGGGCATTGAACCTTGTACTTCTTCCGGTTCGCGAGTCTCCGCAGGTGATGGATGGCCTGAATATCGTAAGGTCGATGTTCCTCCCCTGACATACATGCATGGCAACATCCTCGGCCTTTTTCTTTGTGGCCTCGTAATGGTTGTTGAAACAGCGTGTGCTCACCGGCTCCTCCATACATGTGCCCGAAGCTTTTCCAGCCACGTAAGCCGTGCTCATATGGTAGAAGCGTCTGCACGCCGGCACGGCGTCCAGGATGTTTGCGGTCCCGTCTATGTTCACCGCTTCAAGACGCGCCCTCTCCCGATGGGAAAAGGAAGTCAGGGCGGCGCAGTGGATGACCTCCCGAATGGTATCCAGTGCACGGGCATCCTCCGGACACAGGCCGAGACCGGGTTTTGTGATATCGGATGAAAACACTTTCGGGGAGTATTTCGGAGTAACATCCAGGAATTCCAGCAGGCGCCTGATCCGGTCCACGGCCCCAGCCTGCGGCCCTGCGGCAAGGAATGTCCTCTTCCCCCTTCGGACAAGCTCACCTGCCAGGAACCCCCCGAGGAAGCCGGTGGCCCCCGTTATCAGTACCGGATCATCATTCATGTGAAAGCAGAGAACCCCGATGCAGGAAGGATTCCTTCCTGGCAAACCCCTGGTTGAAGACGTACCTGATCCACAGGATCCTCGGATCCCGCCCCTGAAGCCCCTCTATCATTCCGGCTGCCTGAACCATGGCTTCCTGCGCCCTCTTCACTTCGTCCTCATCAGTATGATCAAGGTACATGTCCCACTCAAGTACGCCCATGCTTCCCCTCTCCAAAGGAGTGAGAAAGCCGAAGTCGCCTCTTACACCGTTCTCATCCGCCACACGGGCGAAACTTCTGTGGATCTCCGCCACCAGGTCCGGAACATCCATGGGCACGTAGAGGATGAAGGCCACCACATGACCCTCCCTGCCCATTCTGGAGCTGATTATCCGGAAAGTGTTCAGCCATAGCATGTCAGTCATTTCATCCCTGCTGTAGAGCGCCGCGTAGGATTCCCTGAGGTCAGGATCAACGGCCGAGGCAAGGGCTTCGGGAGAGGGGTCCAGGGCTGCTTCCACGAGTATCTGCATTCCGGGCTCCGCCAGGTTCATGTAGGGGCTGTCGGTCCCCATGCCCTTCAGAATGGACGCGAAACCGCTGTTTTCAAGGGATGTCATTCCCAGGGTCAGGGCGGTGATCATTCCCTGTTCGATGGCGCAGGGAGCAAGGGCTCTGGCTGCCTTCAGATGGTGGCGGTTGCCCAGGACGACAACCATGTACCCGATCCCCAGGTCATCACCGTATATCCTGCGCATTGTCCCTGCCAGGCCGGCGGTGGGAGCCATGAACGTACAAAGGTATTCGGTGCCCAGCACTCCTATACCCAGTCCGATGTCCATGGCGTTCAGCTCGCGCGCATAGAGGATGGCGGGTTCCATCGAATCGAAGGGAACAGCGATGGCGGATTCCCCCTCGCACACAGGATGAAGCTTCACCACGGCCCTTGTGCATATGCCCGGAGGAAGCGCCCCCGACCTCTGGAATGCACAGGGATTCGGCCCGTTCCTTCCGGAAAGCTGAAGGATATTCCCCTCATCATCCACGAATTCAGCGTCTATGAGGTTGTCCAGCCCGGTTCCGCAGGAACTGGAGAATAGCGAGAATACTCCCGAACACATGATATTGGCGCAGTAGAGAGCCGACGGCTCGGCAGTGTTGACCCTGAAACCCATGCTGACGGCCTCCTTCTGGAGTTCCATCGAACTTATCCCGGCTCCCACAGTTACCGACCTGTCCTCGGTCCTGAATTCCAGAGTCCTCATTCTGGCGGTATCTATGATAACGCCGGGAGATAGCACGAACCCCATGACGGAGGATCCGTTCCCTCGAACGACGTACTCCACGCCGCAGCTTCTGCACAGTCGCACTATGCTGCTCACCTGCTGCGTATCCTCTGGAAGGGCGACGTATCCCGGGACGGTCTCCACGGAAGTGGGACAGGGATCGGTGGAGTAGGCTGTCAGATGCGCCGGGTCCGAAGTAGAGAACTCCCGGCCCGTTATTTCCCTGAGACTTAGCAGGAAACTGTCCTCAGGCGCTTCCACCGGCACGGCACCCCTCGCCCTTAACTCCGTCACGCGCCGCTTCAGCGCCTCTACGGCCTTCATCGGTCTGAGCCCCGTCACGAAATTGCACTGCAGATCGCAGATACCGCACATGGTGCACTGGTCAGCAACGTGGAACAGACCAGCCGATACAGGTATCCGTTCTTCGAGCAGTGCGGCGGTGATATCCATGATCCCCTGCGGGTAGTACGATACGAAATGGTTCCTTCTGCCCGAGGGGCAGACTCCGGTGCCGAGGCAGTCGATCTTGCACATGGCGTAGTGCCTGCACTGCCTCGCGGTCTCCAGGGCTGAAGCTGCTGCTCTATCCATCATTCCGCCTGTTCCGTAGAAGGTTCAGGAGCCTGATCCTGTTGTATCTCTGAACAATAATACATGGAAGGTTGGCCCCTGTACCGTACAGGACCATCAGCATGCCGGCCCACCAGGGATTCCAGATCAGGGACAGCGGACCGGAGATCATGACGGCCCAGTGTACTGCCTCTCCCCTGCAGGTTTCCGCGGCGAAGCGCTCCAGATAGTCCGTTGACGCCGACTGCAGTCTGCCTTTTGAAAAGCCTCCCGCGAAAACACCGCCCCAGTCCGGAAGGTGGTCCTTCCACCCGCGGACCTTCAGCAGTCTCTCATAGGTCCTTCCGCCGCGTTCCCAGTCCCGCTGCCTGAACATCCAGCCGTCGATGCATATCCTGCCGGCGGGAAATCTCGTCCCAAGCCATGCTGCACCCATACTGACAACGGCCCAGAAAAGGACATTGAGCATAATGGTCCAGACGATTCCGGGATGCAGTACCAGTTCAGTCCCTGCCCTTCGCGGATCCCATCTGCCTGCCCTTCCAGGTGACAGACCGGCGAGTGAGTCTCATGAAGAGAGCTCTGAAGAATAACCAGAAGTAGAATAGCAGGGGCACCGGATAGAGGAGGGATGTCAGCAGGCCGAAGGAGCCGGTCCTCCTCAGGATGCTCCAGGTCTGGATCGAGTAGAGGAAGTAGGGCAGGAACCAGCAGGGACGGCCGTAGGGAACTGCCAGCAAGGCCATGATCGCTGCTATGACGGCTCCGGACATCCATAAGGATGTCAGGGCAGTGAGCAGCGGGGGAGCGGAAGCCGCTCCAGAGACAAAGGCCTTGCTCCAGCCGGATGCCAGCTGCGCGATACCTCCGGGATACATGCGCATTCCAAGGGAACCCCTGCCGCCTCTGCAATGCAGCTTAATTCCCAGCTTCCTGAAATTCCCGGCCATGAAGAAGTTCTCCAGTATCCTGCCCTTCACCTCCCTGTGACCTCCGGCCTTCCGGTAATCCTCTGCTTCGACCAGCATGGACTGGCCGAAAAGGCCCGTTGGAGATGTTCTGTCTCCAAGGACGGTGAAAGCTCCGATCCCCATCATCATCGAAATGGTGAAGAAGGCCGAGAGTTCCTCGTGAGGTTTGATGATCCGATGATAAGGGAGAAGGGAAAGGACTCCTCCATGGAAGCTGCCAAGCAGTGCGGGCAGTCCCCGGTCCTGGAAGAAGGTGTCAGAATCGATGAAGAGAAGATATTTGCCCGCGGCTGCCGCGGCACCCTGATGGCATGCCCAGGTCTTGCCCGTCCAGCCCGGGGGAAGGGGTGCAGATCCCAGGACCCTGGCTCCATTCCTTCTGGCCACATCCGCGGTACCGTCCTCGGAATGATCATCTACCACTATCACTTCAAGGGGGGGATCCTCCTGCTCCAGGATCGACTTGAGCAGCACGGGCAGATTCCCGGCCTCGTTGCGGGCGGGAATGATAACCGAAAGCTGCCCCGGAGAACAGGTTCCGTCGGACCCGTCGCAGACGGGTATTCTCCATATTAGAACAATGCCCGTCGTCCACAGGAGCAGGACAACCAGGATAAGGATCAAACCGGATGGTCCTCGGAGATCATTCGAGCAGCGTTGCGGCCGCTGAGAACCACCATGGGCATTCCGCCTCCGGGATTAACGCTGCCTCCCACGAAATACAGGTTTCCGTACCTGGTGCTTCGTTTGGGGGCTTTGAAGGCAAAGTTCCTGAAACGGTCCGAAACAACTCCGTAAATGGAGCCCTTGTTCGAGTAGTAGTTCTGAAGGATGTCCTCGGGCGTCCAGACATGCTCGAAAACCACGCTTTTCCTCAGGTCTTCAAGCCCCATGCGCTCCAGCTTGTCCAGGATAAGCTCCTTGAATTCCATGTACTCCGCCCGGCTGATGGGAGCGTCTTCCCTGATGTAGGGTATGTGCGGAAGTATCTTCAGACAATCACAGCCCTCCGGGGCCACTGTGGGGTCCGTCCTTGAGGCGGCCACCAGGTATATGGTGGGATCCCGCGGAAGTACCCGTTTCTGGAATACGCTGGTGAAATGATCATGCTGATCTCCGGAGAAGAAGAAATTGTGATGGGCCAGCTGCGGGTATTTCCTGTCCAGCCCGAGGTCAAGCACCAGTCCCGAACATGCCGGCTCGAATTTTCTGAGCTTCCTCATGAAAGGTTCGTCTTCGTTCAGCAGCCTACGGTATGCGGGAATGACCTCCATATTGGAAACGACAATGTCCGCTTCCACTTTTCTGCCGTTCTCGAGTTCCAGGTGGGTCACCCTGTCGCCGGAACTCCCGATGGTCGTCACCTCGGAACGGAGATTGACCTCGATCCCCAGTTCCTCCATGAGGCGGCCCAGCCCCCGGGCTATGTTGTACATGCCGCCGTCAGCATACCACAGATCGTACCTGAACTGGATCGTCGGCAGGCAGTTCATGAATGCAGGGGCTCTCAGTGCGCTGGAACCCACGTATTTAATGAAGAAATCGAAGATGTTCCTCATGTACGGGCTCTTCAGGTGTCTGCATACGCTGCCGTGCATGCTGCGGAAGAGATCGAACTTCGGGAACTGAAGCAGACCGTAGAACTTCCTGAAATCTCTTGAATCGTCCAGCCCCTGCTGGAAGTATCCACTGTCCACGAGATCGTACAGCTCCCCCGAATACTTCAGGAAACCTCTCACCGCGGCTGGGTCCTCTCCAGCCTTCTCGGCCTCCAGGGCCATGGCCTCTGGTTCGGGCAGAAGGTCTATGACCGTTCCGTCCTCGAAGAAATTCCTCCAGTGCGGACGGAGCGTCCTTATGCTGACGTAGTCCGACAGCTTCCTTCCGCTGCGGGAAAAGAGGTCTTCGAAGAGATGAGGCAGGGTCAGGATGGAAGGACCCAGGTCAAAGGTGTAGCCCTTCTCCGTCAGGAAGTTGAGCTTGCCCCCTATCCTGTCGTTCTTCTCGTACATCTGTACCTGGAATCCCTCCTGGGCAAGCGAGATGGCGGCTGAGATACCTCCGAGACCGGAACCGACTATCACGACCTTCTCTGCCCGTTTTACTTCCATGCCTGCCCTCCAGACTTTTGCCTTGAGAAATCTGAATCAGCCCGATCCGGCTTTTCCTTAAATGATGATACTTGCTGGGGTTCCAGGCGGTCAATGGGCTGGAACCCGCCGCCGTAGTGCGGCTATCGTATCTACATTATACTAGGGCACTATGAAATGACGGAAAGGGGGAGCAGATGTTACCGCTGATCCTGGTCCTTGGGTTACATCTTGCAGGTCAGACTCTGCCGGATTCCTCGAGCGGTCTCCTGGTGGTTAGGCTGGAGGGTTTCTCCTCGGAAGAGGGTTTTGCACGGCTCGCGGTCTTCGATTCGGAGGAGTACTGGCCGGAGGACATAGAGAATGCAGTGGTGAGACTCACGTCATCCATTCAGGGTGACACGGTGATCATGCATCTGACGGGGCTGGCTGCCGGTGAGTACGCCATGGCGGCCTTTCACGACAAGGATGGCGACGCCGTTTTCGACCGGGGCCTGTTCGGCGTCCCCACGGAGGACTACGGTTTTTCCAACAACGCCAGGGGAAGCACCGGTCCTCCGGATTTTGAGGACGCCCTGGTAATGTTCGAAGCCGATACACTGATAATCGAAATCTCGATCCATTGACATCAAAGGTCAGCTGGAATTGACTTCATCGAGCCCGGGTCCTTATCATAGATTCGAATCCATCCACGGGCGGAGCCGCAATGAAGGACCTTGAGGAACTGGTTCAGCTTCAGAGGAGGGATCCGGCGGGTCCGGATCCCCGGAGATCCCTGGGAATCCTCCGCAGTATGCTGCGGGACAGAGGCGAGGAGATCGCCGAGGCTATCCGGCATGATCTCGGACGATGCTGGCTGGAATCCTGGTCCGCGGAGCCCGGTCTTGCACTTGCTGAAACACAGTATGCCCTGAAGCATCTTCGAAGATGGAGAAGGGCCTGCCGCTGCCGTCTATCACCCCCCATGATCCCCGGCCGGGTCAGAAGCCGTCGTGAGCCCTACGGCATTGCCGTCATAATCGGTCCATGGAACTATCCGGCCGGTCTGCTCCTCAGTCCCATGGTCAGCGCCCTTGCAGCGGGTAACAGCGTGATCCTCAAACCGTCAGAGAGGGCTCCTGCAACTGCGGAGGTCATGTTCAAACTTATTGAGGAGTATTTTCCCAAGGAGACAGCTGCCGTGGCCGGGGGGAGCGGAGATGTAGCCCGCTGGCTGGTGGCCAACGCAGCTGATGTCGTCTGCTTCACCGGGTCGGGACGGACCGGGAAGAATGTCATGGCCGATGCTGCGAAGCGACCAGTTCCTGCGATCCTCGAGCTGGGGGGAGTGAACCCCTGTTTCGTCTCCCGGGATGCCGATCTGAGGGCATCCGCCAGGCGCATCGCATGGGGCAAGTATCTTGGCGCCGGACAGACCTGTCTGGCCCCGAACCACGTTTTCGTCCACAGGAGCGTCTTCGGGGATTTCGTCAGCGAACTCGGTTCCGCGGTGAAGGAATTCTACGGAGAGAACCCCATGGAATCGCCGGATTACGGCCGGATCATCGACGGTGCGGCATGGGACAGGCTTGAGGGGATGCTGCACCATGGAAGGGCTGCAACCGGGGGAACAGGTTCAAGGGAAGAACTGTATATACCGCCCACCGTACTGGTCGATATCGATGACGGTTCACCGCTTCTTCATGAAGAGATATTCGGACCCATACTACCTGTCGTTCCCTTCGATTCCCTGGAGGAGACCGTTGCAGGAACCGGAAAGGGTGATGATTCGCCTCTGGCCGTGTACGGTTTCTCCGCTGATAAAAGGGGAATGGAGGAAATGCTCGTTCGGAATACAAGGTCCGGTTCTGTGACGGTCAACGGTACGCTGCACCGTATAGTGTCGTCATCCATCGGTTTCGGAGGAGTGGGTGGAAGCGGATTCGGAAGGTACAGGGGAATTGAGGGTTACAGGGCCTTCTCCTGGGAAAGGATCGTGCTAAGGAAGAACGGCAGGTTCGAGATGCCCCTCCTCTATCCCCCCTACCGCATCCACAGGCGTTTCGTAAAATTCATGCTGAAACATATATGATCAAATGAACCAATCTGGAGGTATTCATGTCTGGTAGTATCGCAGTTGTAGGAGCAGGACCGGGGGGGCTCACGGCGGCCATGCTGCTGGCGGGTCGGGGTTACAGAGTGAAGGTCTTCGAGAAGGCGGACCGGGTTGGTGGAAGAAGCGCCGCCATCACCGAGAGCGGCTTCAGTTTCGATACAGGACCGACTTTCCTGATGATGACCTTCATCCTCAGGGAAATGTTCCAGGAAGTGGGGCGGAATCTCGATGACTACTGCACGGTGATGCCGCTTGATCCTATGTACAGGCTCAATTTCAAAGACGTGAGCTTCGATCCCTCAAGGGACAACGAGGTCACCTATCAGCGCATCAGGGATACCTTCGCCGGTGAGGAGAGCGGTTACAGAAAACTGCTCAAGCGAGAGAGCGTTCGATACCGGTACATGTACCCCTGCCTTCAGAAGCCCTACGGCAATCCCTTCTCGATGCTCTCTCCCAGGCTTCTCCGCGCTCTTCCGCACCTCTCCGCAGGCAGGTCCCTGTACAGTGTGCTCGGCAACTACTTCAAGAACGACAACCTCAGGATATCCTTCACTTTCCAGGCCAAGTACCTTGGAATGTCCCCCTGGAACTGCCCCGGCCTCTACGCCATGATACCCTTCATCGAGCACAACTTCGGTGTGGACCATGTCAAGGGCGGGTTATCCGCTATCTCCGAGGCTATGGCTCGGGTCATAAAGGAGGATGGCGGCGAGATCCTCACGTCTACCCCTGTATCCCGAATCCTCACCGACGGAAGGGGACGGGCCACCGGAGTGATGCTGCCCGACGGCTCGAAGGAGGAGTATGACGCCGTCGTCCTGAATGCCGATTTCGGATACGCAGCAGAGAAAATGTTCGAGGAGGGCGTCATCCGAAAGTGGACCCCCTCAAGACTGGACAGATCCAATTACTCCTGCTCCACCTACATGCTCTACCTGGGTATGGATAAGATCTGGGATGAGCCCCATCATCAGATCGTGCTGGCCGACGACTACCGCAGGAACATCACCGAGATAATGGGTGAGAAGATACTGTCGGAGGATGTTTCAGTATATGTGCGTAACGCATCGGTGACCGATCCGACCCTTGCTCCGGATGGACACAGCGCATTGTACGTATTGGTCCCTGTACCGAACACCCGCGCACCCATCAGCTGGGATGATGATTGCAGAAGGGAATTCCGGGAAAGGGTCATCGCCAGGATCGCCGATAGAACTTCCATAAAGGACCTGGAGGATCACATAGTCTTCCAGAAGGAGATAACACCCGCAGACTGGAGGGACGAATACTCAATATACCAGGGAGCTACCTTCAACCTCGGGCACAATATCAGGCAGATGCTCTACTTCAGGCCGCACAACCGCTTCGAGGAGGTAGGCAACTGCTACCTGGTGGGCGGAGGGACCCATCCGGGATCCGGCCTGCCGACCATCTACGAGTCTGCCAGGATATCCTCCGATCTGATTAGAAGGGACCTGCCTCAGTAGCTGTTTACATACGCTGGCGGTACCGGCACGGTGAGCATTGGCCTCCTGCATCATGAGGTCTGTGGCCCTGATCTTGCTGTCGCAGCCCTGCATTGTCTCCCAGCCGAAGCTCATGCGCAGTCCATTAGCGAAGTGCTCCCCGAGAGCGGACCACCCGGCGTATTAACGAAGCCCAGCGGAGAAGTCTCAATCTTCGATTTGTCCCTATCCGGGGGAGCATATGCAGGGAGATCGAGAATCTATACTATGAGCAGGAAGAAGATCAGTCTGCCATGGTGGCAGTACTCATAAAAGCATTTCTCCGGAAAACCCGGAGCGCTTCAGTTTTTTGAACCGGTAATGGGGTTGAGCAAGACTCGACTTGCCTATTGCTTTTGCTCTCACTATGATGAAATACAGCAGCGCAGGGTCTGAGTACGAACCTGTGCTAGCGATTCACATTAGTCTGAGAATAACGATCGATTACTCATCCCTGGGGATCTTATGAAAATACCCTGTTTTCACTCCGATTCCGGCGGCATTCATGAAAATCGGAGTAAGCACTCGGGAGGAATCATGAAACAGTCCTTGTTCAGCCACTGGTCAGTCCAAATCGCACTACTGACGATCGTATCTCTCGGATCGGATCATGCAGGCTCTTGGTCAGCGGCTATCGGTATGGTGAAAGATGCCGCAGCAGCCTCTTCTTCGGGAACTGAAGCCGGCTTGCCAGAACATCTTGCCACCGGCATCGGAATGAATGACGCAGTTGAGGAACCTCCTCTTGCTGTCGTCATCAGCGACATTCACATCGGCGAGAGATACGGCTGCATTACCGGTAATCCGGCAGTCCCGGGAGATTATATCCGGCTGAATGATTCCGATGGGGACGGACCTTATGTGCGACCCGAGTTCATGTCGTTCCTGGAATACTGCCTCGGCCTGAAACAGCAGTACGGACAGATCAAGTACCTGGTGATTCTGGGCGACATGTGGGACCTGGCGATGAACAACCAGGAGGACTCCTTTGAACAGTCAATGGATTTCTTTCAGCAGCTGAATGCCCTGGACGAAGGGATGGGGCTTGGAGACCTGTTTCAGAACATCATCTATATCCCCGGTAATCACGACCACCATCTATGGGAAATGCTTCAGGAAAGATACTGGGTCACTGGTAGAATCGAGCAGGGACTACCTCCGTTGACTATGCCTCGAACTCTCTCCCTCTCCTTCGATATCACCACGGGAGATATCCTGCCAGAAAACGCCGGGAGCGAATTGGGCATTCCCACATACAATATCGTATCGTCACTCCTGGGCCTCGACGATGATTCGCCTGTATACGTGGCCTATCCAAATGTTTATTTCCGGGGACTCGAAGGCGGGCATATCCTTCTGACACACGGCCACCTCTTCGAGCCGGACTGGTACATGGTGACAATCATGTTCGGTGATCTGATGGTTCAGCAGGGAATACCTCTGACGATTCGGAACATTGAGATGTTCAATGCCATAACGACTGAATGGCACAGCTACTCCCTTGGACAGACTCCGCCCTACGAGTTCTGGGAAACGGTCTATGACCACAGCTTCGACAACCTGCACCCGTCACAGTGGGAACAGACGTTCCTCCAAATCCTGGATGAGCACATTACAGTTAACGACGTTCGCGGTGATCCTGAAACCCCCTCACGGAGGTATCACAGCATCGAAGCACTGGAGTCGGAGCGAGGACTGGTGGAATACTATCTGGCACAGGCACAGGCGGAGTGTCTCAGCGAAGGATCCTGGATAACGGCCCTTATCTACGGCCATACCCATATTCCAGCCTTCAACGAGGTATTCGTGCGCCATCACGGAGAAGAGGTACATCCTCTCTGGGTTCATAACACCGGTGGTTGGGTGGATATTGATGCGGAACGCTACCACCTGCCTGCACCCATGCTGATATACGGAGATGGATCGGTCAGGGCCCTTACTCTAAAGAACGGTGTATTCAGTATGGGCTTTGCACAATGAATATCATGATTTCCAGCCGTTAGGAATGCGTACTGGGAAGGAGGAACAGGACTGGCCTCTGTGGTTGTAATCGGAACGATGTATCAGTGGCATCTGCGCAGCCCCATGTACAGCCTCGATGTTCTCTCCTGTCTGATCGGGAAGACCAATCCGGATATTCTCTGCACCGAGTTCAGCGATGAACAGCTGGAGGACGAGTCGGCATGTGATGAGAAGCCCGAGTATCCACTGGCAATCATCCCCTATGCCAGGAAGCATGGTATTCCGATGGTTTCACTGCAGCAGAAACTGGACTCGTGGAGGGAATATGAACGCAAGGTGCAGAATGAGATAGAGAGGATCAAAAAGGATCCGGCCCTATCCCGGAAATGGGAATTCTGGAAGGAGCTCAGAGAATCCATGGGAGAAATCTACAGCCGTAATCTCTTTGATTTCCTGTGCCAGGCCTATGATACGTGGACTGAGATCATTCACGGAAGATTCTATTCCAGGCTGTTTCCTGAGTTGGGCAGAATGTTGGACGATTGGAATCAGCAATACTGTGACATTGTTGAGAAGACGGTGAAGGACAATCCTGAAAGCCGCATCACCGTCACAGTGGGTTCAAAGCATAAGTACTGGATCAATAATAGACTACGCGTTATGGAAGACGTGAGTTTCCAGCACATTCAGGAATACCTTCCGCTGACCGAAGTCGAAGTATAATCAATGGCCGAGGACTTCCATCACTTGAGCAGTATGAAGGTCCCCATCTCGATGGCATCTCCCGCGATCAACCTGCAGACGTAAATCCCTGAAGCGGGAAGATCGACTTGGATCTCGTGGAGTCCTGAATCCTCTGCAGCAAGGATGTACTGCACAACCATCCGTCCTGATATATCGTATAGAGAGATGTTCACCGGAGAGGAATCCGTCAGGTCGAAACGGATCACCGGGCTGCCATGGACCGGGTTCGGATGGAAGGGCAGCAGCACCGGTCCGTGAACCTCCAGTTCCCCTGAGTCACCAATGGCCATTTCGTCCCACTCGAAAAGCACTTCCTGCAGAGCTGGTGTGGTGTCCTGGTCAGACGTGCTCATTATCGCCCGGTACTGGAAGTACCTGTCGCCATCGGTGAGAATCCCTGACAGACTGCATGGACCAGAAAGCGTATCGGACCAGCTGGTGAAGTTCATCTGGTCGGGATCCTCAGAGGCTCGCACCTGGAAGGAAACTGATGTCCCTGAAGGTTCCATGGCGCTCCAGCTCAACGAACCCCATTCGGGATCACCCTGCGTATCGAACACGCTGGATTCCATGGAGCCTTGGAATGAGTATAGCCCGATGTCCCACCAGAGGATCCGGTCGTCGAATCTGATTGCCCCTGTTACATCAGTGGTTCCGTTCCCGTTTATATCGGCAGGGCAGACAGAAGTCGCTCCTCCCACTCTGCCATCGATCAGGTGTTTTTCCCAGCCTGTTCCGATGCCGTTGGTGTTCTCCCACCACGAGATCTCGTCGATGAACTGCGCTGCTCCGATGATATCCGTATCACCGTCAATATCCATGTCGGCGGCAGCTGCCGATTTGGCATACTCGAAATCATCGTCGACCAGATGGTAACTTGAAAAATCCCCGAGGCCGTCCGAGTTCTCCCACCATCCGATCTCATCGGAAACAAATGCCGTCGCAAGAACATCATTATCGCCATCACAGTCGATATCGGCAGCCTGGACGTACTTGGCACCGGTAAAACTGCTGCTGATGACAGACTCATTCCACGCTGTTCCCAGTCCGTTCAGATTCTCCCACCAGGTCACCAGGTCGGAAGAGCACGAAGCTCCCAGAATGTCATGGTCACCGTCTCCGTCCAGGTCGGCGGCATCGACCCAGTAACCGAAGAATTGCCCGTCCACTATATGCTCGTTCCAGTACACTCCGGAACCATCCGTATTCTCCCACCACGTGACATCGTTGTCGTAGCCGCAAGTGCCGAGGATGTCCATGAATCCATCCCCGTTGATGTCGGCTGCCGTAGCGCAGAATGCCCCATTGAATCCGGACTTTACGATGTGCTTGGTCCAGATAGTCCCCGATCCGTCCACATTCTCCCACCATGATATCTCATCGGATTCCCAGGCCGCACCGATGATGTCGATTCTGCCGTCATTATTGCTATCATCGAGATCCACTGATTCGACCCATTTGAAATCCTCCGCGACCAGGTGGAAGGTCCAATCAGAACCGCTTCCGTCCGTATTCTCCCACCAGGCTATCAGATTGGCGGATATTGATGTTCCAGCGATATCCATATCACCATCGCCATCAAGATCATCACAGCAGACGCAGTCTGCGCCCATAACGCCGTTATCTACGGAATACTCCGCAATATGATTGATCTCAAGCTGACCTGTATCGTACCAGTCCACATCGGTATCGATATAGAAATCGGAACCGAACTCGAGCACAGGTCCGAATGTCTCTGGGCCTCCAGACCAGTCGGTCTGGGTGGCCGTTCCTGCGACACATATCGAAACGAGAAGAAGTATGGGTGTGAAGGCAAGGAAACGCATGTCATGCCTTTCTTGTCTAAAACAGGACAATTGCTTTCCATCTGCAACTGACAATACGACGAAAAACAATCTCAGTCAAACATCGTTATCGGCAGATGTCTCCTTGAACCGCCCCGGTTTTTCCGGAGACTTTTTTATGTGAGTACTGCCACCATGGCAGACTCTTTTTCCTTCTGCTCATAGTATAGGT
>JAFGPK010000017.1 GCA_016936235.1 Candidatus Fermentibacteraceae bacterium | reverse complement strand
GCGTATCTTTCCCTTACGGCATCAAGGTCCATTAATGAGTTCTCCATTCATAAGACGGTTCAGAACAGCCCGAGGAAATCCACGCCAAGGGCGCGGCAGCTTTCGCCTCCGGTCTCGAAGAGGTCGATGAACTGCAGTGAGATCCTGACCTGGCCGAAACTTTCCCAGTAGACCTCACCGCTCAGGAAACCGCCGTCATTGTCGAAACGCACCGAATCGGCCTCGTCGGTTGCGAAATCGTACTCGAGCACAAGCCCGAAACCTCCCGGAAGCGACTTGTCCATGCCGGTCCAGACCCCTGCGTGGACCAGCTGCCTGACGTCGGCGCTCAGACCGAAATGGAACGCCAGATCGCCTCCTATGGAAAGGAAGTTCTTGCTCATGACAAGGAACAGGCCCCTTTCCTTCCTGCTGTAGGTTGCTCCGGAGCGAAGCGGCTCGGGCTCGTTGTCGAACCCGATCAGCACTCCCGGGAAAGATTCGGTCTCATCGATGGCGCGGAACCTGGCTTTCAGGTAGAGATGATCGAACCAGCTCGGGCTGTCCAGACCGATCACGTTCCAGCCGCCGTATCCAACCCCCGCTGCGAATCGGGAGAAGAGCCCCGCTGTGAGTGAGAACCTGAGTCCGTCATTGGGAAAGGTGTTCATGGAGAAGTGGTACGTGCCCGGTGCTACGATCCCGGCTGTGGGTTCCCTGACCAGCCTCATAAGCTCCCCCGAGTATCCGGATCCCGCAAGACCCATCAGGATCGCGGCTGTGAGGAGATAGCCCGTGAGCTTCATAATCTTGGACCCCTTCCTCTCGACAGGACCACCGAATCACGGCCGAGGAGCTTCCTGAGCCTGTCCAGCAGTTCCCTGTCCGGATTGACCTTTATTGACCTGGAGAGGCCTCTCACCCTCCAGCCCGACCTGTGCTTGATATCGATGCAGACCTCGCCGCTGCCGCTTCTTTCGCGCATGAAGTCAGCGGCTTTCATCAGCGATCCCATATCCGGATCGCTGCCGTTCACCCTGATGGTTATCCCCGCCTTGAGCCGCGATCGGATGTCGCTCAGAGGATATACGCTCCTTGCGCTGAACCTGCTGTCCCCGCGCCTTCTTGAAACCTCCCCGTCCATAAGTACCAGCCTTCCGGGCTCGAGAAGGTCCCCGAACTTCTCCAGCGCGTCATTGAACACGACTATCTCGCCGCTGCCCGTCCTTCCCTCCACAAGCACGAAGGCCATGTCTCCCCGTTTTGTCGGGATTATCTTCTTCTCCACCACCATTCCCGCAGTGGTGACTATGGCCTTCTCACTGAGATGGGCGCTCTCAACCGGGTCAGTAGAGAAGCTGTCGATCTCGTCGGCGAACATCTCCAGTGGATGTCCCGTCATATAGAAACCAAGAAGGGACTTCTCAAGGGACCACTTCTCCTCCATCGAGAGCTCATCCCGCTCTTCCAGAAGAGGCTCGCTCTCGTTCGCGGCGTCCTCCCCGTCTCCCCCTTCGCCGAAGAGCGACATCTGTCCGGCTTCAATATGCCTTCGCGCCGCCGCACTGTAGTTCATCGCCTGTTCCACGGAGCACAGCAGACTCGCTCTGTTAACGCCGAAGCAGTCCATTGCTCCCGCCCCTATCAGCGACTCGATGGTCTTCCTGTTCACAGCCCCGTTCCCGAGCCTGGTGCAGAAATCGAATATATTGGCGTAATCCCCGTTTTTGAGCCTTTCCTCAACGATAGAGGCAGAGGGGCCGTCGCCAACGTTCTTGATGGCGGAAAGAGCGTATACTATCGCTCCGTCATCGTCCACGTCAAAAACGACGCTGCTTTTGTTAACTGATGGAGTGTTAACGGTGACGCCGATCCTCTGGCATTCTTCTATCACCCTGGTGATCCGGTCAATCTTGCCTATCTCGCTGGTGAGGCAGGCAGCCAGGAATTCCGCGGGATAATGGACTTTGAGCCATGCAGTCCAGTAGGCCAGGGCTGCATAGCACACGGCATGGGACTTGTTGAACCCGTAACCCGCAAATTTCTCTATAAGGTCGAATACGCTCTTCGCCGTCTTTTTGTTAACGCCCCTCTGTACGGCTCCGGAGATGAACTTGTCCCGCATCTGCGCCATGACCTCGGGGTTCTTCCTCGACATTGCCCATCTGAGAGTGTCCGCTTCCGCCATGGACATGCCGGCAAGGAGATTGGCTATCCTCATGACCTGTTCCTGGTAGATGATGACCCCGTATGTGGACGCGAGGACTTCCTCCAGGTCGGGGTGGACATAGCTCACCCTGAAATTCGGATCGCCGGACAGCACTCCCCGCTTGTTCTGGCCGTAGAGGTCTATCATGTCCATGGACCCCGGCCGGAAGATCGCCACCGCCGCGATTATATCGTCGAAGGAGGTCACGTCTATCTTTCGGAGAGCGTCCCTCATGCCCGAGCTCTCCAGCTGGAAGACTCCCGCTGTCTCTCCCCTGCCGATGAGTTCCAGGGTCTCCCTGTCGTCGAAGGGCAGCCGGGTAACCTCAAGGTCGGGGGACCGCCTTCCGGCGAGTTTCTGTGCCCTGTGAATGATGGTCACGTTCCGCAGGCCGAGGAGATCGAGCTTGAGAAGGCCTATCTTCTCGGCGCTCTTCTTCTCGTACTGGGTCGTGATGCCCTCCCTGGCGGAGTACAGCGGCACATAGTCCCTGAGGTTTCCCGGTGCGATTATCACTCCTGCGGCATGCACCCCCGAGTGGCGGGCCAGGTTCTCCAGCGTATAGCCGTAATCGAAAAGCCTGGCGATCTCCTCCTCTTCCCTTACCCTGCGGGACAGTTCCGGCACGCTCTTCACCACATCCGGAAGGGGGGCGTCCGGATCGGGGGCCGAGGCCACAAGTCTGGCCAGCTCGTCGCCCTCGGATACACTGAGCCCCATGACCCTTGCCACATCCCTGACCACCGACCGGTTCCGTATCCTGCTGAAAGTGATGAGCTGGCAGACGTTCTCGCGCCCGTACATGTCTATGATATGCTCGATTATCTCGCCCCGCCTCTCGCAGCAGACATCGAGGTCGATGTCAGGCATCTCCCTCCGCGCGGGATTGAGGAAACGTTCGAAACTGAGTTCGTAGTCCAGCGGGTTTATGTCGGTTATATCCACCGCATAGGATACAAGGCTACCGGCAGCCGAGCCTCTTCCGGGACCGACAGGAATGTCCCTCGACCTGGCCCACCGCATTATCTCCGAGACTATGAGGAAGTAGCCGGGGAAGCCCATGTCATCAATTATCTTCAGTTCATGGTCGAGTCTCTGTGATTCCAGGCTGTCGGGCTCCCTGCCCAATCTGTTAACTATACCCTCATAAGCCAGCTTGGCGAGGTATTCCTGCATCCCGTCCTCACCATGGGGCAGAGGGAATTCCGGAAGGAGGAAATCTCCTTGAGTTAACACATACTCACACTTCTCGGCCAGGCTGACGGTATTAGTCACCGCCTCGGGTATCCAGGAGAAGAGCTTCTCCATCTCCATGGGTGTCTTGACGTAGAACTCGGGGGTTTCGAACCGCATTCGCCCCGGGTCATCAAGAACCTTGCCGGTCTGAAGACATAGCAGGGCTTCGTGGGCCTCGTGATCGGATTTCCTCAGGTAGTGAGCATCGTTCGTGGCGGCAACCGGTGCACCGGTCTCCTTCGCCAGTTCCGCGAGCCTTGGCAGGACGGTCTTCTCGTCCGCCAGGCCATGGTCCATAAGTTCAATGAAGAAGTTGTCCGCACCCACCAGGTCCTGGTAGAACCTCACCGTTTCAACAGCCTTCTTCTTCCTTCCCGAGAGCAGGTGCTGGGCAACCTCCCCCTGAAGGCATGCGGACCCTATGAGAAGTCCCTCGCTGTACCTGGCCAGCAGTTCCCTGTCTATCCTCGGCTTGTAGTAGAACCCGTCAATGTAGCCGGCCGATGACAATCTGGACAGGTTCCTGTATCCGGTCTCGTTCCTTACGATGAGAGTCAGGTGATACCTTTTGCCGTTCCTGCTCCTGTCATCCATGGAAGGATGGGCCAGGTAGGCCTCCATTCCAAGTATGGGGCGTATTCCGCGGTCGGCCATCTTCTCGAAGAACTGCACCGCACCG
>JAFGPK010000081.1 GCA_016936235.1 Candidatus Fermentibacteraceae bacterium | reverse complement strand
GCGGATTTCGTCCCAGAGATTACGCCCCGGATCGGTACCCATTGTCTCCTCCGGCCGGTTACTATGGAATAGACGATCAATTCAATAAAATACTCAAAATATGACAGAACTGGCAAGACGCGGACACCGGTCCCGGCCGCAACTTCCGCCTGTCCGCTCAGGAGCCGGCTGTTACGGAGTCTTCCCCTGTCCTGTCGATTGCATATGTTATTAAGGGAAAGCCGATACGTACGTGCGAGAATGCAAGCGGTCATTAACTGAAAAGGGCGGGATATCATGAAACACTTGCTCCTTGCGGCTGCCATGACAGCAATGCTCCTCACAGGCTGCCTGGGAGGGGACAGCACCGGACCATCTCCTGAAGCCATTGATGGATGGATAGTCGGCGAGAGCAGCGCCGGAGCGATGACCATCCTGCATACTCTGGACGGCTCCGACTGGTCGGCCCAGGGGGAGAGCCTATCAATCTCCGGGGCCGAACTCAGTTCCGTTTCCACTGTGAACAGCCTCACGGCATGGGCCGCGGGAGGAATAAGCGAAGGCTACGGAGTGGTGATCAGGACCACCGACAGCGGGCAGAACTGGCAGCGTCTTGGGGATGACGCCCAGCTGCCCAGGGCAACCCTCTGTATCAGAGCCCTGAGCGAGAACGTCTCGTGGGTTGGAGGAAACAATAATTCCATATACCGTACCAATGACGGCGGATCCACTTGGACCGACGTGTCCGACCAGGCATACAACGGCAACTTCTGGCAGGGTATATACCCCCTTAGCAACTCCGATATCTGGGTCTGCGGAGGGACGGAGAACGACGGCCTGATCCTTCATTCCACCGACGGCGGCGCTTCATGGACCCCCCACGCCGATTCCCTGCTCCAGGGCTATACTCTCATCTCCATCGCCGCATGGGACCAGGATAACGTATGGGCTGTGGGACACGGCTACACGATCATCAGGACCACTGACGGCGGGACGACCTGGGAGATTGTGACCCCGGACTCCATGCATGCCAGCGGCAACGACGCCAACGGTATCAGTCTCCAGTCAGCCGACGATGCCTGGGTGGTTCTTGATTACGGCAATGTATGGAGGACTACCGACGGCGGAGAGAACTGGACATACCAGACGGTTCCGGCGGGCACGGAGGGGTTCTTCATGCTCAGGATAAGCGCCCTGGACTCCAGCACTGCCTGGGTGACGGGCAGGTCCGGGTACGGCACTCCGGAGGGTGTGATAATCCATACCACCGACGGCGGCGTCACCTGGACGAGACAGGACGACGGTAACGTCCCTGCACTCTGGGATGTCAGCTTCGACGGGGAACTGCCCAACAACTGAGCGGACCCACCGGGATCTCCGCAACCCTGTCCACATCTTCCACTGTGACGTAGATATCCCAGCCGAACGGCTCCCTGTTGTAGAGGGTGACTGAGGAGCTTGAAACTGAAGGTCCGCCTCCGGGAGCCGGCTGCTAGCGCCCCATCATACAGTCCTCGAACTTTCAACCAGTGATTCTTCACAATTATACGAAGATGTTTTTCGATCCCGGAAGGAAAGCGGGAACTTGAGACAGCAGGTACATATGCTGCGATCGGTCATATGTCTGAACCGGCTTCCCGGGAGCGCATATCGCATCAGGACCGAAAGAAGTATCCTCTTCATCCGCTCCCCCGGGTTCAGGAGTTACAGACGGCCCCCATAGGGCGATCCTTCATTCCCCCGGTAACTGCTCCAGTGCTTCAGCGATCTCCTGCCTGAGGGAATCGCTTGCGGTCACCTCCATGCATCGTTCCAGGTCCGCCCTTGCGTTGCCGTATTCTCCTATCTCGGACCAGGCCACCCCGCGGAACAGCAGGAAATCCTCGTCATCGGGGTAGCACTCAAGGCAGGTTCCCAGGTCCGCGATCGCCGAGAGTATGTCACCTGTCGTATAGAGGATGAGCGCTCTGTCGTAGGCGTAACCGGCGATGTCTTCGGGATAGGTCTCCAGCTCGATGGCGGTGGTGTAAGCGGTGAGCGCCTCATCGTACCGGCCCGCCAGCGCGTGTACGATGCCCAGGGCCCAGTACGTCCGGGCACTGGAGGGATCAAGGTCGACGGCCTTCTCAGCGTCAGCCACTGCCTCGGCATCCCGGCCCAGGTGAGCCAGGCATACAGCCCTGCACCTGTACCCGATGAACGTTTCGTAGTGTCCGGCGATGGCCAGGTCCAGCTCCTCCAGCGCCTTCTCGTATTCCCTCATATCCAGGTAGATGGTGCCGACTCTTTCGTGGTCTTCAGGCGTGGCGTAACCGGAGTTCTCAACTGCCATGAAGTCGGCTATGGCGGACTGGTCGTCTCCCAGCAAGTCGTAGCACTTGCCCCGTGTCCTTCTTGCGTAGGCGCCCTGCTCGGTACTCTCCTCCGTCAGACCGACGGCGGTGTCCAGATAAGTCAGGGATTCGGAATAATATCCCAGATCGTACAGCATCTCGCCCATCCTGAGGTGAGCCATGAAGTTCTCCGGGTCGTATTCCACCGCGAGGCGGGCGTCCTCTACGGCTGAATCGTAGTCCCACATCAGAGAGTTGCAGAGAGATCTGTCGACATAGATCTTTGAGCGCATCTCATCGGTATTGGCTCTCTCCAGCGCGGCATCGTACATCAGCAGGGCTGACTCGTATTCTCCCTGACCATCGAGGGAGACAGCGAGATAAAGGCATTCGTAGGCGCTCTCGGGGATATCTTCAACGGCTGCTGAGGATGCAGAGGCGATACCCGCAGCTTCCATCTCGTCCTGGATCTGGAGTTTCATGGAGAGGAGAAGGTCGGAATCGGACGGGTCGATCCGCATGGCCTCATTGATGGAGACCAGCGCCTGTTCCAGCTCTCCGATGTTGCGATACGCAGACGCCCTCAGCAGGTGGACACCCGCGGCGTCCACCAGGTTAACGGAATCGATGAACTCCAGAGCGAGATCCGAGTACCGGATAGCCTCCTCTTCCATTTCGAAGTAGTGATAGTAGTACGCCAGGACCATGTATGCATGAAAAGCGAAGCCATCGGGCGGAGTCTCGACAAGGGTGACCTGATCCAGAGACAGTTTCCAGTCGCCGTCGAAAAAGGCGACCTGCATGGTCTGGTAAGGTTCTATCAGCGGTGAACTGCAGACCTGATAGGCAAGGAACGCGGGTACGTACAATCCCTCCGCAAGGTACGCCCCCCAGAAGAAGATGTCCGCACCGGCCCGGGTACCGATCTCGCCGCCCGCCCTGTCTCCCGACCATGGGTCGACGTTGTCGAAGGGAACCATTTCGGATATCCTTCGCACTTCGATGTTGTCATAGTCGGAATAGACGGCCTGCAGCCACTTGCAGAAAGTCTCCGTGACGGGATACTCCCCAGGGTCGGGTCCCTGTAATTCCGCCACCACCACTGTGATCGGGTCATCGCCCGTCGGCTGCTGCCCGTATGCTACGGCGGAGAAACATAGAAGTGCCGGCAGAGACACGAGAGTGATGAGCCTGGTTCCGGCTGATAACGGTCCTGAATCGGATGATTGAGCCATTGCTGCCCCTTTCGACAGATGCATCGGAGTCTATTCCACCTCATTGCCTGGATAACCCCATCGATCAAATCGGTCAACGATTCGGTGATTAAAATACACAGGTAACTGAACAGATGCAACACACACTCATACATCGCTGTGCCGGTCCGATTAGGGGTCCGGAGAACACGGATCACCTGCGTCGCCGGGGCTGTGCGAAAGCGTCCCGCCGGAGCCTGTCCCGGTCACCTGAGGATGACGGCTGCCTTGGAGCAGGACACTCCCTGACCCGCGAGCCTGAGATAATACGTGCCCTCGGGGAGCGATGCGGGATCGAAGACCACCGTGTGCTCACCGGCGGTCAGATGACCATCCATGACGGTCTGCCTGAGTCTTCCGCAGATGTCGTAGACCGACACCGTGTAATCTCCGGTTTGCTGGATGTTCAGGTATACGATCGCAGAGGTTCTCACGGGATTGGCCGAGACATGCAGAGATGTCCGGCTCGCGGGAAGCTCCTGTCCCTCCCCGATGCCCTGGGTTTCCGGACCCCACCAGATTATCTCGCCCCAGCAGGACCTGGAGTGGAGGATGTGTGGGTTGCAGGAATCATCCAGCACTATGCTGGTGGACAGTCCGCAGAAGCCCTCCCAGCTGATGACCTCGATGTACCATCCGGAGCCGGTCTGCCCGGCGTAACGGAGGTCGGCGTTGAGCTCCTCCTGGTAGGCTATGTGGACGGAGTTGTCAGCTCCCACCGCCATGTCGCACGGGATGCCGCCCATGGTGTCCACCGTCTCGGTATGCCATCCGGAAGACGATCGCCAGAAGTGCATCAGGTCAGAGCCATTCATGACTACATGCAGTACACCGTAGGGTCCGAAGGCCATGCTCAGAGATTCGGGATAGCCCATGTAGTAGGATTCCGAGTACCAGGTGCCTCCATCGAGCCATTGGTGGATCATCTGAAGGGAGTTTTCCCAGATGACATGGGGATTGCCATCGCCGTCCAGGGCAATGGCCACCGGCCAGGTGGTCGCATGGCCGATGTTCTCGAAGGTCCAGCCGCTAGCGTCGCGGAAACCGTAGAAGACATCGTTCTCATCATCGTCCGTGAAGGCCACGTGCAGGTTGCCCAGGGTGTCCACGGCCATGTCCATCCCGTTGCCCGCCTCAGCCCAGAACACTTCCTTGTGCCACTCCGACCCGTCGTACCATGCATGCCTGAAGTCGTCTTGAGAGAAATCGCCGTAGATGATAACGGGATATCCTTCGGGAGAGAGTTCCATGCTGCAGGCGTAACCGTTGTAATCCCCCTGGTCGACTGTAACGTCGTTCCATGAGGAGCCGTCGAATTCGGTGTAATGCAGACCCGATTCAGAACCGGTAGCTCTCCTGTAGCATATCATGGGGTTGCCCGCGGCGTTCAGCCGCATACAGCTGCTGCTGGTGGTCGCGGGCATCTCCGGATACATGTAGTGCCAGGTGTCGACCAGGTCAGCTTCCCTTATCATGAGGTCTTCCGAAGTCTGTGCATATGCCGTTCCGGCCATCAGCATCATCGCTGCAAGAGCTGTAGAGACATTCATATTCATAGAACGATCTCTCATTTCCGG